>NZ_CP119573.1:605920-908881 GCF_029278605.1 Cupriavidus sp. WKF15
CACCACGCCCATCTCGGTATTGAGCTTGGCCGAGCGGGGGTCCATGTTGAGCGAGCCGATAAACACCAGGTGCTGGTCGACGATGTAGTTCTTGGCATGCAGGCTCGCGCGGCTCAACGCCAGCCACGCGCGCGAGTTCGGGCCCGAGCCGCCACCCTTGCCGCGCTGCGCGAGTTCGGCATAGGCGCTCGGCTTCAGTTCGTACAGCTCGACGCCGGCCGCCACCAGCGCCTCGCGGTGGGGCGCGTAGCCCGCATGCACGGCACTCACGTCGGTCGCGGCAAAGGAATTGGTCAGGACGCGCACATGGATGCCGCGCTTCGCCATCGCGACGAGCCACGCCTCGCCGTCATCGTCCGGCACGAAATAGGGCGACACCAGCACCACCTCGTTCTTCGCCGCACTGATCAGGCGCTCCAGGCGTACCGTGGCATAGCCGTCGCCCGGGGTCTGCTCGGTGATCTTGCTGGCCTTGTCAGATACCACGGTGGCCTTGCCGGTGTAGGCCGGCATGTGGCCGCTTTCGATGCCCTTCGCCAGGCCCGAATCGAGCAGCTCCTGCACATAGGGGCTGGCCTTCGCCCGATCGCCGCGCGCTTCGAGGCGCTTGCGCAGGGCGCGCATCTCAGCGGGCGCGTCCTTGCCTTCCGGGATCAGCGCCACCACGGGGTAGGACGAGACATCGTTCCAGTATTCGTCGAACACCGCCGACACCTGCGGCACCGCCGGCCCCGCGACGAGCACGTCGAGGTCGCTGAAATCCATGTCGATGCGCGCGGAAAAATAGGCATCGCCCACGTTGCGCCCGCCCACCAGCGAGATCTGGTTGTCCACCGTCATCGACTTGTTGTGCATGCGGCGGTCCAGCCGGTTGAAGCTCCACAGCATCTCCAGCCAGCGCGCGCCGCGGTTGGCGAACGGATTGAACAGCCTGACCTCGATATTGGGATGCGAGTCGATCGCGGCCAGCACCTTGTCCAGGCCGCTGGTATGCAAGTCGTCCAGCAGCACGCGCACGCGCACGCCGCGGTCGGCGGCATCGATGATGTCGCCGAGCACGGCGGCGCCGGTGCCCGTGGGCTCGAAGATATAGGTCTGCAGGTCCAGGCTGCGCTGCGCGGCGCGCGCCATGGCAAGGCGCGCGGTAAGCGCGTCGGGGCCGGTCGACAGCGGGTAGAACAGCGACTCGCCCGGATGCTGCGCCAGGCGTGGTGCCAGCGCCTTGCCCAGCGGCGTGTCCGTGGTCACGGCCGGGGCGCTTGAGGGCGTGCGCTCGGCGGAGGCTGGCAAGCTCGCACAGCCGGCCAGTGCACCGGCGCAGGCGATTGCCGTGGCAACTGTGGCCAGGCGCCGCCGGCAGGCTCGCCAGCCACGCCAGGCGTGCGCCGGACCCGTCAAGGTTGGCGACAGGCTGGACGCATTGCAGTTTGGGTGCATTGGGTTGTCTCCGCAACGCCGCGCAGGCGCCGGCCGCCCGCATGGGACGCGGCTCCGATATCTCACAAGATACACCGCCGCGCGCAGGCAGAGGTAGCCGTCAGGCCACATTGCGGCGCAGCATGTCCACGGCGTCCGCACCCACTCCGTTCACAATATGCACAGTCTGGGCCGCGTTGCTTGCCGCGGCCCGCCACCATGGGCTTGAATCGCTCCACCTTCCGGCACAGGAAGGATGGAGATGATGATGACCCTTACCGCTACGGCGTCCCGCCCAGACCGCGCCGCCCTGTCCCGGCTGCTGGAACCCGCTTCCATTGCCATCATCGGCGCCTCGCGCGACACCAGCCGCATCGGCGGCGTGGCGCTGGACCACCTGCAGCGCCTTGGCTACCGGGGCACGGTCTATCCGGTCAATCCGCGCTATGCGGAAATCGCCGGGCTGGCGTGCTACCCGGATGTCGAGTCGCTGCCGGCGACGCCCGATGTGGCCGTACTCGCGCTCGGCGCTGATGAAGTCCTGCCGCAACTGCGGCGCTGCCACGCCGTGGGCATCCGCGCGGCGATCCTCTATGCCTCGGGCTTTGCCGAAGCCGGCGCGGCCGGCGTGGCCCGCCAGGCCGGGCTGACCGCCTTCGCGCGCGAAACCGGCATGGCCATCGCCGGCCCCAACTGCATGGGCCTGGCCAACCTGACCACGCGCGCGATCACCGCGTTCGCCACCACCTTCCGCGCCTTTCCGCCCCAGGACGGTCCCGGCCATGTCAGCCTGCTGACGCAAAGCGGCAACGTCTGCGCCATCGTCTACGCCACCGGCCGCCAGATGGACGTGGGCTTCCACCAGTTCATCAACACCGGCAACGAAGCCTGCCTCGACTATGCCGACTACCTGGACTACCTGGCCGATGAGGCGCAGACCGGCGCCGTGGTCGGCTACGTCGAAGGCCTGCGCAATGGTCCCCGCTTCATTGATGCCGCCGCGCGGCTGCGCGCCGCCGGCAAACCGCTGATCGTGCTCAAGGCTGGCGAAAGCGAGGCCGGCTCCGGCGCCACGCAATCGCACACGGCGGTACTGGCCGGCAACCAGGCCATCTACCGCGCGGCCTTCGCGCAGCTCGGCGCCATGCAGGCGCGCGACCCGGCGCACCTGACCGACCTGGCCTACCTGTCGGGCTTCCGCCAGCGCAGCGCCGGGCGCCGCGTGGTGGTGGCATCGGTGTCGGGCGCCATGGGCGCGCTGTCGGCCGACCTGCTCAGCGCCGCGGGCCTGGAAGTGCCGCGCCTGTCGGATGCAATGCAGCAGCGCCTGCAGGCCGCGGTGCCCGAGATCGGCGGCGTGGCCAACCCGGTCGACATGACGGGGCAGCTTTTCAACCGCGATGGCCTGGCCTATGCGGTGCTGGACAACCTGGCCGCCGATGGCGGCACGGACGTCATCTTTCTCTACGCCACGGCCTACCTGCTCGACCGCGTCGCCGACGAGCTGATCGAAGTGGCCGCGAAGACCAGGCGCCTGATCGCGGTGGCAACCACCGGCGAGCCCGCCAGCCGGCAGCGGCTGGCAGCGGCCGGCGTGGCACTGTTCCCCGACGTCGCGCGTGCCGCGCAGGCGCTCGGCACCTACGTAGGCTGGCTCGGCACGGCCGCGCCGACGGCGCGCTGGATGGACCTGCGCGCCCAGGCTTGCATGGGCGCCGCCGGCTATCTGCCCGCGGCGTCCACGGACGAGCACCAGGCCAAGCTGTGGCTGTCCGGCTTTGGCGTGCCGATCGGCGACGAAGCCGTCGCCGCCACGCCAGACGAGGCCGCCAGCGCGGCCGAGCGCATCGGCTATCCGGTCGTGGTCAAGGTGCTGAGCCCGGACATCGCGCACAAGACCGAGGCCGGCGGCGTGCGGCTGGGCCTGGCGGATGCGCAGCAGGTGCGCACGGCTGCTGGCGAAGTCGTTGCCAATGCGGTGAAGGCAATGCCGCTGGCCGAGCAACGCGGCGTGCTGGTGCAGAAGATGGCCAGCGGCGTGTGCGAGCTGATCGTCGGCGTGACGCGCGATCCGGTGTTCGGGCCGGCCATGACGGTGGGGCTGGGCGGCATCTTCACCGAAATCTTCCACGACGTCGCGCACCGCCTGCTGCCGGTAGACCGCACCATGGCGCACGAGATGCTGTCGAGCCTGCGCGGCTACCGCCTGATGACCGGCTTCCGCGGCAAGCCCGCCGCCGATATCGAAGCCGCCGCGGCCGCCATCTCCGCACTATCGGACGCCGCCATGGCGCTGGGCGACCGGGTCGGCGAAATGGAAGTGAACCCGCTGCTGGTCCGCCAACAAGGCCAAGGCGCGGTGGCATTGGATGCATTGATTGTTCTGAACGAGCAATAGCCCGGCAACCCGAACGCCGACACCGCGTGGCGGGCGCCGTTGAACAACCTGACGAACCGGCAGCCTGCGGAGTAGAGCTAGGGATGCTCTGCACAAACGCGAATCGAGTGTGCTTGGCCGTTTAACAGGAAGCTGAATGCGCCACGACGCCAACCTGTCAGCCCGGGGCGAAGCTGTCTGGCACGCGCGGAGCAGCACTCGCGGGCTACGCGCGAGGCATCGGCATGAGCCTGAAACGCGCTCATGCCTCAGCAGCCAGCAGTTTGCCGCGCGCCATCCACAAGTTGGACAGCGCGAACAAGGTCATGACTTGCGCGGTGTTCTTCCTCAGCCCTCGATAGCGGACCTTGGTGTAGCCGAACTGCCGCTTGATGACCCGGAACGGATGCTCGACCTTGGCCCGGATGCCCGCCTTGATTCGCTCGACTTGATCGACGAGCGCGCCAAGCGGTTTGCTTTGGTCCAGAACGCGACGTTTGCCTGGCTTCATCGCCACGTGCCAGTTCACGTCCGCCCGCGCGTCAGGACGCTTCTCCACGCCCTGATAACCCGCATCGCCAAACGCGTCGGTTTCCTCGCCATGCAGCAGGCTGTTGGCCTCAACCACGTCGTTGATGTTGCCAGCCGTGCCCCGCACCGTGTGCACCAGCCCGCTTTCGGCGTCCACGCCAATGTGCGCTTTCATGCCGAAATACCACTGGTTTCCTTTCTTACTCTGGTGCATCTCCGGGTCGCGTTCGCCCGACGCATTCTTGGTCGAACTCGGTGCGCTGATCAGCGTCGCGTCCACCACCGTGCCCGCGCGCAGCATCAATCCCTTGTCGCGAAGGATGTCGTTTACCAGCGCGAGAATCTGAGCGGCCAGCTTGTGCCTCTCCAGCAGGTGACGGAACCGCAGGATGGTGCTCTCGTCGGGCAGCCTCACCGTCCAGTTGTCCAGCCCGGCGAACTCCCGATACAGCGGCACGTCGTGCAGCGCTTCTTCCATCGCCGGGTCCGACAGGCCGAACCATTGTTGAAGAAAGTGGATGCGCAGCATTGCCTCGACCGCGAACGGGGGACGGCCGCGCTTGCCCTCCGGGGCGTACGGAGCGATCAGCATCACCAGATCGGCCCACGGCACCACGCGGTTCATCTCGTCCAGAAATTCGCGCTTGCGGGTGCGCTTGGTCGACAAGTTCAGTCCAAGGTCAGTTTGCTTCATGCGCTACATGCTCGCTGGCTCGACGATTCATTGCAAGCACATCCGCCGGCTAATTGTGCAGAGCATCCCTAGAGCGCACGGGTGGCGTTTTAAGTATTTTTCCGCGGGGCCTGTGGCGATGGGGCGATTGTCGTGCCTGGCGGGCGCTGCTGCGAGCGGCGCATGCCAAGAAGGCCAACACAGCCGCCCTGCGCAATCTAGACTGGTTAGCGTAACAACGGGGCCAACGCCCCTTGCCGGAGGCCGCGCCATGCCAGACCCCGCAATCTCCACTACCCACCATTCCACCCTGGCCTTCGGCCGCCTCTACGCCGACGAATCCGGCGAATCGCATTTCGGCGCGCTGTCGACGGAAATGTCGGAGCGCAATTTTGCGCCACCTGCCCCATCGTTCTGGGTGTCGTCAATGACGCCCGCCGTGCGCCAGGGCTTCCTGGTGGTGCCGACCGGCTGGGTGGGCGACCTGCATCCATCCCCGCTCAGGATGTGGATGTTCATGCTGGACGGCGAGATGGAATTCGAGGCCTCCGACGGCGAACGCCGTTCGCTGGTCGCCGGCAGCGCGCTGCTGCTGGAGGACACGACTGGCAAGGGTCACCGCAGCCGCGTGGTGGGCGGCCTGGTAGCCACGCTGGCCGTGGTCGAACTACCGGCAACGCAACCGTAACGCTGCGCCCGATGCCCGCGCCCGACACCCCGCCGCAGAGCGCTACGCCCGCGCCACAGATGGTATCCGCGGGCTATCGTCAGGGCATCATCACGGCAATCACCGTGCTCCTTGGCTTCTCGCTGGCCTTCTGGCGCTTCTGGGGCTTCGAGAGCCCGGGACACTGGAACGCCCGCGCGGCGTTTGCCGCGCTTTCCCTGGTCGGCGCGGTGGTCCTGCAAATCGTCGCGCTGTTCCGCGCCTTGCGGATCGAGGACGATGCCGTCGCCGAGTATCGCCAGACCGTACGCTGGTTTGTTGCCTCCGCGATCGCATTGCTCGTCGGCCTGGCGACCGCCATGCTGGACGCCGCCCTCAGCGCGCCGGCGGAGTGAGCGCAGCGTGTCACGGATTTCGCGGTGCTGAAGCCGGCCAAGCCGCAGCGGCGCCGGTACGGGTGAATGGCCGGCGCCGCCGGTACCCGCCGCGTGCCAGCAGCAATGCGGCGCACGATTCAATCGCCGCGCACGCAAGGAAGTAGAGCAAGGCCACGGCCGCGAAGACTTCGGCCGCATAACCCATATTGCGCCCGTTGATCTGCGCGGCCAGTGTCGACAGCTCGGTCACGCCGACGATATAGGCCAGCGACGTATCCTTGGTCAGCGATACCCAGGTGTTCGCGAGCGATGGCAGCATCGCGCGCAGCGTCTGTGGCAGCACGATATGCCACATCGCCTGCAGCGGCGTGAAGCCAAGGGCCAGCGCGGCATGCTGCTGCCTCTTGCCGATGGCGGCAAACCCGGCATCAAGACTCTGCGCGATGTAGGCGGCGCCGATCAGCGCCAGCGCGATCACCACGGTCTGCACCTCGCCGACCTGCACGCCAGCCAGCATCGGCAGCAGGAAATAGGCCCAGAAGATCAGCATCAGCACCGGGATGGCGCGCAGCACTGCCAGCAGCGCGCGCACCGGGCGCGTCACCGGCGGCGGCGCCAGCGCAAGCAGCAGCGCGAGCACAATGCCTGCCGCCGTGGCACCCGCACAGGCCATCGCGGCCATGGCCAGCGTGAGCGCCGCCCCCGCGAGCGGCCCTTCGGGAAAGGCGCCTTTGAGCAGGAACGGCAACTGGCCGAGCACCAGCGCAAGGCCCGCCGGCAGGCCCGCGGCATCAGCCATGCTTCACCTCATGCCAGCCCAGTTGCCGCTGCACCAGCGGCGCCAGCGCCTGCAGCAGCAGGATCAGCGCGACATAGAGCAGCGTGGCCACGCCGAAGGCCTGGAATGCCATCAGGGTGTCGGTCTCCACCTGCCGCGCGGCATAGGACAGCTCGGCAAAGCCGATCGCCATCGCCAGCGAGGTGTTCTTGATGGTCTGGCAGAACTGCCCGACCATCGGCGCCGCCGCGATGCGCAGCGCCTGCGGCAGGACAATGCGCCACCACGCCGCCTGTGTCGAAAAGCCAAGCGCGAGCGCGGCCGCGAACTGGCCGCGCGGCACGGCGGCGATGCCGGCTTCCAGTTCCTGCGCATAGAAGGCGCTCGCATACAGCGCGATGCCAAGCGTGCTCGCCAGCGCCTCCAGCGATGGCGCCGATAGCATCATGCCGGCGCCGATATCGACGCCGCGCCAATCCGATATGCGGGCGATCGCCGCATTGCCGAGCCATTGCGCTGCGCCGAAGTACCAGAAGAAGAGCTGGACCAGCAATGGCGTCTTGCGCACGAAGCCGATCGCTGCATCCACGGCAACCCGCACCGGCGTGCGGCGCAATGCCAGCCACGCGCAGGCAAGCAGGCAACCAAGCACGAACACGGCGACCGACAGCGCGACGGTCATGGCAAAGCCCGACAGCAGCCAGTGCAGGTATTTCTCTTTCAGCGGCTGAAAGAGGATGGACGCAGTCATTCCCATTCCCGCTTCATGCGTGCGCCAGGCAGCATCAGTTGACCTTGTCGCCGATGCGGAAGTCCCTTGCCAGTGGCGCCGAACTCTTCGGCCCGAACCACTTGTCGTAGATCTGCCCCGCCACGCCGTTCTTCTCGAGCTCCGCGAGGATCTGGTCGATCGTCGCGGTCAGGCGCGCCTCGTCCTTCGGAATGCCGATGCCCATGTATTCGCGCGTCAGCGTGAACGGCGAGATCTCGAACTGCTCCTTGTTGGGCAATGTCGCCAGCAAGGCACCGAGCTTGGCGCCGTCCTGCGCAAAGGCCTGGATCGCGCCGCTGCGCAATGCGGCCAGGGCGAGCGGCGAATCGTCATAGGCAATCACGCGCGCCTCCGGATACTTCTGCCGCAGCGTGGTTTCCTGCGTGGTGCCCTTGTCCACGCCCAGGCGCCAGTTCCTGAGATCGTCCGGCTGGCGCAGCGTGCCGCTCCTGGCGATGAACTGCAGGCCGCTGGCGAAGTACGGCGTGGAGAAGGCGATCTGCTGGCGGCGCTCTTCGGTGATGGTGAAGTTCGCGGCCACGATGTCGACTTTCTGCGAAGCCAGCAGCGGGATCCGGTTGGCCGGGTTGGTGGCACGGAATTCGACCTTCACCCCGAGCCGCTTCGCAATCTCGCGCGCGTAGTCCACATCGAGGCCGGCCGGCGCATTGGTCTTCGCGTCGACAAAGCCGAACGGCGGGTTGGCGTCGAACACGCCCACGCGCAGTACCCCGGCCTTGCGGATGTCGTCGAGGCGGTCCGCCATGGCGGAGCCGGAAGCGAGCACGGCCAGGCCGGTGATCAGGGTCAGCGCTGCGCGCAGCAGCGGGGAACGGGTACGCATGGATGCCTCACGCTAAGGTTGGATGGGCAGACGATAGCGGTGTGCACCGGCACAGGGAACGAATGCTTTCGCAGATGGATATGCCGCGACACTGTCGCCGTATGGCAACGAAGCCATGACTGCCGTCAGGGCCTTGCCGCGGCAAGCGCGCGCAGCCGTGCGAAAATACGGCTTCGTGCATCCGCGGTTGCACTGCGGACTGCGCACCGACTGAGTTTTCCCGGAGGACGGCGCATGTATCGCGGCGAACGATTCAACGGTTACAGCCACCTGGCCGGTGCCATCCTGGCGGCCGCCGGCATGGCGGTGCTGGTGACATCCTCGGCCCTCTACCACGACGCGTGGAAGGTGGTCAGTTCAGTGGTCTACGGCACCACGCTGGTTCTGCTCTACACCATCTCCACGCTGTACCACAGCCTGCGCGGCCCGGCCAAGGACGTATTCCAGCGGCTCGATCATTGCGCCATCTACCTGCTTATCGCGGGCAGCTATACGCCGTTTGCACTGGTCACGCTGCGCGGCCCATGGGGGTGGGCGCTATTCGGGATCAACTGGGGACTCGCCGCCGTCGGCATCGTGCAGGAACTCTGGATCGGGCGGCGTACGCGGGTGTTTTCGTTGTCGATCTACGTGGTGATGGGATGGCTGGTGCTGATAGCGTTCCAGCCGCTGGCGGCAGCGTTGCCGGCGCCCGGCATGTGGTGGCTGGTAGCGGGCGGCGCACTCTATACGGCCGGCATCGGATTCTTTTTGTTTGACGAGAAGGTCCGGCACTTCCACGGTATCTGGCATCTGTTCGTGCTGGCGGGCAGCACGTGCCAGTTTGTCAGCATTCTCTGGTACGTGGGCTGACGCGGCTGGCTAATAGACGTCGCGCCGATAACGCCCCTGCTCACTGAGCCGCCGCAACCGCTCCGCCCCGAGCACCTCGGCAAGCGCATCATCGACGCCGCCAGCCATGCCCTGCAGGCTGCCGCACACGTAGATGGCGGCCCCGGCATCGACCCATTCGCGCAGCGACGGCGCACGCTCGCGCAGCGCATCCTGCACGTAGCGCAAAGCGCTGCCGTCGCGCGAATAGACAACATCCACCCGCTCCAGCACGCCATCGCGCTGCCAGCCAGCGAGTTCGTCAGCGAAGAAGTTGTCATGCCGCGCTGAACGCTCGCCAAAAAACAGCCAGTTGCGATGCCGCCCAGCCAGCGCGCGCGCCTTCAGGTGGCCGCGCAGTCCGGCGAGGCCGGTGCCATTGCCGACGAGCACCAGCGGACGATCATCGGGCGGCGCATGGAAGCCCCGGTTAGTGCGAATACGCAGCGCAATGCGCGCCCCCACGGATGCATGGCTGGTCAGCCACCCGGATGCCAACCCGAGCCGCCCGTTGGCATGACGGGTCTGCCGCACCAGCAGTTCGAGCTGCCCATCCTGCGGCAGCGAGGCAATCGAATACTCGCGATGCGGCAGCGGCGACAGCGCGTCGACAAGCTGCTGAGGCGGCAAGGCCCGCATCGTGGCCAGGTGCGCTTCGGGCAGCAGCAGGCGCGTGGCGAGCGCTTCGACCAGTGTCATCGTCTGGCTGTCGCAGCGCACGGACGTGGCGCTGTCCATGGCCAGCTTGTCGAGCAGGCGGCCGATCTCGGCCGGGTCGTGGCAGGGACCGATCTCGGCGATGTCGCCGGCTTGCCAGTCCGGCAAGTCGGCCTCGGGCCTGAGCGCGAGATGGAACGCCGGCGCGCCCTGGCTGCCGGGGTTCAGATGATGGCGCTCCGCGAGCTGCCAGCGGTCATAGCGCGGACGCTCCCAGTCGGCGATCTCCGCGCCGCCGCTGAGCGCGGACAGGTGGTTCTGCCAGTGGCGCAGCGCGCCCGCGTCGCCGTTGTCCACTTCGATCAGGTCGAACAGCGGCTGCGCATGGTGGCGCTGCAGCCAGTCGGACAGCGCATGGCCGAACGCGCAAAAGCGCGCGTAGCTGCTGTCTCCCAGTGCCAGCACGCCATAGCGAAGCTGACGCAATGCATCCTGACCACCCGCGGCCAGCAGGCGGCGCGCGAATCCCGAGGCACTATCGGGCGCGTCGCCTTCGCCGGTGGTGCTGACCACGAACAGCGCCTGCCGGAAGCTGGCCAGCCGGCAGGCGTCCAGCTCGGCAAGGCAAAGCATGTGCACCGGCATGCCGGCACCCTGCAACGCGGCGGCGGTCTGCATGGCCAGTTGCTCGGCAAAGCCGGTCTGGCTCGCGTAGGCCACCAGCGTGGCGCCATGCTGGTCCGCGCCGCCGCCGGCAAGCGCCGTGACGCGTGCGAGCCGGCGGCGGTGATGATCGAACACGGCCGCGCAGAAGCCCGCATAGGCGAGCAACACACCAGCCGCCATGCCGGCGCGCGACGGGCTCAGCATGGCCAGGCAGACACCGGCCACGGCGGCCAGCCAGCATGTCAGGAAGCGGTTCATGCCAGCATCGCGGCAAAGGCCGGGGAAAGATGTTCGTCAAAACCGCCCGGTGTACGAACCAGGAAGCGCGCCGCGATGCCATGCCGGCGCGCGTGTTCCATGCCGGCCCGCGGGCCGAGCACGGTCAGGGCGGTGGAAAGCGCATCGGCCATCATGCATTCGACGTGCAGCACGGTCACCGAAGCCAGCGCATGACTGGCGGGATAGCCGGTGCGCGGATCGATGGTGTGCGCATAGCGCCGGCCTTCGCTGTCGAAGAAGCGCCGGTAGTCGCCCGAGGTGGCGGCGGACAGGCCGTGCAGCGCGACCAGCGTCTGCTCCGGCGTGGCCGGCCCGCTGTCAGGCGGCGATTCAAGGGCCACCCACCACGGCATGCCGTCCGGCTTGACGCCGTTGCCACGCAGTTCGCCGCCGATCTCGGTCAGGTGGTGTGCCACGCCCTCGCCATCGAGGTATCGGGCGACAGCGTCCACCGCGAAGCCCTTGGCAATCGCGCAGAGGTCAAGCGATACGCTGCCAGGCTGCAGCGCGCGGCCGCCTTCGCGATCGAGCACGATACGGTCCCAGCCGCATTGCCGCCTGGCCAGCGCGACCTCGTCCGGCGCCGGCGGCGCGCTGCGCTTCGGCGCGGGACCGAAGCCCCACAGGTCCACCAGCGGCCCGGCGCTGGGATCGTAGGCACCGCCGCTGTCGCGCGCGACCTGCAGCGCGCACGCCAGCACGCGCAGGCAGTCGGCCGGCAGCGCGACCCACGTGCCGGCGCAGGCGCGGTTGAAGCGGCTCACGTCCGAGTCCGGCGCCCAGTTGCTCATCTGCGCGATCACGCTGTCGAGCGCGGCGCGTATGCCCTGTTCCAGCGCGCCGGCGTCCACCGTCGGCGGCAGCATGGCCACCACCGACCATGTGGTACCCATGGTCTCGCCGGCCCAGCGCTGCGCGCGCGCCTGCGCGCCGGGCGGTACCGGCGGCGCTGACAGCGTGAGCGGGATCAGGACGCGGTTCAAGCAGGCAGATCCTGGCAACGGCTCACTGCGGCAGCACTTCGACCGTCACCACATAGGTGGCGCGGCGGGTCCTGGCGGCCTTGACCGAGGTCTTTTCGTCGCGGACCTCGGCCTCCATCCAGTACATGCCGGGGGCCGGCCACTTCACGCTGAACTTGCCGTCGGCGTCGGTGGTGGCGCTGAATTCCTGCAACTGGTCGCGGTAGCGGATGCCGCCCGGCACCACGGCCACTTTCAGGTTGGTGGCCGGCTTGCCGTCGAGCAGCAGGCGGAAGCTGGCCGTGTCGCCGGCCACGAGGTCGTTCGGGTGCGTGATCGGCGCCAGTTACAGGCCGCGGCCGCTGGCGGCCAGGCCCCGGCTGCTCGGCTTGCCGTTCGTGACGAAGGACTCGACGCGGCCTTCGGCCTGCGTCACCTGCAGGTCCGCGGCGTTAGCGGGCACTTCCTTCGCGAACGCTTCCGCCGTGCCGCGCCAGCGCCTGGTCTGGCCGTTTTCCTTGTAGCTCGCGAACAGGCCCTGGTTGACCACCGCCACGCGGTAGGTACCGGGCTGCGTCAGGTGCAGGTCGAAGGTGCTGCGGTAGCGGCCGGTGGAGGCGTTCTCCGCCTTCAGGGCGCTTCCGTCCGGGCCGGTCACGACCAGGTTGTCCAGGCGCAGCGGCACGTGCTCGAAGTAGAACAGGTCGTTGGAGACCGCGGCATCCACGGTCACCCAGGTGTCGTTGCCGGACAGCACCGTGGCCGACGGCAGCAGCCACTGGCGGTGCGCATGTGCCGCCAGCGGGGCCAGGGCCGCCACGGCCAGCAAGGCCAGGCGCGTGGACAGGCGCGATTGGAAGGTCTTCATCGTCGGTCTCCGGTTGGGATCAGTGCATCAGGGGCTTCGGGGGCATCAGGGCTTCAGGTCGACAATCACGCCACCCAGCTCGTGCTCGCCCTTGGCGCGGGCGGTCTGGGCCGCTTGCGGCGGCCAGTTAAAGGGCACGCGCACCAGTTCGCGGCCACCGACTTCGCGCGCCGCTTCGACCACGAGTTGGTACTCTCCGGCCGGCAGCTTGCCCAGGGGCGCCTTGCCGTCCGTGAAAGTGAGCGTGTGCTCGCCAGGTGCGCGCGTGGCGCCGGAAATGCCGTCGGCGGGCATCTGCGTGTCGCGGCCGGCCTTGCGCCACCACTGGCGCATGTCCTTGAGCCACTTGGTGCCTTCCTTGTTCTTGACGTCGTACCAGACCGCCAGCGTCGACACCGGGCTCTGGTCGGCGCGCTCGACCCAGACCGAGACATAGGGGCGGTGGTATTCCGCGACGTTCAGGCGCGGGATTTCCACCGTCACGTTCATGTCTGCCGCGAAAGCCGGACCGGCCAGCGGGGCGGCGGCCATGCCAGAGAGGGTGACGGTGAGCAGTCGGCGCATATCGGAATAACCTCGTCAGGAAGATGCAGGAAAGATCGCAGCGGATCGGCTCGATCCGGTCAGTGGATGAACAGGATGGCCAGCAGCAGCGGCACCACCAGCCCCAGGCCCACCAGCGGCCATGTGGCCACGCGGCCAGCGGCGTGCAGCTTGAGCAGGAACAGGCCGGTCACGCTGAACACCAGGCAGGCCAGCGCGAACACGTCCAGGAACAGGCTCCACGCACGGCCGGTGTTGCGGCCCTTGTGCAGGTCATTCAGATACGAAATGACGCCACGCGTGGTCTTCTCGTACTGGGTCTCGCCGGTGTCCAGCGCCAGGCTGACCCAGGCGTCGCCGCCCGGACGGGGCAGCGACACATAGACTTCATCGGCGGACCATTCCGCCTCGCGCCCGCTGGCGTCGATACCGAGTTCATGCGAGAGCCAGTCGGCCAGCGCCGGCGGCACCGCGCTCCTGGCATCGCGCCCGCTGCCCGAGGCGGCCGGCATGGCGGATTTCAGCGCCGAAAGCAGGCTGGCCGGCGCCGTGGCCTGGCGTGTCACCACGCTCGGCAACGCCTCGATCTGGGCCGCATGGTTGAGCGTGAAGCCGGTCGCGGCGAACAGCAGCATGCCGATCAGGCAGATCGCGGAACTGATCCAGTGCCACTGATGGAGATGCTTGAGCCAGAAGGCGCGACGCTGCTGGCCGGATGCCGGCTCGGTTTCGGTCATTGCAATGGATGGGCGGCACGGGCTCCAAAAGGCTTTGTGACCCATTGGTCACAAATGAGATCGAAAGCAAAAGGATAATCGTTCTCATTTGAAATCACAACGAGATGACGCCCGCGCCGGTTTACAGCCCGTTACAGCAAGTGACCGTTGTTGAGCGGCCTGATCCCCGATTTCGCCGGGCGCGTCAGGTCAGGAGCCCGTTGCGGGCTCCGGCAGATGGTCGAGGTAGCCGCCGACCACGCGCTCCAGCGCGCCGAGCTTTCCGGTGAAGAAGTGATTGGCGCCCGGCACCACCACGACGGGCAAGTCCTGCGGTCGCGCCCAGTCGAGCACGGCGCCGAGCGTCACGCGCTCGTCGTTCTCGCCATGCACGACCAGCGTCGTCGGCGGCACGGCCGGCGTCTCGTAGCTCCTGTGACCGGGAATGGTCCCCCACGGCATGCCGGCGAGGATCAGGTGCTGGCATGACAAACCCTGGCCGCGCAGCACTTCCACCGTACGCGCCACGACGTAGGCACCGAACGAGAAGCCGGCCAGGACCAGCGGCAGTCCGGGGTACTCCTGGCGCAGGTAGTGGACGACGCCAACCGTGTCCGCCGTCTCGCCATCGCCGGTATCGTGCTCGCCTTCGGTCTCGCCGACACCGCGGAAACTCGGGCGCACTGTCACATAGCCCCTCGCGGCCAGCGCCTTCGCGAGCACGTGCGGGACCTTGTGGGTGGCCGTGCCGCCTTGCAGCGGATGCGGGTGCGCGACGACGGCGATACCGCCAGCCACCGTGCGCGGCGCATCGACGATCAGCTCGATCCTGCCCGCCTCGCCCGACACAAAAGTCTTTCCGGTTCCCGCCTGCAATGCCATTCCCTTCCCCACGAATTTCCAGTCTGCCTGTCGCTGCCAACGGGCCATGCGGCCCAGACGCGATGGTACAGGCTGACGCCCGTCCCCGCTTTCGCGCCATGCACGCAAAAGGCGCCGTGAAGGGGCGTTGCGACAAGGGCCATTTCGCTACAATCGTCGCGACCGCGCGGCCACGCTCCGTGCATCGGCAACGGTCTTCCGGCCGGCTCCACGGACACGACTTCACAGACGCAGACAGGCGATGGACATCAAGCACCTACAACTGTTATCCGACATCGTCGAAGCCGGCAGTCTGAGCAAGGTCTGCGCGTTGCGCGGCATCGCGCAGTCCGCGCTCAGCAAGCATATTGCCGCGCTGGAGAGCGAGTTCGGCGCGAAGCTGTTCTATCGCACCGGGCGGGGCGTGGTGCTGACGGAGTTCGGCCAGTCCATCATGCCGCGCGTGAAGACCCTGCTCGGCGAATTCGACCAGTTGAAGAACGATATCCGCGACCGCGCCGAGGTCCCGAGCGGGCCCGTCAGGCTGGCCCTTCAGGCGTCGATCACGCAGCATATAGTCGGTCCGCTGTTCCAGCGCGTGCGCGCGGACTTCCCGAAGATCGAACTGCGGCTGATGGAAGGGTTCGCGGGCAATATCGAAGAGGCGCTGGCCAGCGGCCGCACGGACGTGGGCGTGTTCTCGCGCTACGGCGAGCGCATCCACAAGACCGATGAAAAGCTCGCCACCGACGAGCTCTACCTGATCGCGCGGGCGGGAGATCCGAATGTGGCCAGGCCCAGCTGCCGTTTTGCCGATGCCGCGGCACTGCCGCTCGTGCTGCCCGGCGCGCCGGACGGCTTCCACATGATGCTGCTGGACGAGGCGAAGAAGGCGGGCGTCCACCTGAACACCCAGATCGAGGTCGATTCGCTGACCGCCATGCGCGAGATCGTCGCGAACGGGGCCGCCTATACGATCCTCACGCGGCAGGCGGTGGAAGTCGAGATGCAGCTCGGGCGCATCGCCGTGAGCCGCATCACCGATCCCGTCCTGACGCGCACGCTGGTGCTGGCCACCAGCACGCAGCGGCCGCTGACCTATGCCAGCCGCACGGTCATTGACCTGATCCGCAAGCTAACGCAGGCCAAGGGCTGAGCCGCAGCGCGGCGGCGTAACGCTGGTCAGTCCGATGCAAAGGCCGTGCGGACCACGCCGAGGCCGGCGATGGTGGTGTCGATGACATCGCCCGGCGCGACCGTGACCATGGGCCCGAGCGCGCCGGTCATGATAACGTCGCCCGCCTGCAGCGGCCGGCCCACTTCGGCCATCTTGCGGGCAAGCCACAGCGCGGCGTTGAGCGGATGCCCAAGGCAGGCCGCGCCCACGCCGAGCGAAACGACCTCGCCCTGGCGCTCCATGAGCATGCCGCACGTACGCAGGTCCACTTCCGACAGCTTGCGCGGCTGCGTTCCCAACGCATACAAACCGGACGACGCGTTGTCCGCCACCGTGTCCAGCAGGCGGATGTCCCAGTCACGGATGCGGCTGCCCACGATCTCGACGGCCGGCAGCACATAGGCAATGGCCGACATCAGCTGCGACAGCGTCACCTGTTCGTGCTTCAGGTCGCGCTCCAGCACCACGGCAACTTCGGCTTCAACCTTCGGCTGCAGCACGCGTCCGAGTGCCACCTCGTCATCGGGCGCGAGCTCCATGTCGGCGAACAGCATGCCGAAATCGGGCGCGTCGACGCCAAGCTGCTGCTGCACCGATTTCGAGGTGAGGCCGATCTTGCGGCCCGTCAGCCGCCGTCCGCTCTCAAGGTAGTAAGCGGTGTTGATGTCCTGGACCGCATAGGCGCCTTCGACGCCCATGCCGGCCAGTGCCTCGCGCACCGGCGCGATCAGCTGGCGCTGCCGTGCCGCGTCGCGCAGCGATGTGGCCAGTGTCTGCAGGATGGCGGTATCCATGGTCATGTGCGCCTCACAGTGCAGGGGTCAGGTGGTCGGTGCTCGCGAACACGAGCTTCCAGGGCTTCATGACGATGCCCTGGAACAGCGACGCTTTCGCGAACGGGTCGCTGGCCGCGAGCCTTGCGGCCTCGCGTTCATTGGCGGCCTCGTACACGAACAGGGCGCCGCTGCCGTCGGCGAACGGGCCGGCAATGACCAGCCGGCCGCGTTGCAGCAGGTCCTGCAGATAGGCGCGATGGGCGGGCCGGTGTTGCGCGATGCGCTCGGGCTCGTTGGCGTACTCGACGAAGGCTGCGAATTTCATGGGCGATCAGTGATGGAGGAAACCGGTGGAAATCCAGGGCACGGCCGCGACCACGACGGTGCCGATGAACAGGAAAGTCATGTAGCGCCAGATATGGCGTACGCCCTCGCTCGGCCTGGTGCGGCTGATGGCGCAGGCGGCGTAATAGCCGACCCCGAAGGGCGGTGCGAACAGGCCGATGCCCATGGCCAGCACGACCACCATCGAGTAGTGCACGTCGTGGATGCCTAGCTGGCGCGCGATCGGGAACAGCAGCGGCCCGAACAGGACGATGGCGGGAATGCCCTCGAGCACGCTGCCCAGCAGCACGAAGGCGATGATGGAAACCGCCATGAACGCCGGTGCCCCGCCCGGCAGTTGCGCCATGGCCGCGGCCAGGTCGCCGGAGAAGCCGGACTGCGTCAGCGACCATGCCATGCCCGTGGCGGTGCCGATGATCAGCAGGATCGCACCGGACAGCGCAGCCGTGTCCACCAGCGCCGGCCAGAGCTGCCGCAGGTCCAGCTTGCGGTACACCAGCAGGCCGACGATGAGCGCGTAGACGATGCCGATGGTTGAGACCTCGGTGGCTGTCGCCACGCCTTCCACCACGGCGGCACGCACCACGAACGGCAGCGCCAGCGCGGGCAGCGCCACCACCAGGCTCTTGCCAATCATGGCCCGCGTGGCCCGTGCGCTGCACGCCGCGCCGGTCTTGCGCGCCTGCCACCAGACCACCAGGCCCAGCACCAGGGCCAGGACGATCCCCGGCATCAGGCCGGCCGTGAACAGGTCGGCAATCGAAATGCCGGTCACGGAGCCGATGGTGATCAGCACCAGGCTTGGCGGCACCGTCTCGGTCTGTGCGCCGGTGGCCGCGAGCAGCGCCACCATGTCGCCGTCGTCGGCGCCGCGCTGCTTCATCTCGGGGAACAGGGCCGGCGCCACGGCCGCCATGTCCGCCGCCTTGGAGCCCGAGATGCCCGATACGAGATACATCGCCCCGATCAGCACGTACGACAGGCCGCCGCGGATATGGCCGAGCAGGTTCGCCAGGAACTGCACCATGGCGCGCGCCATCGACGTCATCTCGATCAGCACGCCGAGGAACACGAACATCGGCACCGCCAGCAGGATCAGGTGCGACATGCCTTCGTCCATGCGCCCGATCACGACGATGGTCGGCGTGGACGTGGTCAGCGACAGGTAGCCGAAGGTGGCCAGGCCAAACGAGAACGCGATGGGCACGCCCGTAAACACCAGCAAGCCCACGATGCCGACAAAGAACACGAGCAGGTTGGCATTGCCGATTCCTTGCAGCACCGGCTGCAGCATGACCAGGCCCCCGACCACCGCGCCGCACGCGGCCAGCGCCAGCAAGGCGGTGCGCACAGTTGAAGTGGACAGCAGCCGCACCACGCTCATCAGCAGGATCAGGGCGATGCCGACGGGCAGCGCGGCGGCGCGCCAGGCATTGGAGATATCCAGCGCAGGCATGGTCACGGCGGCTTCCTCGCTCGCGAACTCCCAGGCCGGATGCGCAACCAGTGCGAGCCACGTCAGCGCGGCCACGGTTGCCACCAGTTCGAACGCGCCGCGCCACTTCGGCGCCGCCGCGTCGACGAGCGCCGTCATGCGCATGTGGCCGCCGCGCCGGAAGGCGACGGCGGCACCGAGCATGATGAGCCAGATGAACAGCAGCGAAGCCAGCTCGTCGACCCACACCAGCGGCGTGTGCAGGACATAGCGGCTCAGCACGCCGCTGAACAGCACGCCGATCTCGGCCACCACGAGCAGTGCCGCCGGCACTTCGGTCATCACCCCCAGCGCCTTGTCAGCAAGCCTCAGTACCCGCGCGGGTGTGCCGCCCGGCAGCGCCCCGGCATGCGGCTCCCTGCGCGGGGCCTTGATATCGACCATATGCGTGGACATGT
Organism: Cupriavidus sp. WKF15; assembly: GCF_029278605.1. Taxonomy (NCBI): domain Bacteria; kingdom Pseudomonadati; phylum Pseudomonadota; class Betaproteobacteria; order Burkholderiales; family Burkholderiaceae; genus Cupriavidus; species Cupriavidus sp. WKF15. Next base: position 624,969 of record NZ_CP119573.1, read on the forward strand.
CCCGCCTCCGTCATTGCTGCGGCAAGCCGAGTACGTTGGCCTGGATTTCGGGATCGACGAAGCGCTCCAGCCGTTGCGGGTAGACCGTGACCGTGATCTCGCACGACCCGGTGCCCACGGTCAGTCCGAGCAGGTGGCCGCCGGCACCCTGGAAAGTGCCGTCCGTCACCGTGCCGTGCGCGTGGATCGAAGGCTTGCCCTCCTTCCAGGCGATGGAGCCGGTCATATTGGCCATCTCGACATTGCGGTAGGTCTTCGGGTCGAACTGCTTGCGGCCGAAGTCATAGAAGCCGAAGGTCGCCTCCGACATGAAGCCGATGCCGACGAAGCTGGCGCTCGGGATCTTCTCTTCCCGCGCCAGTTGTTCGAGGTTCTGCAGCACGTTGTCGCCGTGCCGCAGCACCATCAGGTAGCCGGTCGGCGTCTTCATGTACTTGCCTTTGGCCTCCTGCGCCGCGGCACTGTGCGCGCCCATGCAGGAAAGGGTGAGGCCCAGCGTGATGAGCGATGCCACGCGCGCGATGAATGCCATGATGTCTCCAGATTTTTTAGAGTGTGAGCGCCGCCACGGCGGTGGCGGAAGGCCACCGGCCAGCGGATGCCGATTGAACAAAGGCGTTGCGGCTAGACCAGCTTGCCGGCGTATTTTTCGAGCAGCGCCCAGGTCTCGGCCGGGAATTTCTTCTGCCAGTCGCGGTAGAACCCGGCCTGGCTCAGGTAGTCGCGGAAGGCCTTCACGTCAGGCTGGTTGAATACCATGCCGCGGCCCTTCAGCTCGTCGCGCAGGCGGGTATTGAGCGCATCCACGGCCTGGCGCTGCCTTAGCGCATAGGTATCGAAGGTGGTGGCGGCGAGCTGGCGCAAGTCCTCGGGCAGCGCATTCCACGTGCGCAGGTTCGCGACCAGCCAGAAGCCGTCCCATACGTGCGACGTCAGGGAGCAGTATTTCTGCACCTCATAGAGCCGCTGCGTGCCCAGGATCGTCAGCGGGTTCTCCTGCCCGTCGACGATCTTCGTCTGCAGCGCGGTGTAGGTTTCCGCCATGTTGATGCCGGCCGGCGCCGCGCCGAATGCCTTGAACATCGATGTGAGCGCCGGGCTCAGCGGCACGCGGATCTTGAAGCCGCTCAGGTCCTGCGGCGTGTTGATCTGCCGGTTGCTGCTGGTGACCTGGCGGAAGCCATGGTCCCAGATCTTCGGCAGCGGCATCAGGTTGACCTTCGCGAACGCGCCGCGGATATGCGCGCCGAGTTCGCCGTCCATGGCCTTCCAGACCTGCTCGTAGCCCGGAAATGCAAAGCCGATCCCGCTCACGGAGGCCGCCGGCACCAGCGTGCCCCAGATCAGCCCGGCGGTGCTGACGAGGTCGATGGCGCCCGAGCGCACCTGCGACACCATGTCGGTATCGCTGCCGAGCTGGCTGCTCGGAAACACGCGGATGTTCAGGCGGCCGCTGGAGGCGCGCGCGATCTCGGCCGCGGCGGCGCTCAGGTTGACGGTGGTCGGGTGGGTCGCGTCCAGCGCGATGCCGAGCTTGTAGTTGTAGGTCTGCTCCGCCGCACGCGCGGGGCTGTGGATCATCAGGCCAGAGGCGGCAGAGGCCGCCGCCAGGGCAATACCCTGCTTGAGCGCCAGGCGGCGCCCGCTGTTGATACCGCTCATTGTTTGTCTCCTGCGGTCTGGTCTTGTAGTGTGCTGCGCTGTCGCGCGGCGGCGGCCGCCGGGGCCGCCCGTGGCAGGTGGTGCCTGCCTTGCCTATGCCGCCTTGAGCTGCCGGCCGCTAAGGTATTTCGAGAAGCTGCGCGCGCCGTCCCAGTCCTGGATCAGCGTCAGGCGGCGCTTCAGGAACAGCCCGTCGGCCACGCGCTCGGCAAAGGCCTCGAAGGTCTCGGTCGGGTCGTCGATCTCGAACACGAAGTAGACCTTCGCCTCTTCGTTGGACAGCCACGGACCTGCCAGCAGCTTCAGGTCGCCGGGCAGGTTATGCGGGCGCACGCCGTTGCGCAGGTTTCCGAGGAAGTCCACGACTCCCTGCATGGTCCTGGGCGACATATCGCGCAGCCACACCTCATTGAAAAACTTCGGCATGTTCGTTCTCCTGGTTTCGATGTCGGGGTCAGGCGCTTGCCACGCGGTCGGTATAGGCCTTCATCTGGTCCCAGCCGGACAGCAGCGTCAGCTTGCGCCGCGCGAACAGGCCGCTGACCACGCGCTCGGCGTAGGCATCGAACATGGTCGACGGGTCGTCGATCTCGAAGATGAACATCACCTTCGCCTCCTCGGCCGAGAGCCAGGGGCCGGCGATCATGCGCAGGTCGGGCGGAAGGTTGTCGGGCTTGGTGCCGACGCTCAGGTTGCCGAAGAAGGTCACGGCCTCTTCGATCAGGTCGGGCTTGATGTCGCCAAGCCAGACTTCATTAAGGAACAAAGGCATGGATGTCTCCTGGTCTGCGTTCTCGCTGCGTTTGAGAGGGGTGCAGCGCGATGACCGAAGCATATGAAAACGCGTCGCCGCGTCCTATGCATAAAGCGAGATATCAGCCTTTCCTGAGCGGGGAGGGTAGGTGGAAGCGTTGAGTGGGACTGCGCCCGGCGGTATGCGCCGGGCGCCACCAGGGCTACGCGAAGTCAGCGTAGCGGTCTGGATCATCGGGCATCGTCCACTTGGTGAACTCCGCCGGGGGCTGGGGTACATCGGTCGCATGTTGCGCGGCGGCCTGCTCGACCTGCGCGGCGAGCGCGGCACCGGGCACGTCGATGACTTCTTCGCCATCTTCCGACCAGCACCTGAGTTTGACCGACATGGTTCCTCCTGCAGGGATTCCAGTGCACCTCCGGGGGGCGGAACTGCGTCTGGAGTGCCAGGTTCCAGCGTAGGGCAGTTTTTGAAGACCTGCTGACAGGGATGGTGCTGACGGTACATCGCGGGAAAAAAAATGTTCTTCGATGGAGGTATGGAGGGGGTTGCCCTGCTTGGCGAGCCTGTCAGATTTTTAGTGTGCCGAGGTCATGAGACGATTACGGAAACGTCCAATGACCGACACGACAGTGAACAAGAAGAGCAAGAACCCGAAGGCACCGAAGCTGTTTCCCGATGAGCTGATCGATCAACTGCTGGCCCAGGTGCAGAGCAAGGATGCCGAGTCGATCCTGGGCGAATCGGGCTTGGCCGGCCAGCTCAAGAAGCAGTTGGCCGAGCGTATGCTCGCCGCCGAGTTGAGTCACCATCTGGATAACGAGGCCGAGCAAGGCAAGACCGGCAACCACCGCAACGGCACCAGCCCCAAGACGGTCCTGACGCCCAACGGTGAGCTGAATCTGGATATTCCGCGCGATCGGCAGGCGACGTTCGAGCCCCAATTGGTCGGCAAGTATCAACGCCGGCTGCCTGGCTTCGACGACCACGTCATCAGCATGTATGCGCGCGGCATGAGCGTGCGCGAGATTCAGGGCCATCTGCTGGAGCTGTACGGGCTGCAGGTATCGCCCGATCTGATTTCCACGGTCACCGACGAGGTGCTGGCTGACGTCGAGCAATGGCAGCAACGCCCGCTCGAGGCCATGTATCCGATCGTGTACTTTGACGCGCTACGACTGAAGATTCGCGACGAAGGCACGGTCAAGAACAAGGCGGTCTATCTGGCGCTGGGCATCCGCGCCGACGGCCGCAAGGAAGTGCTAGGTCTGTGGATCGAGCAAACCGAAGGCGCCAAGTTCTGGCTGAAGGTCTTCAACGAACTGAAGAACCGCGGCTTGCACGACGTCCTGATCGCGGTGGTCGACGGCTTGCGCGGCTTCCCCGAGGCGATCGAGGCGGTCTATCCGGCCGCGCAAATCCAGACCTGCATCGTGCATCTGATCCGCAATTCGCTGAATCTGGCGAGCTGGAAGGACCGTAAGCCGTTGGCTGCCGCGCTCAAGCCGATCTATCAGGCCGCCACGGCCGAGGCGGCGGCCGCAGCGCTCGACACCTTTGCGGGAAGTGAGTGGGGACGCAAATTCCCTACCGTCGCGGCCATGTGGCAGCGCCAATGGGAACAGGTGATTCCCTTCTTCGTCTATCCGCCTGAGGTGCGTCGAATCATCTATACGACAAACGCCATCGAGAGCATGCACATGCAGTTGCGCAAGATCGTCAAGAATCGCGGCCACTTCCCCAGCGACGAGGCCGCCAGCAAACTGCTGTATCTGGCCTTGCGCAACATCGAAAAGGATTGGAAGATGCCACCTATCACCTGGCGGCAAGCAGTCAATCAGTTCGCCATTCTGTTTGGCGAGCGATTCACCTCCGCCATGAGCTGAGATTTTTTAACCGACCTCAGCACACAAAATTCCTGACACCTCCTGCTTGGCAGGCGCCAAGCACGACAAACCCAACCCTTCCCCCTTCCCCCTTCCCCCTTCCCCCTTCCCCCTTCCCCCTTCCCGCAATCGCGAAGAACCAAAAAAACCTGACACACCGGGTTTTGTAGAGATCACTGCAGTATTGAAGACACACCGATGGCAGTCCTACCATCGGTCCATGAACGACCAAGACTTACGCCGATGCGCACCGGGCTCGCCAGCATCATCCTGCCGCCGGGTGCCGATCCGGTAGCCATCACGCTGCTGGCGGGCCGCGCCCTGCGCGGCATCTGCGATGGCTTTGTCGCCGTCCTGCTGCCGGCGTACCTGCTGGCGCTCGGCTTCGACCCACTCGCCGTCGGCCTGATCGGCAGCGCCACGCTGGCAGGGTCCGCGCTCGCGACGATCCTGGTCGGCATGCTCGGGCACCGCTATCCGTTGCGGCGCATGCTGACGCTGGCCGCGGCACTGATGGTGGCGACCGGCATCGGCTTTGCCGGGCTCTCGTCGCTGTGGCCCCTGGTCATCGTCGCCTTCGTCGGCACCATCAATCCCGGCTCCGGCGATGTCAGCCTGTTCCTGCCGCTCGAACATGCGCGCCTGGCGGATGCGGCGGGCCCGCAGGCGCGCACCGCACTGTTTGCGCGCTACAGCCTGAGCGGTTCGCTGGCATCGGCCTTCGGCGCGCTGGCGGCAGCGCTGCCGGGGTGGGCCACAGCGCGCGGCATGCTGGCGCCACTCGGCGCCATGCGCGCGATGTTCGTGCTATACGCGTTGGCGGGCGGCGCGTTGTGGTGGCTCTATGCCCGCCTGCCCGCACGCGACCCGCATGCGGATGCCACACGCGTGCCGCTGGGCGCATCGCGCGGCATCGTCATGCGCCTGGCGCTGTTGTTCAGCGTGGATGCCTTTGCCGGCGGGCTGGTGGTCAATGCCTTGCTGTCGCTCTGGCTGATGCAGCGCTTCGGCCTGTCGCCAGGCGACGCGGGCCGGTTCTTCTTCTGGGCCGGGCTGTTGTCGGCGGGCTCGCAACTCGTGGCCGTGCCGGTAGCGCGCCGCTTCGGCCTGCTGAACACCATGGTGTTCACGCATATCCCGTCGAGCCTGTGCCTGATTGCCGCGGCCATGGCCCCAGCACTTTTGCCTGCGCTGATCCTGTTGCTGGTGCGCAGCGCGCTGTCCCAGATGGATGTGCCGACCCGCACCGCCTACGTGATGGCCGTGGTGACGCCGCCCGAACGCCCGGCGGCCGCCAGCATCACGGCGGTGCCGAGAAGCCTGGCCGCGGCGCTCGGCCCCACCCTGGCCGGGGCGATGCTGGCAACGGGCTGGGCCGCAGCCCCGCTGGTGGCCTGCGGCGTGCTCAAGATCGGCTATGACCTGGCCCTGTTACGCGCGTTCCGGCGCGTCGAGCCCGAGCGATAGCGGGCAGGTGCTACAGCCCCGTCGCCCACCCGGCCACCGCGGCCACCGCCACCACCAGCCACGGCGGCAGCCGCCAGAACACCAGTGCCACCAGCGCGACCACGGCCAGCCCGAAATCTAGCGGCGCATGGACCGCGCTGGTCCAGACCGGCTGGTACAGCGCGGCCAGCAGCAGGCCGACCACGCCGGCATTCACGCCACCCAGCGCCGCCTGGGCGCGCAGGCTCCCGCGCAGGCTTTCCCAGAACGGCAGTACACCAACCACGAGCAACATGCCGGGCAGGAAGATCGCCACGAGGCACAGCAGCCCGCCGGCCCACCCGGACGGCTCGATGTGCATGGCAGCCCCAAGAAAGGCGGCGAACGTGAACAGCGGGCCAGGCATGGCCTGCACCACGCCGTAGCCGGCCAGGAAGGCATCGCGTCCGACCCATCCCGTGGGGATTACGGCCGCGTCGAGCAGGGGCAGCACCACGTGGCCGCCGCCGAACACCAGCGCACCGGCACGGAAGAACGCGTCGAACATCGGCAAGCCGCCCGCGCCGGCATGCCGCGCAAGCAGCGGCAGGCCGGCCATCAGCACGGCAAAGAGCACCAGGCCGGCAAGCCCCGCGCGGTGGCTCACGGGCATCGGCAACGGATCATGCGCGCGCTCCGCTTGCGGGCGAATCAGCACGAGGCCGGCGATCGCCGTCACGGCAATGACCGCGACCTGGATCCACGGCCCCGGCACCGCCACGGCCAGGCACGCTGCCACCGCCATGATGGTCACGCGCAGCGTGTCCGGGCACAGGCTGCGCGCCATGCCCCAGAACGCCTGCGCCACCACGGCCACGGCCACCAGCTTGAGACCATGCAGCAGCCCCGCCGGCACGCCGGTCCCCCAGGCCGACAATCCTTGCGCGAACAGGATCATGGCCACCGCGGATGGCAGCGTGAAGCCTGTCCATGCCGCGAGCGCGCCAGCATAGCCGGCGCGCGACAGCCCGAGCGCCAGCCCAACCTGGCTGCTGGCCGGGCCGGGCAGGAACTGGCACAGGCCAACGAGATCGGCGTAGGCGCGCTCGCTCATCCAGCGCCGGCGCGTGACGAACTCCTCGCGGAAGTACGCCAGGTGCGCCACCGGCCCGCCAAACGAGGTCAGCCCCAGTCGAAGGAACACCAGGAAGACCGACAGAGCACCGTGATGGTGCGTACCGCTATCGCCTTCCTTGCTGCCTCCTTCGCTGCTGTCGATCGCATCGGGTTGCGTCATCTGGTTGCGCGGCGTTGCTGCCATGCCTTCTCCTTGCCGGGGCTGTTTGCGCTCCGCACGCGGCGGACCGCCGCAGATTGTAGGCGAAGACCGTGTCCGACTTCGTGACGATGCACGCACTTATCCGACAAGCCGAATAGACCTTCCGGGTCCATGGAGGTTTTACCCCAATTAAGTTAGGCACGGGGTCGCCGATATGGCGGTGACGGGCGCCAAAAGTCCGACTACACCGAACATATGGAGGAAAGAAGGAAATGCTGCAAAACATGAGTCTGAGGAAGAAGCTCTTGCTGCCATTGGTGCTGAGCTGGGTGTGCCTGCTCGGCATCACGCTGTGGAATGCTTGGCAGATGCGCGCGCTGCGCATGGAGGAGCGCCGCCTGGACCTGGTCCACGTCACCGAGACTGCCATCTCGGTGGTCGCCGGCTACGAAGCCCTGGCAAAAGCCGGCAAGATGACTCTGGCCGAAGCCCAGCAGCAGGCGGTGGAACGCGTGCGCGCCATGCGCTTCGGCGCCGACGGCTACTTCACGCTGATGCGCACCGACACCGAAGTGCTGATGCATCCGTTCAAGCCCGAGATGAACGGCAAGAAGATGGAGGACACGAAGGACGCCAACGGCACCTATCTCTTCCGCGAGATGGCCGACATCGGCAAGGGTCCGGGCAAGGGCTTCGTCGAATACCTGTGGGCCAAGCCCGGCGCCGAGGAACCGCAGCCCAAGCTCAGCTACGTGGCCAACTTCCGGCCATGGGAATGGAACTTCGTCGCCGGTCTGTACCTGGACGACATCCGCGCCGAGTTCCGCCTCTCGCTGTACAAGGCGCTCGGCCTGTTGCTTGGCGTGGGAGCGCTGATGACGCTGGTCATGCTGCGGGTGGCCGGCAGCCTGCAGAAGCAGCTCGGCGGCGAGCCGGCGCTCACGTCGCAGATCGCCGCGCGCATCGCCGAGGGCAACCTGGCCACCGCGGTCGAGGTGCGTCCGGGTGACGAGCACAGCGTGCTGTACGCCATGCAGCAGATGCAGTCGCGCCTGACCGGCGCGATCGGCAGCATCCGCGGCTCGGCTGACTCGATCGCCGGCGCGGCCAAGCAGATTGCCGCCGGGAATTCCGACCTGTCGCGCCGCAGCGAGGAACAGGCGGCCTCGCTGCAGGAAACCGCGGCCAGCATGGAGCAGCTCACCAGCACCGTGCGCCAGAGCGCCGACAATGCCCGCCAGGCCAGCCGCCTGGCCGAAGGCGCGTCGGAGATCGCCGTGCGCGGCGGCGGCATCGTCAGCCAGGTAGTGACGACCATGGGCGACATCAAGGCAGCGTCCGGCAAGGTGGTCGACATCATTGCCGTGATCGAGGGCATTGCGTTCCAGACCAATATCCTGGCGCTGAACGCCGCGGTGGAAGCGGCGCGCGCCGGCGAACAGGGCCGCGGCTTCGCCGTGGTGGCCGGCGAGGTGCGCACGCTGGCGCAGCGCAGCGCCACCGCGGCCAAGGAGATCAAGGCGCTGATCGGCAACTCGGCGCAGCGCGTGGAAGACGGTGCGGTGCTGGTGGAAGGCGCCGGCAAGGCCATGGACGAGATCGTCGAGGCGGTCAAGCGCGTCACCGACCTGATGGGCGAAATGCGGGCCGCCACCGAGGAACAGACCGGAGGCATCGAGCAGGTCAACCAGGCGGTGTCGCAGATGGACCAGATGGCGCAGCAGAACGCCGCGCTGGTCGAAGAAGCCGCCGCCGCCGCGGCGTCGCTGGAAGACCAGGCCGCCGCGCTGCACCACGCCGTGGGGCAGTTCAGGCTGGCCGGCGGCTGAGCGCCCGGCCAGCCGGCGCGGCCATGCCACCTGCCGTGGCCGCGTGTATCATGGATCGCAGCGGACAGCGTCGGCGACCGACCACCCGCCTCGATCCCTTACACGCGCAGGAGCACATCATGATGGCATTCCTAGGCACCGTGTTCGTTGGCCTTATCGTGGGACTGATCGCGCGGGCCATCAAGCCCGGCGACGACAAGATGGGCTGGATCATGACGATCCTGCTGGGCATACTGGGCTCGGTGGCGGCGGGGTTCGTGGGCCGCGGGCTGGGCTGGTACCAGCCGGGCCAACCCGCCGGCTGGATCGCGTCGGTGCTCGGCGCGATCGTGCTGCTCGTGCTTTACGGCATGGTGCGCCGCAAAGGCTGATCCACCTTCATGACGTCCGCCGAGGCCGTGGCGCCCTCCGGCGGCGGCGCCTGGGCCTCGGTCCGCGGCAGGCGGATCTCCTGCGGCCAGTCACGGCAGCGCAGCAGCGCCTGGTCGCCGCCCGGCATGGCCATCGACGCCACCTGCGGCGCGAGGTAGCGCAGCACCCGCACCGCCAGCGCGCTGGTGAAGCTGTAGCGCCCGGCATAAGGCTCGGTCACATTGAGGGTCACCGTGCCAAAGAAACGCTCGCCGAGCGTGAATACGAACGTGGCCGAGCGGTTCACCGAACGCGACGAGATCAGCCGCCCGCCGGGGCCATAGGTCTGGAAGCGCTGGTCGCCGGTGCCGGTCTTGCCGGCGATCGGAATCGGCGCGCCGCCCTTGCCCGGCGCCACGAAGGCGCCGGCAATCGACTTGGCCGTGCCGCGCTCCACCACATCCAGCATCGAGCGCCGCACCAGGTCCGTTATCTCGGTCGGCAACAGCCGTTTGCCCGGCTCCGGCTGCAGCACGAAGCGGCTCGCATACGGCGTGTTCGCGGCGAAGTCCAGGCTGCGCACGGTCGCGGTCTGCGTTGCCATGCCGCCGCTCAGGATGATGCCCGCCAGTTCAGCGAGCGCGGCCGGGCGGTCGCCCGACGCACCGATCGCGGTGGCATAGGATGGCGTCAGCGAATCGAACGGGTAGCCAAGCCGCTGCCAGCGCTTGGCGATGCGCTGGAAGGCCTCCTGTTCCAGCAGCGTGCGGATGCGGTTGTCCTGCCCGTACTTGCTGTGCGAGCGGAACAGCCAGCGGTACACGTACTGGCGCTGATCCTTGCTGTCGTGCAGGATCTGCGCCAGCGTGGCGTCCGGGTTCGTGCCCATGTATTCGACCATCCATAGTTCGAGCGGATGGACGCGGGACAGGTAGCCGCGGTCATTGAGGTTGAACTTGTCGTGGCCGTACTTGCTGTACAGCGCCGGCAGGTCCTCGCCGGCGAGTTGTCTGGCCGTCATGTGCGAGCGCATGATGCGCTCGAAGCTTTCCTCGTCCAGGTCCGGGCGCACGCTGAGCAGCGTCACCGACATGCGCACCGCCGTATAGTGCGGCGTGCTCACGCGCACGCGGCTCAGCAGCGTCGCCAGGCGCTGGTCGGCGTCCTTGCCGCGGTAGCGCTGGTAGAAGCCGGTCATGTAGGCACTGCCCTCCTGGTCGGCAAAGCGCTCCAGGTAGACGCGCCGTTCGGGCGAATTGCGGTCTTCGAAGATGTCGCTCATGTCCACGTTGCCGTGGAACAGCTCATAGCGCACGATGTCGCGCATCATGCGGATGAACACCAGGTTGACCGAGTGCTGGAAGCCCACGCGCACGGTCATGATGCGCTCGCCCTCCCAGCGCTCGAAGTTGGTGAAGCTCTGCAGCCCGCCGCCGGTATAGAAGCCCTCGCCAGGGCTGCCCGAATACTTGCGTTCCATAGCGGCGTCGAGCATGGCCGCCAGCGTGCGGTCTTGCGGCGTGCGCGCCTTGGACAGGTAATCGATCGCCCAGCGGCTCAGGGCGTCCGGCTTGGCCACTTTGATGCCGGCCAGTTGTTCCTTGCTCATGCCGGCATAGCGCGCATGCAGTTCAGTGAGTATCTCCAGGTACGTGACCAGGGTGCGCAGCTTGGAGGTCGAGCCCAGATTCAGGCGGGCACCGCTGTTGATGTCGAACGGCTGGTTGATGTTGTCGGCCTGCACGCGCACCACGCTGGCATTGCCGACGCGCTCGAACAGTGTGAAGCTCGCCATCAGCTTGGACGGATCGTCCTGCTCGCGCAGCAGATTGTGGCCGTACAGCCCCATGGCGTGTGCGACGTTCTTGTCGCTCATGTTCAGGAGCGTATCCGTGACCACGCGCTGGGCCTCGCGGTTGATGGTGCTGTCCGCGGTCAGGTCCAGCCGATCCATGTCGTACCGGCTGTCCACGCCGGTCAGGCGGCCAATGTCGGCCCGCACACGGTTGACCGCCTTGCGCGTGACGAAGGGCTGCTGTTCCGGCTTCGCCGGCGGCGCGGCCTTGTCCAGGGGCTGCTGCAGCGCGGCATCACGCAGTTCCGGCGTGATGATGCCGTTGGCGGCCAGCAGGCGCAGGTAGCTGCCGGTGAGCGCGTCGAGGTTGGTGTCGTCGCGGCGCAGGTGATAGGACGGGCGGCGCTGCGAGATCACCAGCGACAGCGCGCGCTTGAAGGCTTGCGCCTCGCGCGCGGTCGGGGCGCGCGGGTCCATCTGCTTCATCAGGCGATTGACTTCGCCGAAGTCCTCGCCGTACCAGACCCACAGCGCGTCGCCGATGCCATTGACCTCGCCGAACCCGACCCGCGCGGACAGCGGCACCGTATTGAGGTAGTCGACCACGATACGTTCGCGCGCCCGCTGGGTATCAGGCCCGTCCAGGTAGGCGCGCAGCGATGCCGATGCCATCTGCCGGAATTTCTCGGGAACCGACTGGGTGCGCCCTTCCGGCGAGTGCCGGTACTTCTCGATCTGCGTGGCGAGCGTGCTGCCGCCCGGCGAATCATGCGAATGGTCGGCCAGCCGGATGGCGCGGTCGATCACCGCGCGCGACAGCCGCTTCCAGTCCAGCGCGGGGTTCATGCTCGGATACTCGGGATTGAGCAGTCCCTGGTTCTCGACGAACAGCAGCGCGCTGACCAGCACCGGCGGCACCGCGGCAAAGTCGTCGTACTGGCGCTGCGGATAACGCTCGAACGCCAGCGTCATGCCATTGCAGTCGCGCAGCACCAGGCCGGCCTGGTTCTTTTCACGATACGGCGGGAAGATGCCCTGATCCATCAGGCGCACCATTTCGGGCGACATGCGTGCCTGTTCCGCGGGCACGTAGCCGTGCTTGCCAAGCCGCTGCGCAAACAGCGGGAGGCGGCCATAGCCCATGCGGTCGTCGTACGGCCCGGAATGCGGGAAGCGGATGCTGTCGCTGGCGCCAGGCTGCACCTCGTAGGTCAGCTGGCTGGCAAAGCGCCCGAGATAACGCGCCTGCCATTGCGAATTGCGCACTTCATTGGAAATGAGGCTGACAACGACATAGCCGCCCCCACAGAGGGCGACCGCCAAGCCAGCGAAGATCCAGCCACGTCGTGCCACGTTTTGGCCATCCCGTTCTTCTAGCGGCACTCTCGGCGCGGTCTTCACGCCGGTCCCGAGTGCAAGGGCGGCGGGCCGCTTGCGCGAACCCGCCTTAACTGAATATTAGTAGGAACAGGCGCGCAGCGCTGTAGGAGCGTGGCGCGTTGCGCGACTGTTGCCACAAAGCATCGCCGGCGGCGGGCCACGCATCGTCCACTTGCGCGCTGGCGTCAGGCGGATGGCGCCTCGGCGACGCGTACCGGCCGGCCGCCGAACGGGTAATTCGGATCGTTGTAGCCATGTGTCGAAGCATGGCCCGGCGTGACGAGGCTGTCGACCAGGGTCTCTTCCTCCGGCGAGATGGTCACGTTCAGCGCGCCGAAATAATCCTCGAACTGCGCCAGCGTACGCGGCCCGGCGATCACCGACGAGATGATGGGATTGGCCAGCACCCAGGCCGTGGCGAACTGCCCCGCCGTAAGGCCGCGCGCCTCGGCATGCGTCTTGAGCTGTCGCGCGATGAGCAGCGACTCCTCGCGGAACTCGGTCTCCATCATGCGGCGGTCGGCGCGGCCCGCGCGCGTGCCGGTGGCGGGCGCCTGGCCCGGCTGGTACTTGCCGGTGAGCACGCCGCGCGCAACCGGGCTGTACGGCACCACACCGAGGCCGTAGTGTTCGCACGCCGGCAGGATTTCCACTTCCGGCATGCGATTGAGCAGGTTGTAGTACGGCTGGCAGGTCACGGGGCGCGGCACGCCGAGCTGGTCGCACAGCCGTGCTATCTCGGCAATACGCCAGCCGCGGAAGTTCGACACGGCCCAGTAGCGGATCTTGCCCGCGCACACGAGATAGCCCATCGCGCGCACCGCTTCTTCGAGGTTCTCGCCGGCGTAGTCCCGATGCAGGTACAGGATGTCGAGATAATCGGTCGCCAGCCGACGCAGGCTTTCCTCGACTTCGCGCAGGATCCACACGCGCGAATAGTGCGAATGGTTGGGGCCACGCTGCATGGGGTTGCCCAGTTTGGTGGCAAGGATCCAGTCGTGCCGGTCGGCCAGCAGCAGGCGTCCGACCATCTGCTCGGATGCGCCTTTGCTATAGACGTCCGCGGTATCGATGAAGTTGACGCCATGCTCGCGCGCACTGCCGACAATGCGCGCCGCTTCGGCTTCGTCGGTCTGGTCGGCAAACATCATCGTGCCCAGGCACAGCGCCGAGACCTTGAGGTTGCTGGCGCCAAGGCGGCGGTATGGCATGTCGGGCGTGGCAATTGCAGGCATGAAAGATTCCTGGTTGGCGGATCGATGTCCGGACTGATGGCATTCGCGGCGGTGTGCCAGCCTTGCATTTTGCCGCGATTGCGCGAAACGCGCAGACCGTCGATATGAAATACCCATCGCATCCGCGCAAGCGATGTTCATCATGAATCGTGCCGGCGATCTGCGCCGCGATAAGTGGTGTGACATGCAGTCCTTACACATTCTTACAGCATCCATGCGGCAACTTGCATAGCCTTGAAACGCTCCGGGCAACAACGTGGCAATGCAGCATGTCCGGGGATCAATGGCGTTCGCGCCTCGCTCTTCCTGCTCGCACGATTCACTCGCACGATTCACTGCGGTGATGACGCGGGCAACTCCAGGGCCGGCTTGCCCGGTCCGATACGCAGGTCAGTCCCGCGCCGATGCGCCGGGACGCGATGCATAAAAAATGTGTTGGGGGATGACTGCGCTTGCGCGCCAGCCTGTGGGCAACGCGCGGGGAGAGCGCTTGCCCATGCTGCCCGGTGCCTGCCGGGGCGGCGCGGACCACCTTTATTTGCCTGAGGAAGCCATGGACAAGAAGCCCGAGAAGCCCGACCCGAAGAAAACCATGCTGCCGTCGAAGATGCCGCAGTCGCGCCTGACGCGGCAGGAAGAAGCGCTGGTGCGCCGACGAAGCCGCGAGATCGGCCTGCGTCCGCTATGGCAGATCGCCCCGCGCCTGGCCAGCTACGGCATGGTCGCCTTCATCATCTGGGTCATCCTGTCGGTGATGTTTCCCCCGGTGTTCAACCGGTCCTCGGAACGCGCCGTCGTCAACAGCCCCGTGAATCTCGTGACCACGCCCGTCGAAGGCGTCATCACCCGCCAGGCGGTCGCCGTGGGCGGCTCCTTCGCGGCCGGAGAGCCGCTGATGACGCTGCAGAACTCCAACCTCGACCGCGCGCTGCTGATGGAACTGACCGGCAAGCAACTCGACAACCGGACACGCCTGGAGGCTGCCAAGGCCAAGCTGGCTTCGGACCAGGCCCGTCTGGCGTCAACTGGCCAGGAAATCCAGCGCTATCAGTCAGCGGCCCAGCGTGAACACGCTGCGCGCGTGAAGGGCATTGAAGCGAAGCTGGCCGTCGCACGCCAGCAGATCGACCAGCAGGAAGACGTGGTCAACCGCAACCAGGCCATGCAGTGGGCCGGCGCGGTCAGCCAGGCCTATACCGATGCGTCGCGCAACCAGCTGACCGTGCTGTCCGGCCAGCGCGATGCCATCCAGGCGGAGCTGGACAGCGCGCGCGGCAGCAGCGAGGCCGCGCGCAGCAAGGTCTACATGAGCAGCGCGGACGGCGCCGTCGGCGCGTTGGTGCAGCGCCAGGACGAACTGCGCGCCAGCATTGCCCAAACGCAGTCCGAGATCACCCAGCTCCAGGAGTACGGCGAGTCCGTCGACAAGATGGTCAGCACCGAACAGGATCGGCTGGAGCGCGTCTCCAACCTGGAAATCAAGGCATATACGGGCGGTGTGGTGGAAGATGTGCTGGCGCCCCCGGGCACGCGCGTCGCGGCCGGCGCCACGCTGATGCGCACGACCAACTGCAGCCAGCCCCGGGTGGTCGCGGTGTTCCCGCGCAGCCTGAGCAAGGACCTGCTGCCGGGCGCGCGCGTCACGGTGAAGGTCGATGGCGTACCCGCGCCGGTCCCGGGCTCGGTGGCCGAAGTCCTGCCGCGCGCGCCGGACGGCGACCAGGCACGCTACTTCGTACCGTTCCCGCCGATCGAGAAGAACGAGGTGTACCTGATCGCCCGCCTCGACAAGCCGCTGCCAGACCTGCCCGCAACCGGCACGCACCAGACCGACCGCTGCGCGCTGGGCCACTGGGCCAAGGTCAGCCTGGACCGCTCCTGGCTGCGCAGCCTGATCTGAGGCGATCAACCAGGGTAGTACGAGCGCCCGCAGGATGGAGTTCACCGTGCAGCGTTATCCGATTCCGTGCCTTCCTGCCCGCAGTCCGGCGCGCCACGGCCGGCTGCTGGCAGCCGCGTTGCTCGCCGGCTCCGCGTTGAGCCTGGCAACCATGGCAGCGCCCCCCCTGCCCCCGCCCCCTTCGGCCCCGGCGGCACGCGAGCAGTTGCTGCGCGACGGCTGCAAGACGCTGGCCGGGCGGGTAGCGGCCATCCCTGGCAAGGGGCCAGTCATGCTCGGCAGCTACGAACCAGCCCCCGGCGGCGAACCTCTGCCGCCCCCCTTGCAGCAATCGGCCTTCGTCTATGACAACGCGCTGGCCGGCGTGGCGCTGATCGCGTGCGGCCAGCCGGATGCGGCGCGCCGCATCGCCGACGGCGTGGTAGCGGGCGTCACGCGTGACCGGCACTACCACGACGGCCGCGTGCGCAACGCGTATCGCGCCGGCGCCGTGCCGGACGGTCCGGTGCCGATGCCCGGATGGTGGGATGCGCCGAGCAAGCGCTGGTTCGAGGATGCCTACCAGGTCGGCACCGCCACCGGCAATGTCGCGTGGGCGGCGCTGCTGCTGCTGGCCACCTATGAATCCACGCACGAGCGCCGCTACCTCGAGACCGCCGCAACGCTCATGACATGGGTCGACAAGCAGACCTTCGGCAGCGAAAGCCCGGCCGGCTATATCGGCGGCTTCTTCGGTCATGAACCGACGCCGCGCCGCCAGGGCTGGAAATCGACCGAACACAATGTCGATGCCTATGCCGCGTTCCGCTGGCTCGCCTTGCGCACCAACGACGCGCGCTGGGACGGGGCCGCGCAGCGCGCACGCCGCTTCGTCGACGCGATGTGGCAGCCTGGCGAAGGCCGCTTCGTCATCGGCACGCGTGACGACGGGCACTCGCTCAACAGCGAGCCGTCGGCACTCGATGCCTCGCTGTGGCCGCTGATCGCGGTACCCGAGTCCGCGGCGTCATGGCGGCGCGCGCTGGACTGGGCGCGCGCGCACCACGCGGTGGGCGGCGGCTACGGCTTCAAGGCGCGCCCCGATGGCGTATGGACCGAAGGCACGGGGCAGGCCGCGCTGGTGCTGCGTGCCAGCGGCCGCGACGACGAGACGCGTTCCCTGTGGCCGCTGCTGCTGGCGCAGCGTGCGCCATCCGGCATGCTGTTCGCCACGCCGCAAGCGCGCATCAGCACGGGCTTGTCGATCGGCCCCGATTCGACCACCGAAGATTTCTACTACTTCCACCTGCCACACCTGGGCGCGACCGCCTGGGCCGTGCTGGCGGCCGCCGGCTGGAACCCGTTCCAGCCCGGCGGCACGTGCCCGGCCTGCCGGACCGGCACCGCACAGGCGCAGGGCCCACCCGACGACATCCGCAGGGAGTGACGATGTTCGCCTACTTTCTTGAAAACCGCATGCTGGTGGAGATCAACGCCGGCGCCTTCCTGATCGCGGTGCTGTGCCTGCGCGGCGATCGCAACCGCACCGCCGACAGGTGGATGTTCGGCGCCGCCGCAGCGGTTCTGCTGATTGTCTACTACGTGTGGCGCTTCTCGCAGACCCTGCCCGAATGGCGCATGGATTTCGCCAGCCTGTGGGCGCATGTGTTCTTTGGGTTCGAGACGATGACGGTCGCCTACACGCTGATCTCGATCATCACGCTGACCCGCACGTCGAACCACAGTGCCGACGCCGATGCCAGCGAAGCCGCGCTGCGGCGCAACCGCCGGGCGCCGGCGGTGGATATCTTCATCGCCACCTACAACGAAGGACTGGAAGTCCTCGAGAAGACGATCGTTTCGGCGCTGGCGATCGACTATCCGAACTTCCGCGTCTGGGTGCTCGACGATACGCGGCGCGACTGGCTGAAGGATTACTGCAAGCGCGTCGGCGCCAACTACGTGACGCGGCCCGACAACACCCATGCCAAGGCCGGCAACCTCAACAACGGCCTGCAGCACAGCACGGCGCAGCCGGACAGGGGCGCGCCGTACATCATGGTGCTGGACGCGGACTTCGCACCCAACCGAAGTATCCTGCTGCGCACCATTGGCCTGTTCGACGATCCCAGGGTAGGCGTGGTGCAGACGCCGCAGTTCTACTACAACGCCGACCCGATCCAGTACAACCTGCGCTCGACCGAATGCTGGGTCGACGAGCAGCGCGCCTTCTTCGACATCATGCAGCCGGCCAAGGATGCATGGGGTACGGCATTCTGCATCGGCACCTCGTTCGTGGTACGGCGCGAAGCACTGGAGACCATCGGCGGCTTCCCGACCGGCACCGTCACCGAGGACATCCACCTGACCTACAAGCTCATGCCGCATGGCTATGTCACGCGCTGGCTGAACGAGCGGCTGAGCGTGGGCCTGTCCGCGGAAGGCCTGCCCGAGTACATCAGCCAGCGCAGCCGCTGGGGCCTGGGGACGATCCAGGTCGCGCTTACCGCCGACGGGCCGCTGCGCGGGCGCGGCTACACGGGCCTGCAGCGCCTGCATTATCTGCACGGGCTGCTGCACTGGGTCAGCCGGCCCTTCACGCTGATGCTGCTCGCCGGGCCGCTGCTGTACTGGTACATGAACGTGCCCACGCTGTACGGCGATCCGCTGCAGTTCCTTGCCTATGGCGTGCCTGCGTTGCTGCTGTACTGGGCCTACAGCATCTGGGTAACCGGATCGCGCGCCATGCCGGTCTTCACGGAGGTGACGCAGATCGTCGCGGCGCTTGCGGTCACGGCGACGCTGGCCAGCGCGGTGTTCAAGCCCTTCGGCCGGCCGTTCAAGGTGACCAACAAGGGACTCGACCGCTCCAGGCTCGTCGTGCACGGCAAGTTCGCCGTGCTGTATGGCGCGCTGTTCGTGCTGACGGGCATGGGGCTGGCACGCGCCATCGCCGCCGATGCCGACGCGCAGGGCGTGGCGTTCAACGTCGCGTGGACGATGGTGTCGATGGTGCTGTACCTGGCGTCGCTGCTGGTCTGTTTCGAGCTGCCGCGTCCACGCAAGGAAGAGCGTTTTCCCTACCGGGCACGCGCGCTGCTTCGGCTTCACGGCAAGGATGGCGCGGCGCGCGAGTTCGCCGGTGTCACGCGGGACCTCTCGTGCAACGGCGCGGCACTGCTGTGCGCGCACGCGCAATCCATACCGGACGACGCCGAAGGCGCGTTCTGGCTGGCGCCCCTGGGCTGGGTGCCGTGCCGCGTCGCCCGCACGCGCAAGGGACTCATCGGCGTGGCGCTGCGGCCCGACATGGCGACCCGTCACCGCCTGATCCGGCTGCTGTTCAGCGAGCCCGCCCACAACATCGCATACGAAGGCCGGCCGCGCGTCGCCATCGCGCAACTTCTGCGCCGCGCCTTTGCCGGTTGACCACGGATGAGCCATATGAAAGCAAAACAGACGCGAACCTTCCTTCCCCTGCGGCACATTGCAGCGGCGGCCATTCCGATTGCGCTGACGGCCTGCACGCTGGAGCCCGCCTATCAGCGCCCCGACCAGCCGGTACCCAATGCCTGGCCCACCGGGCCTGCCTACGCGCAGGGCACGGGCAATGCGGGGCAAGGGCGGGCGCCAGCCCAGGCGCAGACCCAGACGCCGGCGGCCGAACTCGGCTGGGAAGACTTCTTCACCGATCCGCGCCTGCGCCAGCTGATCGAACTGGCGCTGGCCAATAACCGCGACCTGCGCATGGCGACGCTGGCCATCGACCAGGCGCGTGCGCAGTACCGCATCCAGCGCGCGGCTCAGTTCCCGTCGATCAACGCCAACGCGGGCATGGTCGCCTCGCGCGTGCCCGGATCGTTGCGCGCGCCAGGGCAGCCATCGGTCCTTCACGCCTACACGGCGGGGGTTGGCTTCAATGCCTTTGAACTGGATGTATTCGGCCGCGTGCGCAGCCTCAAGCATGAGGCGCTGGAGCAGTACCTGGCGGTGCAGGAAGTACGGCGCAGCGCGCAGATCAGCCTGGTGGCGGAAGTCGCGAGTGCCTACCTGACGCTGCAGGCCGACAAGGAGCTGCTGAAGATTTCGCAGGAGACGTTGGACATACAGCAGGCTGCCGTGCAGATGGTCGAGCGCAGCAAGCGCGCCGGCGGCATGGCGCAGATCGATATGCACCGCGCGCAGACGCAGCTCGAAACGGCGCGCGTGGGCGTGGAGCAATACACACGCCAGGTCGCGCAGGACGAGAATGCACTGACGGTGCTGATTGGCACGCAGTTGCCCGCGGACCTGCCGCCGGCGCAGCCGTTCGAGAACACCTCGTTCGTCGCCGAGCTGCCGGCCGGCCTGCCGTCGGCGCTGCTCGAGCAAAGGCCCGACATCATGGCCGCCGAACACCAGCTGAAGGCCGCCAACGCCGACATCGGCGCGGCCCGTGCAGCCTTCTTCCCGAGCATCTCGCTGACGGCGGCGATCGGCGTGGCCAGCGCGGCCCTGTCGGGGCTGTTTACGAGCGGCATGGCTTGGGCGTTCGCACCGTCGATCACCATGCCGATCTTCAACGGCGGCGCCAACCAGGCCAGGCTTGATGCGTCCAGGGTGCAAAAGGACATCAACGTCGCCGCTTACGAGAAGACCATTCAGCAGGCATTTCGCGAAGTCGCGGACGGCCTCGCCGCGCGCGGGACCTATGATCGCGAAGCCGCGGCGCAGGAATCGCTCGCACGCGAGATCAGCGAGACGCGGCGCCTGTCGGAAATGCGCTTCCGCAATGGCGTGGACGACTACTTCCCGGTCTTCGACGCGCAGCGCCAGCTTTACTCGGCGCAGCAGACGCTGGTCACGATCCGGCTGGCACGGCTGACTAGCCGCGTCGATCTCTACAAGGCACTGGGCGGCGGCTGGTCACAGCGCACGGCAACGGCACAAGCATCGCCCGCGCAAGCGGCAACGCCGGCAGGGCAGACCGCTGGCAGGTCCGCCAGTGCCGGCACGGCTTCCCGCTAGATAGCGTCGGAAAACTCAGATAGCGCGGTCAGGCAATGCCGTGCAAACGGCGGGCACCGGCAAAGATCGCCGGTGTCCGCCATGACAGATCGACCGTCCCGTCGACTGATCCGTTAAGCCTGTGCCGTTATGTCACGCCATCTCAGTAACGCGGCGCCGTGGACGACGTGCCGCCTGAGGTGGCGCCACTGGATGTGCCAGCACCCGAGGACGTGGCTGGTGCCATACCGGAGCTGCGCGGACGGCTGGTATCCGTGACCGAGCCAGAGCCGGTCACCGTGCCGCCCCCCGCTCCCGAGCCGGACGCCGTGCCGGTCGCGCTGCAGCCCGCCAGCGAGCCAAGGGTGGTCGCCACCATCATGCAAATCAGTATCGTCTTGCTCATGCTGTCCTCCATCGAAGCCGTGGCGGCCGGCCGGCAGGCCAGCCTTCAGCCGGCCTGCCCTCCACGCCGGTCCTGCGTGGGCACAGGCAACTGCCATACCACCGCAAGTTCCTGCTCCAGAACCCGCATATGTGCTTTGCCTTGCCTCTTGCAGTACTTGTGACGCTTCCGCACGCAACGTAAGAACTGCCTTCGATGTAGAAAATTCATCATCTTCGCGGCAGCGGCTTTTCGAGAAGGCGCCGGGAGGAGCAGGCTTGCGGATGCAGGGGGCGAGGTACGTCCCTTGCGTCGCAAACGAAGACGGTTCCTCGGCACCACGGCAGTGATGGGACCCGGGCGCCCAATGCACTAGTATCCTCACCTGGACCGGGCAGCAAGAAACCAGCGAGGCAGCCATGAATTCCGCAGACGACGAACGCGCCATCCGTGAACTGGTGCAAAACTGGTTCTCCGCCAGCCAGCGCGGCGATACCGACACCGTATTGAGCCTGATGACCGACGATGTCGTCTTCATGGTTCCCGGCCAGGAGCCATTCGGCAAGCGCGCGTTCGCGCAGGCTTCGGCAGGCATGAAGTCCGTGCCGATGCAGGGCAGCTACGACATCCGGGAATTGCAGGTGATGGGCGACTGGGCCTACCTGCGCAACTTCATCGAACTGACCGTCACGCCGCCGGGCGGTGAGGCGGTACACCGCTCGGGCTATACGCTCACGCTGTTGCGCCGGGAGGCCGACGGTAAATGGCGGCTCTGCCGCGATGCCAACCTGCTCGCGGCCGATGCACCGGCCGCACGGAAGGGCGAAGCGTAAGTTCCCATCCTCATCCTGTACGCGCGACGCGCGCAATCCCTGCCACGAACTCCCCATCCAGCCAATCCGTCGCGCTGCGCACGCGCACCAGCGGCGGGTTGCTGCCCGCAATCGGATCCTGCGTATTCCCGCGCGTCGGCGCGCCGCGCGTGCGGTACGCCGGGTGATTGCCCAGCACCTCGCGATTGAGCGCATCGCTGAAGTAGAGCTGGCTGGTCAGCACCTCGGCATTCGCCAGCAGCACCTTGAAGTGGATGTGCACGGCACGCGGCCGGTACCAGCCCGGATAGATGGTAAGAAAGGTCGCCGCACCGTCGGCGCCGGTCTGCTGCACGCCGCGCAGGAAGCGGGTGGTGTCGTGCGGGCCGTCTTCACCGCTGTAGCTGCCCTCGGCATCGCAATGCCAGATGCTGACCAGCGCGCCTGGCACCGGTATGCAGCCGCGATCGGCGTCGACGACCGTCAGCCGCAGGCGCAATGGCTGGCCTGGACGGCCGTCGCGGATATCGCTGCGCAACCGGGCGTCGCCCAGATAGAAAGGGCCTTCCGTGGCAGCGGGGGTCAGCAGGCAGGCGGCCGCGGCGGTCGCACTGCCAGCCTGGGCCACGCTGGCGGGTGACAGGCTGGCCAGAGCGGCCACGCTGCCAAGCCGGCCGAGGAATTCGCGGCGCTTGGTCAGTTTGCCATCGTCGGCAGGCAAGGCGGTCATGTGAACTCCCGTGAGGGCGTGCTCACACCAGTCTATGCATCCGAACAATCAGAAAGAAGCCCTGTTGGAAGCGGGCGCAAATCCTTACGCTCGTGCCGAAGCGGGGAATTCCGGATCCCGGTTCCTCCCAGTTCCCGCACACGTGCGGACATCATTGCGCCCCTCATTTAATGTAGCTACAATAAATGACACTATATCTGACCTACGATCCCGGCAAGGACGTGGCCAACAAGGTGAAGCATGGTGTATCGCTGGCGCTGGCCCTTGCCATCGATTGGACCGAGGTCTGGTGTACGCCGGATGCTCGCCGGGACTACGGTGAGCTACGCGAGATCGGCTACGCGCCAATGGCTGGGCGCCTCTATTGCGTAGGTAATCAGCCTGCGCAAGGCAAACAACCGCGAGATCGAACGCTATGAGCAAGCTAATTCGAAATACCCCTGTGGAAGAGGCAGCGATTGCGCGTGGGATCGCAGCCGACACTGACACGTTCGTCCCCAGCGACGAGCAATTCGCCCAAATGAAGCCACGGCGCGGCCGCCCGAAGCAGGAGGTGCGCAAGGAGCTCGTCAGCGTGCGCTACGACGTCGAGGTCCTGGAAGCCTTCCGCGCCATGGGCGACGGGTGGCAGACACGCATGAACGACGCCCTGCGCGACTGGCTGCGCACGCATCGGCCATAGCCATCCCGCAGGGGATCGCCTGAGCAGGCCGGAGCCACGCTGAACTGACCGCTTGCCATTCACTGCTGCAGGGGGGATTCTGATTGTGGATGTCGCCTCGATGCGGGCGGCGGCAATCCGTCCCAGACTCGTCAAAAGGAGGTGCAGCGATGGCAACTCGACGAACGTTTCTCAAAGGTATATCCGGTGTCGCGACCATAGCGCTGGCGGGTGTGCAGATTCCAGTGAGGGCGCAAGCCGGCAAGCTTGACGAGGCCGATCCCCAGGCCGTCTCGCTAGGGTATAAGCACGACACCACCAAGGTCGACAAGGCCAAGTTCCCAAAGCATGACGCGAGCCAGAAGTGCAGCAACTGCCAGCTGTTTCAAGGAAAGGCCAATGACGCGTGGGGGCCATGCCCGATATTCGGCGGCAAGCAGGTGGCAGCGAACGGCTGGTGCAGTGCCTATGTGAAGAAGGCCTGAGGTAAGCCTGGCCTGCCTGCGCGGGACCTCCACGCCCCGCGCGGCGGCGCTCAGGTTGTGGGGCTCGAAGAGCCTGCCCAGCGTCCGCGCCTGCACCTCGAAGCACCAGCCTAACGGGGCGCCTTTTTCGATGCGCGCGTGCGCGCGGCCTTGCGGGCTGCTTCGGAGCGGCCCGCCGCCCCCTTGGTCTTGGCCGCCTTCTCGGCGGCCGCGGAGCGGTCTGCCGCGGTACGCGTGCCGGCCGCGCGCTTGGCCTGCGCCGACAGCGCCTGGTGCGAGGCCCCGGCCGTGCTCTCGCGCTTGAGCGCCTTGGTAGCGGCTTCGCGACGCTTGGCCGTGCTTTCCGAACTAGGCCGTCTCGCCACCGTGTCGCCGCCACTCTTGGCGGCAGGCTTGGCCGTCGCCGCCTTGGTACCCGCCTTGGGTTGCGGGACTTCAACGCCCGCGCGGCGCGCTTCCGACAAACCGATTGCGATGGCCTGCTTGGCCGAACGCACGCCATGCTTGCCACTGCGCACGGCTTCAATCTCGTCGCGAACAAAATGACTGGCCTGGGTGCTTGGCGACTTGCCCGCCCGCTTGTCCGCCTTGGCCTGCGCGATGCTGGATGCTCTTGGCATGATCGTCTCCATGATGCCCGCATGCATCCACCATGGGCTGGATGCATCTGCGGCGCTGTCAAAGTCCCGCTCCGTGGCGGGGACTCCAGACCTCTTGCGCAATTGCCGTGCCAGACTTTTCAGTCGTGCAGGCCACCACACATGGAGGATCCCTTGTGCAGCAGCTTGGGAAAGCTACGATCCGTGCGTCGAATCTACAAAACGTTTGCCCGTTTACAGGCCAAAAAAAACCGGCACCACAGGGTGCCGGTTTTCGTGTATCGCGCCGCGCCACTGCGCGGCGCGGTCACTGCGCGTCTGCTCAGTCTTCCAGCTTCGGCAGCGAAGCACTGACCGACGACGACAGCAGCCCCGTCTTCGCGTACGTCTGCAGCTTCTCGCGGGTATCCACGATATCCAGCGTGCGCATGGTCAGCTGGCCGATGCGGTCCAGCGGGGTGAACATCGACTCGCCCTTTTCCATCGTCAGCCGTTCCGGCTTGTAGGTCAGGTTCGGCGAGGTGGTGTTGACGATCGAGTAGTCATTGCCGCGGCGCAGTTCGATGGTGACTTCGCCAGTGACGGCGCCGGCCACCCAGCGCTGGGCGGTTTCGCGCAGCATGATGGCCTGCGGGTCGAACCAGCGGCCCTGGTACAGCAGGCGGCCCAGGCGGCGGCCGTTGTCGCGGTACTGCTCGATGGTGTCTTCGTTGTGGATGCCGGTGATCAGGCGCTCGTAGGCGATGAACAGCAGTGCCAGCCCCGGGGCTTCGTAGATGCCGCGGCTCTTGGCTTCGATGATGCGGTTCTCGATCTGGTCGCTCATGCCCAGGCCATGGCGGCCGCCGATGCGGTTGGCTTCCATGAACAGGTCGACGGCGTTGGCGAAGGTCTTGCCGTTCAGCGCGACCGGCTGGCCTTCTTCGAAGCGCACGGTGACTTCCTCGCGCTTGACTTCGACGTCATCGCGCCAGAACTGCACGCCCATGATCGGCTGCACGATGCGGATGCCCGAGTCCAGGTGCTCCAGGTCCTTGGCTTCGTGCGTGGCGCCCAGCATATTGGAATCGGTGGAGTACGCCTTTTCAGCCGACATCTTGTAGTCGAAGCCGTTCTGGCGCATGAATTCCGACATTTCCGCACGGCCGCCCAGTTCGTCGATGAACTGCTGGTCCAGCCACGGCTTGTAGATCTGCAGGCCCGGGTTGGTCAGCAGGCCGTAGCGGTAGAAGCGCTCGATATCATTACCCTTGAACGTGCTGCCATCACCCCAGATATTGACACCATCTTCCTTCATCGCGGCAACCAGCATGGTGCCGGTGACGGCGCGGCCGATCGGGGTCGTGTTGAAGTAGGTGATGCCGGCGGTCGAGATGTGGAAGGCACCGCACTGCAGCGCGGCAATGCCTTCGGCGACCAGCTGGGCGCGGCAGTCCACCAGGCGGGCTTCCTCGGCGCCGTAGGCCTTGGCGCGGCGCGGGATGTCATCGTAGTCGGGCTCGTCCGGCTGGCCCAGGTTGGCGGTGTAGGCGTAGGGGATGGCGCCCTTCTGGCGCATCCAGAGGAGCGCCGCGCTGGTGTCCAGGCCGCCAGAGAACGCAATGCCGACGCGCTGGCCGGTGGGAATGTGCTGAAGGATGGTAGTCATCGCCAGTCAATCTATGTGAATTTGTCGGCTCCTGGAGCAGCTTTCGGTCGGGGGCCGCAAGCTCGGGGACTCGGCTGGCCGGGTCACGGGCCGAATCAGGTGCCGGGGAGGTCTAAAAGCGAATTGTGACACGGCGGCGGGCTTGCGCCAAACCCGGCGTCCTGGCAAACCAATCCGGACCGTTCAATACTGGCGAACGCGCCTTAAAAACTCTCGACTGGTTCGTCCCCAGGGACGTTCCTCAACCGCGAGCGGTAAGTCCCCGCGCAGTCATGGCGCAGTCGCCGTGGCCGCGCCGCGGGGCGGTGTCGGGGCGGCGCTGCTTTGCGCATTGGCAATGACCTGGAACAGGCGCGGGTCGGTGAGTTCGTAACTGCAACCCCATTTGTCTGTCGGTGCCCGCCGTGCCAGATTGGAGATGGCCAGGCGGCGCGGCCATGCCATGGCATCGCATAGGCTGCGACAGGCGTCGCCGGGCCGTGGCAAAGCGATGTGGACGCCGTCCTGGTTCTTTGCTAAGGTATTGTGGACGGCGTACACAAACGCAGTGTCGCCGCTCGCCACCGGTGCCGCGGGCCCGGTTCCAGACTGATTCCCAAGGCCGTCCGCGGGATGGCCACACCAGGAGATGTCCATGCTAGTCCAGCCTTATCTGTTCTTCGAAGGCCG
This sequence comes from Cupriavidus sp. WKF15, assembly GCF_029278605.1. NCBI lineage: Bacteria > Pseudomonadati > Pseudomonadota > Betaproteobacteria > Burkholderiales > Burkholderiaceae > Cupriavidus > Cupriavidus sp. WKF15. The sequence goes on from NZ_CP119573.1 coordinate 651,419, forward strand.
TTGCGAGGAAGCTCTCGAGTTCTACAAGAAGACGATCGGCGCCAAGCCCGGCATGCTGATGCGGTTCAAGGACAACCCCGAAAAGGACAAGGCAGCCGCCAGCGAAGGCTGCGCTCCCACGCCCGACATGGATGAGAAGGTGATGCACGCCGAGTTCACGGTCGGCGACAGCCTGATCATGGTGTCCGATGGCCGCTGCTCGGGCAAGCCACAGTTCCAGGGTGTCGCGCTGTCGATCTCCTATGACGATGTGTCAGCGCTGGAAAAAGCATTCAACGGCCTGACCGAAGGCGGCCAGGTGATGATGCCGCTCGCCCAGACCTTCTACGCCGAGAAATTCGGCATGGTGACGGACCGCTTCGGCGTGCTGTGGATGCTGATCAAGCCCGCGCCGCACCAGTAAGGCGTTAGCCGGCTGATGGTTCCGGCAGGACCCGAGCGCCGCGCCTCGCTTACAATGCGCGGGCTCGGCGCCCTTGCCGGAGATGAAGCCGGAGACACACGCCATGGAAGACCGCCTCATAGAACTGGAAATCAAGCTCGCCTTCCAGGAAGACCTGCTCGAAACGCTGAACCTCACCGTCGCACGCCAGCAGCAACAGCTCGACCTGCTCCAGGAGCAGTTCCGCGCGCTCTACCAGCAGGTGCACAGCGCCCCGTCGACCGCTGCCGAGTCCAACCCGCAGCACGAAATCCCCCCGCACTACTGAAGCCGGATGCTTTATAGGGTGGCTGCGTGTCCCCAGCCGCCGGAACGTTGCTGCGCCGATCCGTGTCTGACAGGCACCTACGCAGACAACGTTGCGCCAATGCGCACCCCCCGCCACATGCGCCTTCATCGACGCCTCATATTCGCCGCGGCGACCCTTGCCGTGGCCACCGCCGCCCACGCCGGCTACAACATCTGGACCGGCGAATACACCTTCACGAAGCAGGAACTGCAGCAGGCCGTGGACAAACGCTTCCCGGCCACGCTGCGCTACGCGCAGGTGGTCAGCGTGCAGCTCACCCACCCGCGCCTGGTGCTCGACGACGCCAACAACCGCATCACCACGCAGATGGACGCCCAGCTCACCAATGGGCTAGCGGCAGCGCCGCCGGTCAACGGCACGCTCTCGCTGAACAGCGGGCTGCGCTACGACAAGACGCAGCGCGCCGTGCTGCTGGACAACCCGACGGTGCAGGACGTGCAAGTGCAGGGCATGGCGCTGTACAGGGAGCAGCTCAACGCGATCGGCGCCGTAGTCGCCCAGCAACTGTTGAAGGATTACCCGATCTACACGTTCAAGCCCGACGAACTGCGCTTTGGCGGCAAGGACGTCGAGCCCGGCGCGATCACGGTGGCGCCCGATGGCATCCGCGTCGAAGTGAAGGACCGGTAGCGCTCAGCCATCCGGCGGCAACGCTTGTGGCGTGACGGGCCAGCCGGCATGTTCCTCCAGCAGTCCGACCAGCAACTGCGCGGCGCCTGACAGGTTGCGTCCGCCCGGATACACCCAGCGTCAGCGGCAAGGGCGCCGGTGCCTAGGCCAGGCGGCGGCCTGAGCGCGGGCTTCAGTGTTCCGGCCTGCGCCGGAACACGAGCGCCAGTCCTGCCAGGATGGCTCCCATGCCGGCGATCGCCATCGGCGCCAGCCGGTTGCCCAGCAGCAGGTAGTCGAACACGGCCGTGCCCGCCGGCACCAGGTAGAACAGGCTGGTCACGTTGACGAGATTGCCGGCCCGGATCAGCCGGTAGAACAGCAGCGTCGCAGCCACGGAAATCCCCAGCGCCAGCCACAGCAGCGGCACGAAGAACGCCAGCGTGGCGTCGAACACGAACGGCTGGAACGCCAGGCACAGCAGGCATGCCGCGGTGCTCACGCCGTACTGCAGCGGCAGCACCTGCGCGGGCGTGCTGGCGAGGCGCTTCTGCAGGATCGCGCCGACCGTCACGCTCGTCAGCGACGCCAGCGCGAACAGCACGCCGGCCGGCGACAGCCGCGCCATCAGCAAGCTGTCCGCCACCACCATGACCAGGCCTGCAAGCGCGAGTGCCAGTCCGGCCATCCGCGCCGCGCCAAAGCGCCGTTCGGTCAGCAGCAGCGTGAGCATCGGTTGCGCGCCAAGGATGGTGGCCAGCACGCCCGGCGTCAGGCCGCGCTCCAGCGCGAGAAAATAGCCGATGGAGTAGCCGGCAATCATCAGCAAGCCCGCAAGCGCGGCAAGCCAACGTTCGCCGCGCGGCGGCAACAGGGGCCCGCGTGCGAGCGCGATGGCGACCAGCACGGCCAGCGCCAGCGCAAAGCGCAGCGTCAGCAGCGCGAACGGCGTGGCATGGTCGAGCGCCCAGCGGGCGAAGATGGCGCCGCTGCTCCACAGCAGCACGAAAAGGGGCGTGGCGCCCAGCGAGGCCAGCGTGCGCTGGCCGGAAGCGGCACCGGTCTGTGCCGCCAGGTTATTGTCAATGCGCATGGTGTTGCACCTGTCGAATGCATGGCAGGCTCCGGCACGCGTGTGTGCCATCGGCGCTATGGCGCGCCGACGGTGGCAGATACCGGAGACGTCAGGAGGTGCTGCGGGAAGAACCCGTCAGCCAAGCAATGCCGGCAGCGCAGGCGCGCCGGCGGTCGCCGGGGGTGGCGATGCGACAGGAGGAGGGGATGCGACCGAGATCGACGCCGCCAGGCCGCGTGCGCGCGCGCCGGCCGCAAGGGCTGGCAAGGCGTGGCGATGGCGGGCTGCGTGCATGAGATCGGAAGCGTGGGAAACAGAAAAACCAATGCGACGATGCTAGCGGCCGCAGGCGCGCCGGTCAATCACCCGGCCGCCGCGAGTTGCGCCGTCAGTTCGGACAGCGCCTGCGCGCATGGCGCTTCGACCTTGAGCGCGAGCATCGGATCGGCACGCGTCACGCCAAGGTTGACCACGGCCACCGGCTTGCCCATCTGGCCGGCCCAGACGCAGAAGCGATAGCCCGAATACACCGTCAGCGACGAGCCGACCACAAGCACGGCGTCAGACTGCGACAATGCCGCGCGCGCGTCGTCCACGCGTTCGCGCGGCACGGACTCGCCGAAGAAGACCACGTCGGGCTTGAGCAGGCCGTCGCAGCGTTCGCACGACGGCACGCGAAACTGCGCGAACAGCGGCGATTCGAAGTGGGCATCGCCATCGGCGGCGGGCTCGGCCAGCACATCGCGCAACGCGCCGTTCTGCTCGGCCAGCCAGCGCTGCATGCCGGCGCGGTCATGACGCGTGCCGCACGACAGGCAGATCGCGCTGCCAATGCTGCCGTGCAGCTCGATCACGTCTTCGCTGCCGGCACGCTGGTGCAGCCCGTCCACGTTCTGCGTCACCAGCCGCGCCACATGCCCCTGCCGCGCCAGCGCCACCAGTGCATGATGACCGGCATTGGGCTGCGCGCCCGCGGCCACGGGCCAGCCGATCATGCTGCGCGCCCAGTAGCGCTGGCGCGCGGCATGCGAGCCCAGGAAGGCCTGCAGCGTGATCGGCTGCGAACGCTGCCACTGGCCGTTCGCATCGCGATAGCCCGGGATGCCGGAGTCGGTGCTGATGCCCGCGCCGGTCAGCACGAACAGGCGCGGATGCTGCCGCACGAAATCGGCGAGCGCGCTCAAGTGGGCGAATCCTCTGTGGACTGGCGGGCCGCCTGGCGCGCCTCCCAGGCCTTCAGCTCGTCGCGATAGCGCTCCAGTTCCTGGTAGTAGTAATCAAAGATGCAGGGATCGCAGCCGGAGCCGCAACATTCGTCGTCGCCAGGCCGCTCGGGCGGCACGGGACGGGGGTCGTCTTGATCAGGATGGGCGGGATGGTCGGACACGGAACAGCTCGAAGTCGCAAAGCCGGCTACGCCGGCATTGGCGACAGTATATGCCCGGCCCGGGCAGCCGGCCGGCGTGCCGTTGCCGGCACAACGCGGATCAGTGATTCAGCAGCGTGTTCCCGACCGGGATCACCAGCCTGTCGCCGCTCAGGCACGCGATATCGTCGCCCGCCAGCCAGCGCGACACGACGTCCGTCAGTTTGCCGCCGATGCGCGCGAGCTCGGCCGAGTCAGCGACATAGACTGCGTCGATCACATCCTGGTCGAACTGCAACGCAGCGCCGTGGCGCTGGCGGCCGCCGGACCCTGGCGGCTCCGCCTGCCAGTTCACCTCCACCTCGCTGCCGTTGCCGCGGCTGTATTGCGCCGACATGGGAAAGAGGCGACAGGTATGCTCGCGGGCCCACTCGACTAGTGCAGTCATGGCGGTTCCCTCCTTCGGGCGCCGGCGTCCCGGCGGGCCGCTCAGCGGCTCAACACATGGTAGAGCCAGTCATGCGCGCGCCTGGGCACGCCCAGGCCCCGGGCATCCAGTGGCTGCCCGCGCACCCGCAATTCGCCCTCGTGGAGGGCGTCCACCGCCGCCTGGGCATCCGGATAGCGTCCCACGACGCCGTTGCCCAACATCAGCATCCAGTCTTTTTCCCGAGGAATCAGGGTCAGTTGCCCCGCGGCGGTCTGGCAGAAGAAATAACCGTGCATTCGGTCCCCAGAACCTTGCCTGTCACGTAGATGGTAGCCGTTCCGTGCGCGCGGCGCCTGGCAAGTTGTGGTGCGGTGCGGCGATCTGAACGCTTCCGCGGGCCATGATGAATTGTTTCGACGGCGGGTGTCGGGCTGCAGGCTTTGCGCCAAGATATCCACAAGCGTGGCCGGCCCGTCACCGACACCCTTGCGCGGCCGGGCGCCCCGAGCCGTACCTCCCGGCGTCCACGGACCTGTCCCATGAACGTTGCGACCCGATCCCTATGGCTGGCTGCACTGCCTGCTGCCGCGCTCTGGCTGGTGCTGGGCAGCGCGCGCGCGGCCGGGGCCACGGATCAGCCGGCACCGGCGCCCGGCCCGCTGCCGGCCGTCACGCAGGCGCCGCCCCCCGCGGTGCCTGCGCCCGGCCTGGGCCGTCCGCGCATCTGCCTGGTGCTGTCCGGCGGCGGCGCGCGGGGCGCGGCGCATATCGGCGTGCTCAAGGTGCTGGAAGAGATGCGCGTGCCGGTGGACTGCATCGCAGGCACCAGCATGGGCTCGCTCGTCGGCGGCGCCTACGCCAGCGGCATGGCGCCGGCCGATATGGAAACGCTCGTAGCCGGGCTGTCGACCGCGAAGATCTTCAAGGAGCGCCCGCCGCGCCAGGACCTGACGGTGCGCCGCAAGCTCGACGACTACACCAACCTGTTCACGCCCGAGATCGGCATCAAGGACGGGGAGATCCAGCTGCCCAAGGGTGCGGTCTCGGGCGTGCAGCTGGAGACGGTGCTGCGGCAACTGGCCAAGGTGCCGGGCTACCGAGAGTTCGACCAGTTGCCGATTCCCTACCGGGCCGTGGCCACCGACCTGGTCGCGGGCACCCCGGTCGTCTTCAGCAAGGGGGAACTCGCGCAGGTAATGCGCGCCAGCATGTCGGTGCCTGGCGCCGTAGCGCCGGCCGAATACGAAGGACACCTGCTCGTCGACGGCGGCCTGACGGACAACCTCCCGGTCGACGTGGCGCGCAAGATGGGCGCCGATATCGTGATTGCCGTCAACCTGGGCACGCCGCTGATGCGGCGCGACGAGCTGAACTCGATCCTCGGCGTCACGGGGCAGATGCTCAACATTCTGACCGAGCAGAATGTGCGCAGCTCGCTGGCCTTGCTCAAGCCCACCGACGTGCTGATCCTGCCGGAGCTGGGAGACTTCTCCGCCAGCGATTTCGACCACCTGACCGACACCATCCCGATCGGCGAGGCCGCCGCGCGCAAGGTCGCCGACCGCCTTGCGCCGCTGGCGCTGCCGCCGGAGCAATACGCGGCGCTGCGCACGCGCCAGCAAACCCTGGCGCCACCGGACCTGCGCCCCGTCGACGAAATCCGCTTTGCGCCGCTGGAACGGGTCAATCCCGCCTATGCCGCATCGGTGATGGAGACCAAGCCTGGCCAGCCGATCGACCAGGCGCAGCTCGACCTCGACATGCGGCACCTGTTCGGCACCGGCGACTTCGAACATGTGAACTACGGCTTCCTGGAGGAGCCAGGCCGGCGCATCATGGCCGTCGATGCCGTGGAGAAGACCTACGGCCCGAACTACCTGCGCTTCGGGCTGGGACTGAATACGGACTTCCGCGGCGACGCGTACTTCAACCTGGTCGCCAGCCACCGGCGCACGTGGATCAACTCGCTTGGCGCCGAATGGCGCAATGACCTGCAGGTGGGCCAGACCTCCGCGCTGCACAGCGAGTTCTACCAGCCGCTGAATACTCGCCAGTACTTCTTCGTGGCGCCGCGCATCGACATCGAGCGCCGGCCCGTCAACATCTACCAGGGCAGCACGCGGATTGCCCAGTACGACGTGCGCAGCTATAGCGCATCGCTGGACTTCGGCAGCCAGTTCACCAAATACGGGGAAGCCCGCATCGGCGTGCAGGCCGGTACCGTGGACGCCTCGCTCAGCACAGGCCCCGCGCAGCTATCACCGGGGAACGGCCATATCCGAACGGGGGCCATTACCGGGCGCATCTTCCTGGACCAGCTCGACAGTACGTCCTTCCCGCGCAGCGGCTACGCGGGCTGGCTGAAGATCTACGCCTCGCAGCCAGGACTGGGGGCCAACGACGCCTATGTCAAGGGCACCATCGACGGCACCTATGCGTTCTCGTTCGGCAACAGCACCTTCAACCTGGGTTTCAAGGCCGGCAGCAAGATCGGCGACAACCCGCTGCCGCGCTATGACCTGTTCCAGTGGGGCGGTTTCCTGCAGCAGTCCGGCTACACCACGGGCCAGTTGCTGGGCGGCAACCTGCAGTTCGCGCGCATCGTCTACTACAACAAGCTGGTGCGGCAGAGCCTGCTGGAGGGTGTCTATGCCGGCATGTCGCTGGAAGCCGGCCGCGTCGGCGATCCGCTGGTGCCGGGGAGTCCCACCGGCCTGCTCAAGTCGGCCTCGGTCTTTCTTGCGCTCGATAGCCCGGTCGGTCCGCTTTACCTCGCGTATGGGCGCGCTGCGGCCGGCGTCTACAGTTTCTATCTGTTCCTTGGCAAGCCTTACTGAGTAAACGGCAATGCACATTTTCATTGCTGGTTGTCGCTCAGCAAGACCCTACCAAGGTTGTATGTAATGTCTTAATACATAAGCTATAATGTCCTTGTCGTTGAGACCCCCATCTTGATGACGACCCCCTTCCCTATCGCCGCCGCAAGCGGCGATTTTTTTGATTTGCGGGTGAATGGGTTAATGATGGGGTTGGCGTGCTTGGCAGGCGCCACCACAAAGCCCCCACCGGCCCCCCCGCTCAACTCACTCGCCGCGCCTGCTCCCAGGCCAAATCGGCCACGCGCGCAAAGCGCTCGCCCATGGCATGCGCCTCGGCACTGGAGGCGGTCCCGCGTGCGGCACGGCCCTTGACGCCATGCAGGATCGCCGCGAAGCGGAACATATTGAAGGCAATGTAGAAGTCCAGATTGCCAATACCGTCGCGACCGGTTCGACGGCAATAGGCCTCCACGTACCCCGCCTCGTCAGGCAAGCCGGCCGCCGCCAGATCGCGCCCCGCGATGCCGCCCAGGATATCGGGCGGCATGCGGAACATCATGGCGTGGTACGCGAAGTCGGCAAGCGGATCGCCCAGGGTCGACAGTTCCCAGTCCAGCACGGCCAGCACGCGCGGCTCGGCGGGATGGAAAATCAGGTTATCGGCCCGGAAGTCGCCGTGCGTGATGGCAACGTCGTCGGTGGCGGGCAGGTGCCGTGGCAGCCAGTCAACCAGCCGGTCCATTGCCGGATGCCGCCCGGCCAGCTCGTCGCTCAGGTACTGTTGCGACCAGCGCGCCACCTGGCGGGCGACATAGCCGCCGGCCTTGCCGTAGTCACCAAGCCCGACGGCGTCGGGATCGATCGCATGCAGCCCGGCCAGCGTCGCGTTCATCGCATCCATGTAGGCAGCGCGCTCGCCGGACGGCACGTCGGCGAAGCCGGCATCCCAGAAGATCCGGCCTTCGACCAGGTCCATCACGAAGAACCAGCTGCCGATCACCGCATCGTCGGTACAGAGTCCGTGGATGCGCGGTACCGGAAAGCCCGCCTGCCCCAGCGCCGCCATCACGCGTGCTTCGCGCTCCACCGCATGGGCACCCTTGAGCAGCTGGCCGGGCGGCTTTCGCCGCAGCACATAGCTGCGCCCCGGCGTGCGCAGGCGGTAAGTGGGGTTCGATTGCCCGCCCTTGAACTGGTCGATCGTCAGCGGCCCGGCATAGCCGTCGACGTGCTGCGCCATCCAGCGCTCCAGGGCCGCCTGGTCGAAGCGGTGCTGCGCGCGCACCGGCACCGTGCCGGCGAAATCATGGACTTCAGACATGGCTTGCCTCAAAGCGAATTGATGGAATGGCCGCCGTCTACCGGCAGCACCGTGCCGGTCATGAAATCGGACGCGTCGGAGGCCAGCAACAGCAGCGCGCCGTCGAGCTGGCGCGGCTGTCCGAGCCGGCGCTGCGGGATACGCCGGATCAGCGCCTGTCCGCTTTCGGTCTCGAAGAAGCTGCGGTTGATATCGGTCTCGAAATAGCCCGGCGCAAGCGCATTGACACGGATGCCATGGCGCGCCCACTCCAGCGCCAGCGAGCGCGTGAGATGGATCAGCCCCGCCTTGGCCGCGGTGTACGCCGGCACCTGCTGCGCCACGCGCAGGCCAAGGATCGAGGCAATATTGATGATGCTGCCGCCCGTCCCGGCATCGCGCATCATGCGCGCGGCGCGCTGCGCGACGCGCCAGGCGCCGTTCAGGTTGGTGTCGATCACGCTTTGCCACTGCGCCTCGTCCACCTCCATGGCCGCGCCCGTGGTGGCGATGCCGGCGCTGTTGACGACGATCTGTACCGGCCCGAGTTCGCGCCGCGCACCCTCGAATGCCGCATCGACCCAGGTGGGGTCCCTGACATCGAGCGCGACCACGCACCCCTGTCCGCCCTGCTTGCGCAGTTCGGCCAGCAAGGCCTCGCCCTCGCCCACGCGCCGCCCGGCCAATGCCACCTTGCAGCCGGCGCGCGACAGCGTCTTCGCGAAATGCAGGCCAAGCCCGCTGAAGGCGCCGGTGACCAGCGCCACCTTGCCCTCCAGATCGGCAAACGGGCCCAGGCCGCGTCCATCGTGCTGCGTCATTGCCATGTCTCCTGTGTTCTCTGTTGTCTGCGTGAAAGCCTGCTTACGCAGCCTTGACCATGTCCTCGACCACCTTCTTGGCATCGCCGAACACCATCATGGTCTTGTCCATGTAGAACAGTTCGTTGTCCAGCCCGGCATAGCCGGACGCCATCGAGCGCTTGTTGACGATGACGGTCTTGGCCTTGAAGGCCTCCAGGATCGGCATGCCGGCGATCGGCGACTTCGGGTCGGTCTTCGCCGCAGGGTTCACGACGTCGTTGGCGCCGAGCACCAGCACCACGTCGGCCTGGCCGAATTCGCTGTTGATGTCTTCCATTTCGAAGACCTGGTCGTACGGCACCTCGGCCTCGGCCAGCAGCACGTTCATGTGGCCCGGCATGCGGCCGGCCACCGGGTGGATCGCGTACTTCACCGTCACGCCCTTTTCGGTCAGCTTCTCCGTGAGTTCCTTCAGGGCATGCTGCGCGCGCGCCACGGCCAGGCCGTAGCCCGGCACGATGATCACGGTCTCGGCATTGCCCATCAGGAATGATGCATCATCGGCCGAGCCCGACTTCACATTGCGCTGCACCTGCGAGCCGCCGGCACCGGCTGCTGCGGCATCGCTGCCGAAGCCGCCCAGGATCACGTTGAAGAACGAGCGGTTCATCGCCTTGCACATGATGTACGAGAGGATGGCACCGGACGAACCCACCAGCGAGCCGGCGATGATCAGCATCGGGTTGTTCAGCGAGAAGCCGATGCCGGCGGCCGCCCACCCCGAGTACGAGTTCAGCATCGACACCACCACCGGCATGTCGGCTCCGCCGATCGGGATGATGATCAGCACGCCAAGCACGAAGGCAATGGCGAGCATCGCCAGGAACGGCAGCCACTCCTGCGTCATGAAGAACGCGATGCCGAAGCCGACCATCGCGACCGCCAGCGCCAGGTTCAGCATGTGCTGGCCGGCGAACACCACCGGCGCACCCTGGAACAGGCGGAACTTGTAGCGCCCGGCCAGCTTGCCGAACGCGATCACCGAACCGGAGAACGTGATGGCGCCGACAAAGCAGCCGATGAACAGCTCGACGCGGTTGCCCGTCGGGATCTCGTGCGAGCCCGCCGGCGCGATGCCGAAGGCCGCAGGCTCCGCCACCGCCGCCACGGCAATGCACACCGCGGCCAGGCCGATCAGCGAGTGCATGGCGGCGACCAGTTCGGGCATCTTGGTCATCTCGACCTTCTTGGCCACGTAGGCGCCGATACCACCGCCCACCACCAGCCCGGCAAGAATCAGCGACAGGCCGAAGCCCGTCTCCGTGCCCGCCGCGCCAGACGCCAGGAACTCGCTCTTGAGCTTGGCGATCAGCGCCACCGTGGTGAGCGCCGCCACCGCCATGCCGATCATGCCGAAGGCATTGCCCTTGCGGGCAGAAGCCGGATGCGAAAGGCCCTTCAGTGCCTGGATGAAGCAGACCGACGCCCCCAGGTAGAACAGCGTCACCGTATTCATGGACAGGGCATTCATCGCTGCATCTCCACCAGTTCGCCGCCGGCATGGGCCGGCGCCTTTGCTTCGGCCTTCCCTTCGGCCTTCACCTTGGGCGCCTTCTTGCGGAACATTTCCAGCATGCGCTGCGTGACGAGGAAACCGCCGAACACATTGACGGCGGCCAGCGCCACGGCCAGCGTGCCCATCGCGCGGCCCACGCCGCCTTCAGTCAGGCCGGCGGCCAGCATGGCGCCGACGATGATGATGGCCGAGATTGCATTGGTCACCGCCATCAGCGGCGTATGCAAGGCGGGCGTGACTGTCCAGACCACGTGGTAGCCCACGTAGATCGCCAGCACGAAGATGATCAGGTTGATCACCGTGTGGTTCACCATTTCCATCGGTCTCTCCTTAGCAGGCCAGGGCCGCTTCTTCGCGCCGCGTCATCAGGCAGGCGGCGACGATGTCGTCTTCGAGGTTGAGCGTGAACTGGCCTTCCTTGTCGATGACCAGCTTGAGGAAGTCCAGCACGTTGCGGGCATAGAGCGCCGAGGCGTCGGCCGCGACCATGCTGGCCAGGTTGGTGTGCCCGACGAAGGTGACGCCATGGCGCTCGACCACTTCGTCGGCCACGGTCAGCGGGCAGTTGCCGCCTTGAGCCGCGGCCAGGTCGACCACGACCGAACCGGGCTTCATCTGCTTGACCGTGTCTTCCTGCAGCAGTACCGGAGCTTTGCGGCCGGGGATCAGCGCCGTGGTGATGATGATGTCGGCCTGCTTCGCGCGCTCGTGGACCAGCTCGGCCTGGCGGCGCATCCAGTCCGGCGGCATCGGCCGCGCATAGCCGCCCACTCCTTGCGCGATCTCGCGCTCTTCGTCGGTGATGAACGGCACGTCCAGGAACTTGCCGCCGAGCGATTCGATCTGCTCCTTCACGGCCGGGCGCACGTCCGAGGCCTCGATCACCGCGCCCAGGCGCTTGGCCGTGGCGATGGCCTGCAGGCCGGCCACGCCGGCGCCGAGAATCAGCACGCGCGCGGCCTTGACGGTGCCGGCAGCGGTCATCAGCATCGGCATGAAACGCTGGTAGTGATGGGCGGCGACCAGCACGGCCTTGTAGCCGGCGATATTGGCCTGCGAGGAGAGCACGTCCATGCTCTGCGCGCGCGTGGTGCGCGGCGCGGCTTCGAGCGCGAAGGCCGTGATGCCGGCGGCGGACATGCGCGCCTTGTTCTCGGCATCGAACGGATTGAGCATGCCCACCAGCACCGCGCCCGGCTTCATGTGCGCCAGCTCGGTGATCTCGGGCGCGCGCACCTTCAGCACCAGTTGCGCGCCAAGGGCGTCGGCCGCGCTGCCGATGCGTGCGCCCGCGGCCTCATAGGCCGCATCCGGCTGGCTGGCCCGTACGCCGGCACCCGCCTGCACCACGACCTTGTGGCCTTGGGCGACGTACTTCTTGACCGTCTCGGGCGTGGCGGCGACGCGCGCCTCCCCCTCCCGGGTCTCAGTCGGGATCCCTATCTGCATTTCTCACTCTCCTGTGGACCGCGCCGTCCCGCGCGGGACGCAGTGCGCCGGGCAACGCCACTGGCCAATGGCGGCCAGGGCGGTGCCGGTATGGGTGCCGCTCAGCGGGGCACGTCGCCTTCGAGCGTCACTCGGTTGAGCACGCGCTCGGCATTGCCGTAGTCATGCACGGCGTAGTGCATGGTATTGCGGTTGTCCCACATGACCACGTCGCCCTCCTGCCACATGTGGCGATAGACGTTGTCCGGGGTGACCGAGTGCTCGTACAGGAAGTCGAGCAGCGGACGGCTTTCCGCCTCGGTCATGCCTTCGATGCACTGCGCCGTGTCCGGATGGCCGACATAGAGTGCCTTGCGCCCGGTCTCCGGGTGCGTGCGCACGATCGGATGCACGGCCGAAGGCACCTTGTCCGAGCCCGTCATTTTTGCCAGGCGGGCGCCCGTGAAGCGCGCGCGCAGCCCTTCGATCAGGCGTTGCATCGTGGGCGACAGCCGCTCGTACGAGGCGTACTGGTTGCACCACATGGTGTCGCCGCCGACCGGGATCGTCACCGCCGACAGGATGGAGATCTTCGGCGGCACCTCGGTGTAGATCGAGTCGGAGTGCCAGGCCTCGGTGGAGGCCGTCTCCTTCGGTATCTTGGTGACCTGGAACAGTTCCGGGAATTCCGCCAGGCCCTTCAGCAGCGGGTTGCCCTGGACCGGCGTGCCCCACAGGCGAGCGAACGCCACCTGTGCCGCCGGCTGCAGGAACTGGCCGCGAAAGACCAGCATGCCGTACTCCAGGAAGGCCTGGTGCAGAACCTGGAAAGTGGCGTCATTGATCGGGTCGTTCAGGTTGACGCCGGTGACGGCGGCGCCCACGGAGCCGGTCAACGGCTTGATTTCGATGGTCATGATGTCTCCTCTTGTGTCGATGGCTTCAGTCGACCAGCAGCACGATCTTGCCGACGTGCTGGTCCTGCTTCATGTATTCGTGGGCCGCGCCGATGTCGGTCATGGCAAAGGTGCGGTCGATCGGCAGCCGCACGCGGCCGGCGCGCAGGAACGGCAGCATGTCGCGCGCGCAGGCCTGGATGCACTCGAGCCGCTCTTGCTCGGTACGCGTGCGGAAGGTCACGCCGATCAGCTGCAGGCGCTTGAGCCACAGCATCGACAGGTCGATCTGGGCCGTGGCCGAACCGAGCCGTGCGATGTTCACCAGGCGACCCTTGACAGCAAGGCTCTTCATGTTGGCCTCGAACACCGGACCACCGACGGTGTCGATGATGATGTCGACACCCTTGTTGCCGGTCGCCGCCATGACCGCCTCGACCTGGTCGTCTTTCGACGCATCGATGCCGACATCCACGCCATACTGGCTGAGCTTGTCCAGCTTGGCAGCCGAACGCGACGCGGCGATGACGGGCTTCGCGCCCATCAGCGAAGCAATCTGGATCGCGGCCATCGCCACGCCGCCCGAAGCGCCATTGATCAGCACCGACTCGCCGGCCTTGAGCTGCCCGTTGACCACCAGCGCGTCGTGCGCGGTGATGAAGACATTGGGGAAAGCCGCCGCGTCGATCCACGACATGCCGTCCGGCACGGCGATCAGCGCCAACGGGTCGGCCACCACATACTCGGCCTGGCAGCCGCGGCCATGACCCATGACGCGGTCGCCCTTGCGCCAGCCGTGCACGCCCTCGCCGACCTCGGCCACCTCCCCGGCGAACTCGACGCCGGTGGTGATGGTGTTGCCGCTGCGCAGCTCCTTCGCCTGGTTGATTTCCCCCCGGTTCAGGCCCGATGCGCGGACCCTCACCAGCACCTGGCCCGCCGCCGCGACAGGCACGGGAATATCCTGCACTTCAACCTTGCCGCCCTCCGGGCCTGGTACTACGCGGACTGCCTTCACTGTTGGCTCCTTGTCTGACTCTGTACTTGTCTCTTGATCTGTTTGCGGTTCACGCGCCGCCGGCTCACGTGGCGCCAAGCGCCGTCGCCCGGATCAGCGAAAGCAGCGTCAGCGCGCGTTCGGCCGCGGCTTCGCCGCCGGCGTGATTGCCGCGCACGTACGGCGCGCGGCTGTCCTCGATCGCGGCAAGCGCCGCAAGCGGCTTTTCCGCCGCCACCGCGAGCCGCCGGATTTCATTGACCGTCAGCAGGTAGCTGTGGAACACGTCCTGCTGCGGCGGCGTGGTGCCGAGCTTGTGCAGCAGCACATTCAGCCAGTGCGTGCCGGCCAGCATCGCGGCCTCGATCGTCATCTCGTGATCGGTTGGCCCGCACTTATGCATTGATGCCTCGATGCGGCGTGCAATCGCCATGTGTCCTTCAATGTCCACGCGCGCCTCCTTCCATGCGCTGTGCCAGCACGCGCAGGCACCGTTGCAGCGCGGCTTCGCAGTTCTGCGCGATCGCCTGCGTCGGCACCAGGCCTTCGCGCAGGCACGGGTCGCGGTAGTGCTCGATGCGCTCCATGTCTTCCATCATCGCGGCAATGTCCGCGGGCACCGGCGCCTCCACCTTCGGACGGCCGACGTGCAGCACGTCGCCAAGCGGCCGGAACGCCGCCTTCAGGCTGCCGTCCGGCTGCGGCACCAGATAGACCCCGGGCTGCGTCGGAAACATATCGTCGTCGAGCGTGATCCCGGCCTGGTGCAGTGCTGCATTGACCGCATGGGTTCCCGCCGTCATGCCCGCCCAGAACCACAGCTCGAAATCCTGGAGCGGATCCAGGCGCCCGCGCAACGCCTGTAGCTTCGCAATTTTTTCCAGGTGTGATGCCACCTTCATGCCTGTCCTCGGTTGTTGGAATCCGGTGCCGCACCCCGGCGGCCCCGTTGCTATGACGATAGACACGCGCACTGTCGATGTCAACAACTTCTATATAGGACTTCTACGTAAGAATAGTGGTTTTCTCGGGGGTAAGCGTGTTAATCCTTGACTAAGCCCGCAGCGATTCTCTACATTGCATCTCAACACCTATACAGGAGTTTATCAATGCCTCGAGCCATCGTACTCAACCCGGCCGACAACGTGGCCACCCTGCTGGACGCCGGCCATGCCGGTGACGCCTGCGCCCTGGAAGGCGAGCGGTCGGGAAAGCTGGTCCTGCTGCAGGACGTCCCGTTCGGCCACAAGGTATGCGTGGCCGACACCTCGGCGGGCCAGGAAATCCTCAAGTACGGCCAGGTCATCGGCCGCGCCAGCCACGCGATCCGTGCCGGCGAACACATGCATGTTCACAACATCGAGTCGGCGCGCGCGCGCGGCGACCTGCACAAGGGCTAAGACAGATGACAACCACCTTTCTCGGATACCCGCGCGAGAACGGCGCGGTCGGCGTACGCAACTGGGTCGCCGTGGTCTCGGTCATGGATAACTGCAACCCGGTCACGCGCGCCATCGCGCGCACCGTGGGCGGCTGCATTCCCGTGACCACGCTGTTCGTGCGCGGACAGTTCGGCGCCGACCTGGATTTCGCCTTCGAATCGCTGGCAGGCCTGGGCCGCAACCCCAATATCGCGTCGGTGCTGCTGGTCGGGCTGGAGCCGTCGTCCACCGAAGAAGTCGCGCGCCGCATCCAGGCCGCCGGCAAACCCGTCGAGCGCGTGCACCTGCAGCCCAACGGCACGGTCGATTGCATTGCCGAAGGCACGCGCAAGGCCGCGCAGCTTTCGCTCCGGGCGTCGCGCGCGCGCCGCGTGCCCTGCCCCGTGTCGTCGCTGGTGATCGGCGTGGAATGCGGCGGATCGGATACCACCTCGGGCCTGAGCTGCAACCCGGTGATCGGGCGCATGGCTGACCTCGTGATCGCCGAGGGCGGCACGGTGATCATCTCCGAGACCTCCGAATTCATCGGCGCCGATCACCTGTTTGCGGAGCGGGCCGCCAACGCACGCGTGCGCGAGGATTTCGTCACCGCCGTGCGCAACATGGAAAACCTGGCCATTTCACGCGGCGTCGACATGCGCGAGGACCAGCCCTCGCCTGACAACAAGCGCGGCGGCCTGACCACGGTCGAGGAGAAGGCGCTCGGCGCCATGGCCAAGGCCGGCAACAGCCCGCTCGTCGGCGTGCTGCGCTACGGCGAGGCGCCGCAGAAGAAGGGTCTGCACTTCATGGACGCCCCGGCCGCGGCAGTGGAAAATCTGACTGCGCTTGCTGCCGGCGGGTGCCAGCTCACCTTCTTCGGCACCGGAGTGGGCAATCCGATCGGCAGCATGGTGGCACCGACCGTCAAGGTGTGCGGCAACGTCAATACGCTGCACACCATGGCCGACAACATTGACTTCGACGTCAGCGGGATCCTGCAGCACGGCGAGAAGATTTCGGACCTCGGCGATCAGCTCTATGCCTATGCGATGGACGTCGCATCGGGCACGCGGCTGACCAGCGAGGTGCTCGATATCCGGGAGACCGCGATCAGTCGATTCGCACTGAGCCTCTGAGCAACCATGACCAAACTCAACAGCGTCTCCGACGCGATCATCCGCTCCATCGAATCCGGCGCCCTGCGCGAAGGCGACCGCCTGCCGTCCGAAGGCGAGCTCGCCGCGATCCATGGCGTGAGCGTCGGGACCATTCAGAAGGCGCTGATCCGTTTGACGCACTCGGGACTGATCACGCGCGAGCAGGGGCGCGGCACCTTCGTGTCCGGCACGCGCGTGGCGCCCGCCGATGTCCGCTACCTGCGCTTTCGGGATGAAGACGGCAACGAACTGCCGTCCTACGTCCACGCGCGTTCGGTCAAGCGCATCAAGCGCAAGGGCCCGTGGTCGGAGTTCCTCGAAGGCGACGGCTACGTGCGCATCGAGCGCGTGATCAATGTCGGCGGCCGCTTCGACCTGTACAGCGAATTCTGGCTGCGCGAGGAGGACTTCGCGCAACTGGGCGGCCTGGACCGCGAGGCGCTGGAGAAGAACCTGCGCGAGCTGATCGGCCAGCGGCTGTCGCTGCCGACGCTGCGCGTGGACCAGTGGATCCGCTTCGGTCCGGCACCGGCAATCGCCGCGCGCGAGCTGGGGCTCGACGCCGAGGCGCCTGCCTTCATCATGGAAATGCGCGGCTACACGCTGCGCGACCAGCCGCTCTATTACCAGTCGGTCTACGCCGCGCCGTTCACCGAGCGCCTGATGATCGTACGGGAGAAATCTTCATGACCACGCGATGGAGCGCCCAAAGCCTGGAGCGCTGGACTTCTGCTGTATTCGAATCGTGCGGCGTGGCGCCTGCGCATGCCGTCGAGGCCGCCACCGCGCTGGTGCGCAGCGAACTGCGCGGCTACAAGACGCATGGCATGACGCGCGTGCCGTCCTATGTCGAGCGCCTGCGCGCCGGTGACTTCAACCCGCGCGCCGCCATGTCGCACCGGACTTTCCCCGGCGGCATCGTGCTGGATGCCGATGGGGCCATGGGCCAGGTCGCCGGGCCGCATGCCGTGCGGCTGGGCCTCGCAGCGCTGGAATCGAGTGCCAGCGTACTGGTTGCCGTGCAGTCGTGCGGCCACCTGGGCGCACTGGGCATCCACGCACTGCTCGCGGCCGAAGCTGGCGCGTTCTGCATCGTCGGACAGCGCACGCCGCCCGTGCTAGGCATGGAGGGCTTTGCCCGCCCCGCCATCGGGCACAACCCGATCGCCTTCGGCTGCCCGTTGCCGGGCCAGGCCCCGATCGTGTTCGACGTGGCCTGCAGCGTCGCCGCGCGCGGCCATATCCTGCTCGCCGCGCGTGAAGGCAAACCCATTCCCCAAGGCTGGGCCCTGGACGCCGACGGCCAGCCGACCACCGATGCGCAGCGCGCGCTGGCCGGCTCGCTGCTGCCGACCGGCGGCCACAAGGGCATCGGCATCGCCATGATGGTCGAATGCCTGGCCGGTGCGCTGGCCGCTACCGCAGGTTCGCTTGACCCCGCGCGCAACAGCGTCGGCAACGGCGGCGCGGTCGGTCGCCAGGGCGGCTTTGTCTGGCTGGTCCGTCCCGAGGCGTTTGCCGGCCAGGCGCTGTTCGCCGACTACATGGCGCAATGGACCGGCAACTACCTCGCTGCCGGCGGCAGCGAGGCAAGACTTCCCGGCCACCGGGGCGACCAGCTCGAACGTGAAGGCCGCGCGCACGGCATCGCCCTGCCCGAAGCCATCACACGCGAACTGGCCGGCCTTGGCCGGACCTTGAGCATCCCGTTCCCGGCCTAGCCGGATCCGCGACGACATCAACGATATCCGGGTCACCGGCAGACGCTGGCCGCCCCTACCCCACCCACACACAGGCGAAATCCGTCCCATGAACGCTCCAATCCTCCCCGACGCCGCCCGGAAAGCCATGGAGGCCGTGTCGATCGACGACAAGTACGCACTGGAATCCGGCCGCGCCTACATGAGCGGCGTGCAGGCCCTGGTGCGCCTGCCGCTGATGCAGCGCCGGCGCGACGCGCTGGCCGGCCACAACACCGCGGCGTTCATCTCCGGCTACCGCGGATCGCCGCTCGGCAACTATGACCAGGCCATGTGGCAAGCCAAGAAGATCCTGGCCGACAACCATGTCGTGTTCAAGCCCGGCGTCAACGAGGAACTCGGCGTTACCGCCGTATGGGGCTCGCAGCAACTCGACTTCGACGCGGCCAGCAAGAAGTACGACGGCGTGTTCGGGATCTGGTATGGCAAGGGTCCCGGCGTCGACCGCAGCGGCGATGCGCTCAAGCATGCCAACCTGGCCGGCACTTCGCGCCTGGGCGGCGTGATCGCGCTGGCCGGCGACGACCACGTATCCAAGAGCAGCACGCTGGCGCACCAGAGCGACCACACCCTCATCGCGTGCGGCCTGCCGGTGTTCTTCCCGTCGAATGTGCAGGACATCCTGGACCTGGGCGTGCACGCGTTCGCGATGAGCCGCTTCAGCGGCCTCTGGGCCGGCATGAAGACCGTGCAGGAGGTGGTGGAGTCGGGCGCCTCGGTGATTGCGGACCCGGACCGCGTGCGCATTCTCCTGCCGGAAGACTTCGCCATGCCCGAGGGCGGCCTGCACATCCGCTGGCCCGACGATCCGCTCGCGGCCGAGGCGCGCATGATGGAGTTCAAGTGGCCGGCGGCGCTCGCCTATGTGCGAGCCAACCGCCTGAACCGCAACGTGGTCGAAGGCCCCGATGACCGCCTCGGCATCATCGCCAGCGGCAAGGCCTACAGCGACACGCGCCAGGCCCTGCTCGACCTCGGCCTCGATGATGCAACCTGCCGCGCGCTCGGCATCCGCGTCCACAAGGTCAGCGTGGTGTGGCCGCTCGAGCCCGACAGCGTGCGCGCTTTCGCGCACGGGCTGCGCGAAGTGCTGGTGGTCGAGGAGAAGCGCCCGCTCATCGAACAGCAACTGAAGGACGAGCTTTACCACTATCGCGCCGATGCGCGCCCGGCCGTGTTCGGCAAATACCACCACACCGACGGTGCGGGCGGCGAATGGAGCCACCGCAAGCCGGCCGGGGACTGGCTGCTGCGCGCCAAGGCCGACCTGTCGCCGGCACTGGTCGCCAAGGCCATTGCGCAGCGACTCAAGGCACTGGGCGTGCCCGCCGACGTGGCCGCACGCATGGATGTTCGCCTGCAGGAAATCGAGGCCAAGGAACGCGCCACCGCGCAGGGCGATTCGCGCGCCGCCGACCGCCTGCCGTGGTTCTGCCCGGGCTGCCCGCACAACACCAGTACCAAGGTGCCGGAAGGCTCGGTCGCCACGGCCGGCATCGGCTGCCACGGCATGGTGGTGTGGATGGACCGCTCGACCACCTCGTGGTCGCAGATGGGTGGCGAAGGCGTGCACTGGATGGGCCAGGCGCCATTCAGCAAGCGCAACCACATGTTCGCCAACCTCGGCGACGGCACCTACAACCACTCGGGCCTGCTGGCGGTGCGCCAGTCCATCCATGCCGGCGTGAACATGACCTACAAGGTGCTGTTCAATAGCGCGGTCGCCATGACCGGCGGACAGCCGGTGGATGGACAGCTTGATGTACCAGCCATGTCGCGCGAACTGGCCGCCGAGGGCGCGCGGCAGATCGTGGTGGTCACGGACGAGCCGGAAAAGTACAAGGGTGTCAGCAACCTGGCGGCCGGCGTCACGGTGCGCCATCGCGACGAGCTGGACGCGGTGCAGCGCGAGCTGCGCGAAGTGGCGGGCGTGACCGTGATCATCTACGACCAGACCTGCGCGACCAAGAAGCGCCGCGAGCGCAAGCGCGGCACCATGGCGGACCCCGCCAAACGCGTCGTGATCAACGAGCTGGTGTGCGAGGGCTGCGGCGACTGCTCCGTGGAAAGCAACTGCCTGGCCGTGCAGCCGGTGGAGACCGAGTTCGGCCGCAAGCGCAAGATCAACCAGGACACCTGCAACAAGGACTTCTCCTGCACCAAGGGCTTCTGCCCGAGCTTCGTCACCGTCGAAGGCGGCCAGCTCAGGAAGCCGTCGGCAGGCGGCAAGAACCAGCCCGTCCCGACCGATATCCCCATGCCCACGCTGCCCGATGCCGCCACGCCCCGGCGCATCGTCGTGGCCGGCATCGGCGGCACCGGCATCGTGACGATCGGCGGCGTGCTGGGCATGGCCGCGCACCTCGAAGGCAAGGGCGTGATCACGCAGGACGCCACCGGCATGGCGCAGATGGGCGGCTCGACCTGGAGCCACATCCAGATCGCCGCGAGCCCCGACGCCCTGCACGCCAGCCGCGTCGATATCGCGATGGCCGACCTGGTGATCGCCTGCGACACGGTGGTGGCCGCCAGCAAGGCATCGCTCGCGACCATGTCGCCGCAGCGGACCTACGTGGTGCTCAACAGCCATGTCACGCCGACCGCCGCGTTCGTGCGCAATCCGGACTGGGATCCGCAGACCGAGGATGCCGTCGGCCGCATTGCACAGGCCGTCGGCAGCGGCCAGGTCGGCAGCTTCGATGCCGAACAGGTCTCGAAGCAGGTCATGGGCCAGTCCATCTACGCCAACCTGATGATGCTGGGCTACGCCTGGCAGAAGGGCCGCGTGCCGCTGTCGCATGCCGCGCTGATGCGCGCCATCGAACTCAACGGCGTGCAGGTGGACAGCAACAAGGCCGCGTTCGAATGGGGCCGGATGTGCGCGCACGACATATCGCGCGTCCCGGTGCGCGCCGCCAACGCGCAAGTGATCCAGTTCGTGCGCAAGCCGACGCTGGACGACCTGCTGGCCCGGCACGTCGAGTTCCTCACCGCCTACCAGCACCGCGCCTATGCCGCGCAGTACGAGGCCCTGGTCGACCGCGTCAGGATCGCCGAGTCCGTCACGGGTGGCACCCGCCTCTCCGAGGCCGTGGCGCGCTCGCTGTTCAAGCTGATGGCCTACAAGGACGAGTACGAAGTGGCGCGCCTGCACACCGACGCCGCGTTCCGCAAGCAGGTCGAGTCGATGTTCGAAGGCGACTTCCGCCTGGTGCACCACCTGGCGCCGCCGCTGTTCGCCAGGAAGAACCAGGATGGCGAGCCGCTCAAGGCTGCCTATGGTCCCTGGGTGCGCAAGGCGTTCGCGGTGCTGGCCCGCTTCAAGGGCCTGCGCGGCACCGCGCTTGACCCGTTCGGCTACACCGCCGAGCGCCGCGAAGAGCGCGCGCTGATCGCGGCATACCGCGACTGCGTCGAGGCGCTGCTGCCGAAGCTCTGCGCGCAGAACCTGGAGCTGGCGCTGGAAATCGCACGACTGCCGATGGACATCCGTGGCTATGGCCATGTCAAGGCGCGCAACCTCGCTGCCACCCGCGTGCGCTGGGAACGACTGATGACGCAGTGGGAAAGCGGCGACGTCCGCAACGAAAACACCCGACCGACCGTGGCGGCCTGAACCGGACTGGTGTAAGCAAGGCCCCCGCTGCAAGGCGGCGCGGGGACCGCACAACGACAACGAGGAGACAAGTCATGACATCCGTACTGCACCGCGTCGGCCGTTCCCTGGGCGCCATTGCGCTCGCCGCCTGTGCCGCCAGCGCCCTGGCCCAGGGCGGCTACCCGAACCGGCCGGTCCGCATCATCGTGCCGTGGCCGGCCGGTGGTGGCGTCGACACCGTCACCCGCACGGTGGCCGAGAAGCTGAGCGCGAGCCTGGGCCAGCAGTTCGTGATCGACAACCGTCCCGGCGCGACCGGCAATATCGGCGCCGGCGCGGCAGCCAAGGCCCCGCCCGACGGCTACACGCTGCTGGTCGCCAGCGCGCCGATGGCCATCAACGCGAGCCTGCAGAAGAACCTGCCGTTCGACCTGGGCAAGGACTTCGCGCCGCTCGGGCTGATGGCGAGCTCGCCCTACATGCTGGTGGTCAGTCCCGCAATCGCGGGCTCGGTCAAGGAACTCGTCGCCCGTGCGAAGGCGGAGCCCGGCAAGCTCAGCTACGCGTCGGTGGGCCCCGGCACGCAGCAGAACGTGGTCGGAGAAGTCTTCAAGGAGATGGCCCAGGTCAATATCGTGCATGCGCCCTACAAGGGCGGCCCGCAGGCGCTCACCGACATGGTCGGCGGCCATATCCAGATGATGTTCCACGGTGTGCCGGCGGTGATGCCGTTCGTGAAGGGCGGCCAGCTCAAGGGCATTGCGGTAGCAAGCAAGCAGCGCCTGCCGCTGTTCCCCGAGATTCCGACCATGGCGGAGGCCGGCTTCCCCGGCATCGAGGCGAGCGAATGGTACGGGCTGGTGGCCCCGGCCGGCACGCCGAAGGACATCGTCGCGCTGCTGGGCAAGGAGATCGAGAAGGCGCTCAACGCGCCTGGCGTGCGCCAGCAACTGGCCAGCAAGGGCTACGAGCCGGCCAGCAGCAGTTCGCCCGGCGAGTTCGCGACCTTCATGGCGGCCGAGCAGAAGAAATGGGCGCTGGCCATCAAGCAGACGGGATTCCGGCTGGAATAAGCAGCGGCGCTCCGCCATGGCGGCGGAGCACGGACAAGAAGCAAGGAGACTGTCATGAAATTCCAGACGCGATGCAGGCGGCAAGCGCTTGGCGCGATCGGGCTCACGGCCATGATGGTGACGGGGGCATGGGCGCAGGGCACCTATCCGAACCACCCCGTCCGCGTCATCGTGCCATGGCCCGCCGGCGGCAGCGTCGACATGGCCACGCGTGTGGTGGCCGAGCGGCTTTCCGGCGGCCTCGGCCAGCCGGTGGTGGTGGAGAACCGGCCCGGCGCGACCGGCAACATCGGCGCGGCCGCTGCCGCCAAGTCCGCTCCGGACGGCTACACCCTGCTGGTCGCGACCACGCCGATGATCATCAACCGTAGCCTGTCCGGCAACGCCACGGTGGACCTGTCGCGCGAGTTCGCGCCGATCGGCCAGCTGGTCAGCCTGAACTACGTCATGGTGGTCAATCCCGCGATGGCCGGCTCGGTACAGGAGCTGGTGGCGAAAGCCAAGTCACGCCCGGGGCATTACAGCTATGCCTCCTCGGGGCCCGGCACGCAGCTTCACCTGATCGGCGAATCCTTCAAGCGCGCGGCCGGCGTAGATCTCGTGCACGCGCCGTACAAGGGCGCGCCACCGGCGCTGGCCGACCTGGTCGGCGGGCATGTCCAGCTGATGTTCCCGGGTCTCCCCGTGGTGGAGCCCCTGCTGCGCGCCGGACAGCTCAAGGCGCTCGCGGTCGTGAGCACGCACCGGCTGCCGCAGCTGCCCGAGGTGCCGACGCTCGCGGAGGCCGGCGTCGCCGGCATCGACAGCAGCGAATGGTATGGCCTGGTGGCGCCCGCCGGCACGCCGCCGCAGGTGGTGGCCAGGTTGAGCGAGGAGCTGGGCAAGGCCATGCGCAACCCGGCCGTGCGGCAGCGCCTGACCAGCCAGGGTTTCGAACCGGCAGGCAGCACCCCGCAGGCATTCGCCGCCCTGATTGAAGCGGAACAGAAGAAATGGCCACTCGTTGTCCGGCGCGCCGGACTCCAGTCCGAATAGCGGGACTGGAACGAGATCAAGCGCAAGGGACCGCCCGAGGCCCCTCATCGGACTAGGATTCAGACAACGCGGCAGCCTGACACGTCAGGCTGGCCGCGGCAGGAGACTTGCAATGCCCCTCGATCCCACCACCATGGCCGCACCGGCGCATCCGCCGGTTTCAAGCCAGGACGCGGACCAGAAGACACCCATGTCGAAGGCGTCGGCCATTACGGCCATCACCATCGGCGGCGCGCTGGAGCTGTATGACTCCGGCGTCTACAACTTCTTCGCCACGCTGATCATTCCGCTCTACTTCCCCGTGGGCAACCCGTTCGGCCAGCTGCTGCTGTCGTTCGGCACGTTCGGCGCGGGCTACCTGATGCGCCCGCTCGGCGGCCTGGTGATCGGTGCCTATGCCGACCGCTTCGGCCGCAAGCCGGCGGTGCTGCTGTCGATGTGGCTGATGGCGTTCAGCGCGCTGATCCTGGTGGTGACGCCACCGTACGCGGCCTTCGGCATCATGGCGCCGATCCTGATGATCGTGGCGCGGCTGGTGCAGGGCTTCGCGATCGGCGGCGAGATGGGCTCGGCCACCGCCATGCTGATGGAGTACGCGGACGAGCGTTCGCGCGGCTTCTACACGAGCTGGCAGACGGCCAGCCAGGGCATTGCCGCGGTCTTCGCCGCGCTGGTGGCACTCGGGCTCAGCCATACACTGAGCGCCAGCGCCCTCGAGCACTGGGGCTGGCGCGTCGCGTTCCTGATCGGCATCCTGGTGATTCCCGTCGGCCAGGTGATCCGGCGCCGGCTGGAAGAAACGCTGGAGCCGCCTGCCCGCAAGAAGGCCGCCGCCGGCGGCTGGCAACTGATGCGCCTGCACTGGCGCGAGCTGGTGGCGAGCGTGCTGCTGATGACCGGCCTGGCCGCCGCGGTGCACCTGATCGCCTACTACCTGCCTAACTACGCCAGCTTCCAGCTGAACATCCCGCGCGGCGAAGCGGTCTGGGCCGGCTTTGTCGCCGCGGGCATGATGGTCATCTTCGGCCCGATCGCCGGATGGCTGAGCGACCGGGTCGGACGCCGCACCATGGTGTGGTGGTCGCGCGTGGCCTTGCTGGTGATGGCCTATCCGGCCTTCGTCCTGATCAATGCCTTCCCCTCGCTGACCTGCCTGCTGCTGGTGGTCGGGTGCCTGGCGATCCCGATGGCGATGACCTCGCCTGCCACGCTGGTGCTGGTCAGCGAGGTGCTGCCCCAGCGCTTGCGCGCCACCGGCATGGCGGTGACCTACTACGTCGCCATCGCGGTATTCGGCGGCTTCGCCCAGTTGTTCTCGACCGTGCTGATCCACATGACCGGCAGTCCCAATGCGCCGGCGTTCTACCTGATCGGCTGCGGCCTGGTCTCGCTGCTCGGGCTGGCGATGGTGCCGGAAACGCTGGGGCGGAAGCTTTCATGAAGCGCGCGCTGCGCGCGGATTACCCGCGCATCAGGCTGCCCTGATGCGCGGCTGCTCGTCGACCCTGTTCAAAGGTCCCCCTCCAGCAATACCCCTGCATCGCGGATCACTTGCAGGTAAGCGACCGTATCGCCGACGGCGGCGGCAGCCTGCTGCGCAAGTGTCCACACGCGCGTAGATCTTTCGGAGCTCGCCATCATCGATTCGAGCGCATCCGCATCAGCGAATCCGTGAGCCGCCGCCACGCCGAGAACGGCATCCAGGACGCGTCGGGCGGCGGCTCGGGCATCGACCGGCGCCAGCGGGGCCCGGTATGCGAGAAACCCTGCCATCAGCAGAAATTCGGCCGGACTGAGATGCCGGCCATTGCCCACGGGCACACCGGCTGTTCCGTCGTGATTCATGGCCACACATCACCTCCCGACTTGGAGCACCGAACGTTCTGAACGCGCGAAATCGTGTTGCCACCGCCGCTGGCCGCCGGGAGCGCTGTCGTGCGCCGCGCTGAGCGAGGAAAACATCGCAACGGATCCACCAAAATATAGTATCTTGAGCCGCATCCCGCTCCCTTGAATGCCGCTGCGTGCGTGCAGGCGGGTCGCTGATCGCAGTCATGCCGACTACTTTCTTCGAGGACATTTATGAAAACGCTGTTTCTGCAGGCACCTTCATATGACGGCTTCGATGGGGGAGCGGGCTCGCGCTTCCAGACGAAGCGCGAGATCCGGTCGTTCTGGTATCCGACATGGCTCGCCCAGCCCGCTGCGCTGGTCGAGGGCAGCCGCCTCGTGGATGCTCCGGCGGACGGCCTGTCGCTCGAAACGACGCTTGGCATTGCCGAGCAATACGAGCTGGTCATCATTCATACGAGTTCTCCGTCGTTCCCAAGCGACATTCAGTTCGCGGAACACCTGAAGCGGCGCAAGCCTGCGGTCCTCATCGGAATGGTCGGCGCTAAAGTGGCTGTCGATCCTCACGGCTCGCTTACCGCCAGTGATGCACTCGACTTCGTGTGCCGCGAAGAATTCGACTTCACCTGCCGCGACATCGCGCAGGGCCTCCCGTTCGCGTCCATTCTCGGGCTCAGCTATCGTCTGCCCGACGGCGCCATCATGCACAACGAAGGCCGGCCCATTCTCGAAGACATGGACCAGCTTCCGTTCGTCGCGCCCGTCTATAAGCGCGACCTGACGACCAGGAATTACTTCAGTGGCTATCTCAAGCATCCCTATGTGTCGCTCTACACGGGACGGGGCTGCAAATCCCGATGCACGTTCTGCCTGTGGCCGCACACGGTCGGGGGGCATCGCTATCGCACGCGTTCGGTCGAGAATGTTCTCGAAGAGGTGAAGTGGATCCGGGACAACATGCCCGAGATCAAGGAGATCATGTTTGACGACGATACCTTCACCGACCTCAGGCCGAGAGCGGAAGAGATCGCCCGCGGCCTTGGCAAGCTGGGCGTGACGTGGTCGTGCAATGCCAAGGCGAACGTGCCTTACTCAACCCTCAAGGTAATGAAGGAGAACGGCTTGCGGCTCCTCCTCGTCGGCTACGAATCCGGCGACGACAAGATTCTCGTCAACGTCAAAAAGGGCCTGCGCACCGATATGGCGCGCCAGTTCAGCGACGATTGCCGCAAACTCGGCATCAAGATCCACGGCACGTTCATTCTCGGGCTTCCCGGCGAGACGCACGAAACGATCAAGAAGACGATCGAGTACGCGAAAGAGATCAACCCCCACACCATCCAGGTGTCGCTCGCGGCGCCCTATCCGGGTACGGTCCTTCACAAGCAGGCGGTCGAGAACGGATGGCTGAATGACAGCAAGGTCATCACCCTCCTCAATGACTCCGGCACCCAGGCTTCGACCATCGGCTATCCGCACCTGTCGCGCGAAGAGATCTATCTTGGCGTGGAGGAATTCTACAAGCGGTTTTATTTCAGGCCATCGAAGATCTGGGAAATCGTGCGCGAGATGCTGATGAGCTGGGACATGATGAAGCGGCGCTTGCAGGAAGGCGTGGAGTTCTTCAAGTTTCTGCGCGCCCGCAAGGCATGAGGCAGCCGTGGCCGGGCGGCACAAGTTGCGGGCCGCCCGGCTGACGCGGGCACCGCGCCGGTCGTCGTGTCGCCGGTAGAATCGGGGCTTTGACCGCCGGGCGGCGCGCCCGGCACGCGCCGGAACCGTACGTGCCCTTCATCCTGCTCGGCCTCGCCCTCATTGGTGCCCTGATCTACGGCTATGTCCGTCTCTACCATGCCGTCGCCGCCGCGTTCGGCGCCCTTGCCGGAGCCGGCGCCGTCGCGCTCGGCGTAGCGCTGCTGGCCGCACTGGTCGCCGACGGCGTGCGGCGCTGGCGTGCCGTCCATGGCGTGCGCATCGGCGGCGAGCGCATCCTGTCGCTCGATGGCGCCTGGGGCAGCCTGCGCGTCGATGCGGAGCGCAAGCTCGGCACGGTGGCAGTGGGCGAGGCCCAATCGCGCTTCATCTTCGCGGACATCGCCGGCGCCGAGCCGGTCGCGGATGCGGGCGCCTGGGCGTTGGCCCTGCGGCTCGAGCACAATGCCCGGCCGCTTTGGCAAATCCCCATGCCCACGCGCACCCGCGCGCGGCGCTGGGCCAAGATCCTCGCGCTCGCGGCGCAGCAGAAGCTCTGACGAAAGCGGGCCCGGCTGGCCCATGGCGGCGCCCCGCGCCCCATTCCCGCAAAACCGCTGGCCTGCGGCGCCGACTCCGTTTAAGATTGCGCGATTATCGAACAAAGCAAGACACAATGGAGACTACCCGCCCCCTCGGCATCGGCCAGGCCCAGGCCGATACGGTCCGCGTTGCCCGCCCCCAGTCCGACCTGCTCGGCAGTTTCTCCGGCGACCCGAACTTCATGCTGTCGCTCGCGCGCGGCCTGACCGTGCTGGAAGCGTTTTCCGAGCGCAAGCGCCCGCTGACGATCTCGCAGGTGGCGCAGCGCACGCAGCTGTCGCGCGCGTCGGTGCGCCGCTGCCTGTACACGCTCGAGCAGCTCGGCTACGTGAGCCAGCAGGACGGGCAGTTCGCGCTGCGCCCGCGCGTGCTGCACCTGGGGCATGCGTATTTCTCGTCGACGTCGATGGTGTCGCTGTCGCAGCCGATCCTCGACAACCTGAGCGCGCGCATCCACGAAACCTGCACGCTGGCCATCCTGGACGGCACCGACATCCTGTACCTGGTGCGCTCGGAAGTGCAGCGCGTGGTCAACTATTCGCTCGGCATGGGCAGCCGGCTGCCGGCCTATTGCACGTCCAACGGGCGCCTGCTGCTCGCGCACCAGCCGGCGTCGGTGCTCGACGGCTTCTTCGAGCATGCGGAACTGCGGCCGCGCACGCTGCAGACCAAGGTGTCGCGCCAGGAACTGGAGAGCTGCTTCGAGCGCGCCCGGGAACTGGACTACGTGATCGTCGATGAAGAGCTGGAACCGGGCCTGCGCGCAATCGCGGTGCCGGTGCGGTCGGCCGCCGGCATCGTGCTGGCAGGCATCAGCGTAAGCGTGCGCGCCGCCAAGGTGACGGAGGCCGAGATGGTGACGCGCCTGCTGCCGCCGATGCGCGAAGCCGCCGCGGCCATCGGGCGGCTCATTACGTCGTGATTACGTCCTGATCACGGCGTGAACAGCCGGGCCGGGCTCGGCATGGCCTCGGTCAGGCCGAAATCCGCGATGCGCTGCGGCAGCGGCCGGCCCTGCGCGCAAACCGTGGCGCCTCAGCCGCGGTGCGCAAGCTCCAGCGAGAACACCAGCCGCTGCAGGAAGTTCTCCATGCGGCCGTCCGGGTTCACGAAGGCGCAGCCGTAATGATGGATGGCGCTGTCGTCGTTGCCGACCAGCCAGTGCCCGACGACCTGGAGGTCGATGTCGACCTTGCCCAGCTCGCGGAAGTCCAGCCGGCAGCGGCTCACCATGGTGCCGACCGGCAGCCGGTCCTCGCCCACGGTCTTGGAGCGCAGGCCCACGCCAGAGAGCGACAGGTCGGCGACATCAAGGGCCAGCACGCTGTTGTCCGGGTTGCGGATTTCGCAGCGGTAGCCTTTGGTCACCAGCGTGCGGGCGCGGAAATGGCGGCGGCGCTGGAAATGGTAGAGCTTCTCGGGAAACTCCACGACGAAGGCAGGGCCCTCCTCGTAGCGTGTGGCCGCCGGGCGGCCGACCATGAAGTTGACCGGCACGCCGCGCAACAGGCCCGAGAACGCGTTCTCGTCCGAGGTCATCAGCGCCTGGCGCTCGGCATCGGCATTGCACCAGTCGAAGATGAAGGTGCGGCTGACCGGATCGATGTGCAGGACCGAGGTCACGAACTGATGGCCGGTGCGCGTGCGCACCGTGATCAGGCACTTCTGCCAGGACAGGTCGCGCAGCACCGTGCCAATCTGCGAGGTGTGGGTCAGGCGGTAGCGCTCGTCGGGCTGCGCCGCGCCCGCCTGCGCATCGATTTCGTCTTGCGCGCCGGAACCGGCTTGGGTGGACTCGGAAGAATCTTGGAGGCTCATGAAATCACGCAACATCAGAATGGCAGCGCCGCACGTGGCAAGGCAGGCGTCGCGGCAAGATCGGCTTGCGCCCGAGCGCCGCATATTAAGGGGACGCTGCATTCGACGGCAAGACTCATGGCATGGGCTTCGGCATTCTGTGGCAAAACTTGAGCACAGACTTTTGAGGGGTAGCGTTCGCGCCGCTTTCGCGCTGCGGCGGGCGGATTCCGCTCACGCAGAAACGGGTACGCCAGGCACGATATAAGCGTCATCGGGGGCCGTGAGCGGCCACGCGCCTATCGCCGCATGCGTGGCACCGTGCCGGTCAAGGCGGCTCTCGAACAGGACGAAGCGCCGCGCCTGCCAGGACGGTACGGCAAGCTCGCGGTGCGCGGCGACCCAGTCGCGCAGCATGGCATCAGGGACCGTGGGGCGGCACCGCGCGAGTGTCAGGTGTGCCCGGAACTGCCGCCGTTCGGGCGCGATGCCCGCGGTCTGCAGGGCATCGGTCATGGCCGCATAGAGCGCGTCAAGCGCGGGACAGGGCGCAAGGCCGGCCCACAGCACGCTGCCCTGCTGACCGCGGAAGCGCCCGGCACCGGCTACGCGCATCGAGAAATCCGCTGCGTGCACCGTGCCGAGCGCGGCGGTAATGCGCTCGGTCTGCCCAGCCTCGCATTCGCCCAGGAAGCGCAAGGTCAGGTGCACCTGCGCCACGGGCGTGGGGCGGATACCGCTTGCCGCCGGGACGAGCCCGACCAGATGCGCCGCCACCGGCGGCGGCGTTTCCACGGCGATGAACAGGCGGGCCACGCCGGCTGCGCTGCCGCGCTAGGCGAGGGCGAGCGCCGACTGCTGCATGATCGGCAGGCGAGCCGCCGCAGCGTGGCTTTCGAGCCGCAGCAAGGCGCGCTTGCGGTCGGTACCGCCGGCATACCCGGTCAGGTCGCCGTCCGCGCCCAGCACGCGGTGGCATGGCACGATCACCGACAGCGGATTGCGCCCCACCGCGCCGCCGACTGCCCGCACGTGGCCATGCGGCAGTTCGAGCTGCCGCGTCAGCTGGCCGTAGGACACCGTCGCGCCGAACGGAATGGTGCGCAGCGCCTCCCACACACGTAGCTGGAAGGCGGTGCCAGCCGGGCGCATCGGCACCGAGAACGCTTCGAGCTTGCCGTCGAAGTAGGCCGCGATCTGCGCGGCCGTCTCGTCGAACACGCGCCCGGCGCTTGCGGGCGTTGCCCCGGGCTGCGCGTCGCGCGGATAGTACTTCTGCCCTTCGAAATAGACGCCCGTCAGGAAGCTGCCATCCGCGCGCAGCAGCATGGCCCCGAGCGGGCTGTCGATCAGGCGGTAGCTGGTCATGTCGTCACCTCGGTATCGGAATTGGCAGGAGTCATGTCCGCCAAAGGTATCACCGCGCCATCGCCCTGCGCTTTCATCGCTTCATAGCGATGCCACAGGTGGACGGCCGCGTACGCGCGCCATGGCGCCCATTGCGCGGTGCGTGCCTGCATGGCGCGTACGGTATTCACGCCGAGCACCTTGCGCAGCGCGTAGTCGGTACCCGGGAACGCGTCGGGCCACCCTAGCGCGCGCATGGCGACGTACTGCGCGGTCCAGTCGCCGATCCCGTCGATCTCGCGCAGCACGGCCACGGTCTGTTCGGGCGCCGCGTGCGGCTCCAGCGGCAAGGCACCACTGGCGACCCGCTGCGCGAGCGCGCGCAGCGTGCGCGCCTTGCCCGGCGACACGCCTGCGCCGGCCAGGGCTGCATCGGACAGCGCGGCCAGCGCTGCGGCCGACGGAAAGCCATGCTGCAACGGCACGCACCCGCCGATGGGCATGGCCGGCGCCGGCAAGGCCTCTCCCGCCACCTGCGCCAGCCGTGCCAGGATGCGCCGTGCCTGCACCACAGGAATCACCTGGCCGATCACGGCGCGTACCGCGATCTCGAAGCCGTCGACACTGCCCGGCAGGCGCATGCCCGGCACGTCGCCAGCCAGCTCGCCAAGATGGCGGTCGACGATGTCGGGCCGGCAGCCCAGGTCGCACAGGCGCCGCACCTTGCCCAGGGTCTGCGGAATCACGCGCGCGAGCGAGGCCGACACGGTGACGCGCAGCACCATCCGCCCGGGCACATGGTCCAGCCGCAGCCAGCCGCGGTGCGCGACGCCGCCGCTTTCCACCGCGAGCGTGCGGGCATAGGCGCCATCGCGCACTTGTTCGATGCCATCCACCGCGCGCACGGCCAGGAAACCCAGCAGCGCCTCCCACGCCAGCGGCGGCCGGTAGCCCAGCTCGAATACCAGCCGGTCGGCCACGCCTTCGGACGTGCGCTTGCGCAAGGCCATCGGCGTCAGGCCGTAGCGGGTGCGCAGCACGTCGTTGAAGCGCCGCACGCTGCCGAAACCCGCTGCCAGCGCCACTTCGGTCACGGGCAGCACGGTGTCCGTCAACAGCCGCTTGGCCAGCAACAGGCGCTGCGTCTGCACGTACTCCAGCACCGACACGCCGAACTGCGCGGTGAACAGGCGGTGCAGGTGGCGTTCGGTCACGCCGATGCGCGCGGCCAGCGCGGCCACGCCGGCATCGGCCATGAAGCCCTCGTCGATCAGCGTGGCGGCGGCCTGCGCGAGACGGCCGGAAAGATCGGCCAGCCCGTGCCCGGGCGCCAGTTCGGGACGGCAGCGCAGGCACGGACGGAAGCCTTGCTTTTCCGCCGCTGCGGCGCTTTCGTAGAAGGTGCAGTTCTCGCGTTTCGGGGTACGCACCGCGCACACGGGCCGGCAATAGATGCCCGTGGATGACACGCCGACGAAGAAGCGGCCGTCGAAGCGCCGGTCGTGCGAGGCCACGGCCTTGTAGCAGGTATCGGGATCGAGTTCCATGCAGGCATGCTACCGCTTCGGGCACGCGCGCACCCGCCGGATTCGGACATTCCCCTGTGGCCAGCGACCGTGCCATGGTGCACAGTCTGAGCCACGGAGTCCGGCTAGAATCACCAGCCTGCGATGTTTCCCGGAGATTCCATGCGCCCAGCCAAACCGCTCCCGCTGACCTGCTCGCTCGCGCTCGCGGGCCTGCTATGGCTGGGCCTGCCGGCGGCGGCCACGGCGGCGCCGGTGGCTTCGGCCGCTTTGGCGCAGGCGGGCGCAAGCGCGGCCGAGGTCACCTCGGTCGAGGGCATCACCGAGTTCCGGCTCCCCAACGGCCTGCGCATCGTGCTGGCGCCCGATGCGGCCAAGCCGACCACCACGGTCAACATGACCTATCTGGTCGGCAGCCGCCACGAGAACTACGGCGAAACCGGCATGGCGCACCTGCTCGAACACTTGCTGTTCAAGGGCACGCCTGCGCTGCCGGGCAAGGCCATCCCGACCGAGTTCGCGCGGCGCGGCATGTCCTCCAACGGGACCACGGCACAGGACCGCACCAACTATTTCGAGACCTTCACCGCCAGCGACGACAACCTCGACTGGGCGCTGCGCATGGAGGCGGACCGCATGGTCAACAGCTTCATCTCGCGCGCGGACCTGGACAGCGAGATGACCGTCGTGCGCAACGAGATGGAGATGGGCGAGAACAGTCCCGCCCGCATGCTGATCCAGCAGATGATGGCCGCCTCGTACCGCTGGCATAACTATGGCAAGGCGCCGATCGGCGCGCGCAGCGACGTGGAGCAGGTCAGCATCGACAACCTGCGCGCGTTCTACCGCCGCTACTACCAGCCCGACAACGCGGTGCTGGTGGTGGCCGGCAAGTTCGATCCGGCCTGGACGCTCGCGCGCATCGAGCGCTATTTCGGCCCGATCGCGCGCCCGGCGCGCGTGTTGCCACCCGAGCATACCGTGGAGCCAGCGCAGGAAGGCGCGAAAGAACTGGTCGTGATGCGGCCCGGCGACAGCGGGCTGGTAGCGGCGCAGTACCACGTCAGCCCCGGTGCCCACCCCGACGCGACAGCGCTGTCGATGCTGACCATCATCCTTGGCGACACGCCCGGCGGGCGCCTGTACAAGGCGCTGGTGGAACAGAAGAAGGCCACCTCGGTCGGCACCTCGTTCAGCGCGATGAAAGACCCGGGCACGCTGCTGTTCATGGCCGAAACCGCGAAGGACCAGCCGATGGCGCCGGCACGCGCGGCGCTGATCACGCAGGTCGAGGGCTTCGCCGAAGCGCCGGTGACGCCCGAAGAGCTGGAACGTGCGCGCGTGCGCATGCGCAATGCCTACGAGCACTACATGAACGACCCGGGCGCGCTCGGCATTGCGCTGTCGGAGGCCATTGCCAAGGGCGACTGGCGCCTGTTCCTGATCGCACGCGACCGCATCGAGACCGTGACGCTCGAAGACGTGCAGCGCGTCGCGCTCAATTACTTCCAGGCGTCGAACCGCACGGTCGGGCTGTTCCTGCCGCAGGACAAGCCGCCGCGTGCGCAGATTCCCGAGACTCCGGACGTGGCCGCGCAGGTGCGCGGCTACCAGGGCAAGCCGGCGCTGGCGGCAGTGCCGGCGTTTGACCCGAGCCCGGCCAATATCGAAGCCCATACGCGGCGCCAGACCCTTGCCAACGGCATGCAGCTGGCGCTGCTGCCCAAGCCCACGCGCGGCGGCGTGGTCAATGGCACGCTGATCCTGCGCATGGGCGATGTGCAGAGCCTGCAGGGCCTGACCACGGTGGGCAGCCTGACGGCATCGATGCTCAAGCGCGGTACCGGCACCATGGACCGCCTGCAGCTTGCCGACCGCATCGAAGCCCTGCGTGCGCGCGTCATGATCTCGGGCGGCTCCGAGCGCGTCATCGTAAGCTTCGAGACCCGGCGCGAGCAACTGCCCGAACTGCTGGCGCTGGTGCGCGACATGCTGCGCACGCCAAGCTTCCCGCAGGCCGAGTTCGACACGCTGCGCAACACCACCATTGCCGAGATCGAAAGCGTGCGCCGGCAGCCGGGCGTGATGGCCTCCGACGCGCTGGGCCGCCATGGCGATCCCTACCCCGCCGGCGACCCGCGCCACGCGTCCACCTTCGACGAGAGCATTGCCGCGCTCAAGGCCGCCACGCTGGACCAGGTGCGCGATTTCCACGCGCGCTTCTATGGCGCCGCCAATGCGCAGCTCAGCCTGGTGGGCGACTTCGACGCCGACGCGGCCACCGCCCAGGCGGGCGAGCTGTTTGGCGACTGGCGCGCGCAGCAGCCGTTTGCGCGCGTGGACAGGCCCTTCGTGCCGATTGCCGCGGCGGACTTCACACTGGCCACGCCCGGCAAGGCCAACGCGGTCTACCTGGCAGCCGAGCCGATCGACCTGACCAGTGACCAACCCGACTACGCGCTGATGCTGATCGCCAACCGCGTGTTCGGCGGCGGCTCGCTGCGCAGCCGCCTGGCCGACCGCCTGCGGCAGAAGGAGGGACTCAGCTATGGCGCATCGAGCTGGGTCAATGTGGGCGCGCTGGACCGCGCCGGCCGCTTCGGCCTGCAGGCGCAATATGCCCCGCGGAACCTGGAACGCCTGCAGCGTGCCGTGGCCGAGGAACTGGAGCGCTTCGTGCGCGACGGCATCAGCGCCCCTGAACTGTCCGAAGCCGTCAGCGGCATCCTGCAGCAGGGCATGGTCAGCCGCAGCAGCGACAGCGCGCT
Organism: Cupriavidus sp. WKF15; assembly: GCF_029278605.1. NCBI lineage: Bacteria > Pseudomonadati > Pseudomonadota > Betaproteobacteria > Burkholderiales > Burkholderiaceae > Cupriavidus > Cupriavidus sp. WKF15. Next base: position 687,101 of record NZ_CP119573.1, read on the forward strand.
GGCCGACGCGCTGGCCAACCAGCTTTACCTGGGCCGCACCATGGCCTACACGGAGGAGCTGGAGGCACGCCTGCGCGCAGCCACGCCCGAAGCGGTCAACGCCGTGATCCGCAAGTACGTGCAACCGTCCGGGCTGTCGCAGGTCTACGCGGGAGATTTCGGTGCCGTACCGGCTCCCGACGGGGCCGCAGCGGGCGAGGCGCCGGCCGCGCGTCCATAGCCACTGTCACGCAAGCGAAAAGGAGACAGGCCAGAATGGGCCGACGCGCCAGCATCCGGGCGCCGGAACCAGGCACGCCCCTTGCCGTGCCCTGGCGTTGACTGTATATTCGTACAGTATAAGTAGAGACAAGAGGTGTGGATGTCAAACGTGCGGGCTGGCAGCAAGGCGGAGGCGCTCCGGCTTCTCGCCGCGGAAGGAGTGCTGGCGCTGGAGCTGGACTACGAGACCGGATGGCAGGACGCCGTCGAACTCGGCAGGCTCGGGGAAAAGCGCGGCATCAAGGTGCAGTATCGCGGCCAGGAAAGTGTCGCCGTACGCTCGCGCGAAGCGCTGATCGAGGGCCTCGCCAAGGTCAAGCCAACGTTCCGGCAACGTAACCTTTACTGTCAGTTTGACCTCGGCACGCTGACGGACCACGAATTGCTCGACCTCGAAGCCAAGGCCACGCGGCTCGGCGACTACATTCTTGCCGGACACCTGCTGCGGGACGTGGACAGCGTCTGGCCCGCCGAATAACGCCCGGGCGCCGGATCCCGCCGGATCCGAATCCCCCCAAAAACAGGCATGCCGCCAATTGGAATTGGCGGCATGTTTCCTTTATGGCGTTCCGGGCGTGTTCAGTGCCAGATGCGCGCGGCATTGGCCCAGCGCGCGGCGGCCGACTGCGCCAGCGCGCTGCCTGCCACGTCGTGGGCTGCGGCTGCGCCGGAGGTTCCCGCCAGCTGCAGCGCGGTGTGCCATAACACCGCCGACACCAGCGTCTGGCAGTGGCGCCGCTCGCCATGGGCGAGTGCCAGCAGGCGCTCATTGCCGTCGATCACGATAAGGCGGTCCCCGGCCTGCGGCCGCATTTCCAGCGCATACAGGTGGTCGCATTCGCAATGCATGCGCCCGCCGCTGACCGCCACCACGATCGCCCCGGGCAGGGCGATGCCGCTGTCGTGCACGTCTTCACGCAGGCGTTCCAGGTGCGCATGCGCGCGCGGATCGCGCGCTGCCGCCAGGTCGCCGGGCATGGCGCTGAGCGCCATCAGCTCGGCTGGCGACACCGCCAGCGTGTAAGCCGGGAAGTCCGGCCGGTAGGTGGCCACCACGGCGCGCAGGCGACGCGCGCCGCGGCCATCCGGAAGGCTGCCCATGTCGCGTCCCGCTGCCGTGACTGCCATCAGTCGCGCAGCAGGTGCTTGGCAATGATGAGCTGCTGGATCTGCGTGGTGCCTTCGTACAGGCGCAGCAGGCGCACGTCGCGATAGAAGCGCTCGGCCTTGTACTCGGCGATGTAGCCGGCGCCGCCATGGATCTGCACCGCGCGGTCGGCAATGCGGCCCACCATTTCGGTACAGAACATCTTGGTGCACGAGGCCAGCATGCTGACTTCGGGATCGCTCTTGCCGGCCGGCTTGGCGTCATAGCGCTGCGCGCAGTCGCGCATCATCGACAAGCCCGCGTACAGCTCGGCCTGGCTGTCGGCCAGCATACCCTGGATCAGCTGGAAGTCGCCGATCGGCTTGCCGAACTGCTTGCGTTCCTTGGCATAGGCCACGGCGTCGGTAATCAGGCGGTGCGCCATGCCGCAAGCCAGTGCCGAAAGGTGCAGGCGGCCGCGGTCGAGCACTTTCATCGCGGTCTTGAAACCGACGCCGGGCACGCCGCCGATGATGTTGGCGGCCGGCACGCGCGCATTCTCCAGCACCACGTCGCAGGTCTTGGTGCCGCGCTGGCCCATCTTCTTGTCCGGCTTGCCCAGCGAGATGCCCGGGGTGTCGGCCGGCACGATGAACGACGAGATGCCCGACGCACCAGGGCCGCCCGTACGCGCCATCAGCGTGAAGGCGCCCGCGCGTGGCGCGTTGGTGATGAAGCGCTTGGTGCCGTTGATGACGTAGTGGTCACCATCGAGCTCCGCCTTGGTCTGCAGCGAGGCCGCATCGGAACCGGCGTTCGGCTCGGTCAGCGCGAACGAGATGATCAGCTCGCCGCTGGCGATCTTCGGCAGGTAAGCCTGCTTCTGCGCTTCGGTGCCATCCATGAGGATGCCCTGCGAGCCGATGCCGACATTGGTGCCGAACACCGAACGGAAGGCGAAGGCGGTGTGGCCCAGGTCGTACACTACATCGCATTCCTGCGACATCGACAGGCCGATGCCGCCGTAGTTTTCCGGAATGGAGATGCCGAACAGACCCATTTCCTTCATGTCGGCGACGATCTCGGCCGGCACGTCGTCGATCTCTTCGAGCGTGTCTTCGGCCGGCTTCAGGCGTTCGTCGATGAAGCGCTGCACCGAAGCGCGCAGCAGGGCGAAGGATTCTTGGTCAAGGGCCATGGCGGTTCTCCAGTCAAGCCAGTTCGACAGTATGGGCGCAATGGTACGCGCGCCACCTGGTTTGACAATCCATCAGATATTGGACAGATGCGTCAATAAAATTTGACACTCAGGCCCGTATGATCATTAGCAGGCCTGCCACGCCGGTGATGAGGGCTGCAAGCGCGTCGCCGGCGATCATCCCGCCGCCGACCAGCGAAGCGGTGCTCATGTCCTCGGGCATGGACCGGCTGGGGCCGCGCGGGCCGAACCGCGCGGTGAGGCCCGCCACAAGGCCGCCCGCCGCCATCCACGCCGCGGCGGGCAGATTGACGAATCCGCCGAACGACGAGGCGTAGGGAGACGGCAGTAGCACAGCTTCCAGCGCGAAATCGACCGCCCCGCCCGTTCTGCCCGACCGCGCAAAGCGCTGGTACCCTGCATGCGCACGCAGCGCCTTGCGCAGCACTTCCGTCACCAGGCCAATCGCCAACCCGATGACGACGGCAAGGTGCTGGTAGCCACGCGCTTCGGCCAGCCCGCGCAGCACGCCGACAATCTTGTAGGTCATCGCGGAGGTCCAGCGCGCCGGCTGCTGGTCGGCCGCGAGCGTGGTCTGGTCCAGCGCCAGCACCGGATAGGCCTGCAGGAGCAGCCGCGCGAGCGCCACGGCCAGCAGTGCGCCGACGATGATCCCGGCCACCTGGTAGCCGAACTGCACCATGCGGCTGCTGCCGAGGCGCCAGCCGGTGGAACGGTCCTGTTGCATGTCGCAGGCCTCGGCCGTGGACACCAGCAGCACTGTCGCGGCGATCAGGCCGACATGCGGCGCGCGCAGCCCCGCTGCCGCCATCAGGATCACGCACAGCACGAACGCCGACGAGATCGGGTTCTGGTCCACCATGCCTACCGAAATGCCGTTGACCAGCGCGAACACCAGCACCAGCAGCACTGCCATCAGCTGGAAGCCCAGCGGCTGCCCGAACCAGGCCACGCCCGCCACCACCACCGCCGCGCCCCAAAGCAGCACCCATGCCGCCACCCAGCGCATGCCGGGCCCGCTGGCTTGCCGCGCCGCGGGCGCCGCTGCGCTGCGCCACTGTCGCCACGCACGTGCCAGCAGCAGCGAGACGTCGACCACGGCCGCGCCCATGATCATGCCCAGCGCAATCAGGAAAGTGATCTTGCGAAACGGCTCGCCCGGCGCCAGCCAGCCGATCGAGACGAAGTATGGCGTCATGGCCCAGCCCGCGAGGCCACCTGTCAAGGCCGCGATGCCGATGCGCGCGCCCACGATCATCCCGGCCCCCATGGTCGAGGCCGACACATCGAGCGCCGCCAGCGGCGCCAGCCGGGCCACCCAGAGGCCGCTGGCCAGCCCCACCGCCATGCCCCCGGCCAGGCGCGACACGGAACGGCGCAACAGCAGCGGATCGGTCAGCGCGCGCAGGATATTGGCCACCGCCAGGCCGGACGGAAAGGTCAGCTGCATGCGGTCGACCAGCAGCGGCGTATAGAGCATGCCGACGCCGACGCCATACATGCCGATGCACAGCATGTATGCCATCAGCTGCCACAGCGGCGGCTGCGCCAGCCCGAGCCAGCTCATCGCCTGGATCACCACGGCCATGCCGCTCATGCCGGCCACCGATGCCGCCGCGGTCTGGATGTAGTTGGCGCCGTGCCGGCCCGCGGCCCCGTAGCCGCAGGTCACCACCGAGCCAAGGATGCCGGCCAGCACCTGCCCGCCCACGAAGAAGCCGAGCGAGAAGTTCATGTAGGCCGCGGCGATCCCGCCCAGCGGCCCAAGCACCAGCATGCCCGCCGCGCCGAGCAGCAGGTGGTATTGCCAGCTTCCGGGCGCGGGCAGCCAGGGCAGGCGGGGAGCGGCTTCTGATGGGGCGGAAGGCATGGTGGACGGGCGGGTTGCCGGACAAGTGCTTCAGGCAAAGCATAGGCGAGAGACCGGTCCGCCGGGGTTTACACTAGTTTCGTGCGCAACTATTTTGTCGATATAGTTGCGCATACAACTACATCGCAGAGCTTGTCCATGCCAGACCTTTCCGCCCCTGCCAGCGCGGCAATGCCCGCGCCGCCCGCCGTCGAAGCGCGGCCGTGGCCGTCTTCCGTACCGGTGCTGATCGCCGGTGGCGGCCCGGTTGGCCTTGCGCTGAGCGCCCTGCTCGCGCGGCAAGGCATCGCCTCGCTCGTGGTGGAGGCCGACGACGGCTACTGCGCGGGCAGCCGCGCCATCTGCATGTCGCGCCGCTCGCTGGAGATCCTCGGCTGGGTGGGCGCCGACCAGGCCACCGTCGGCAAGGGCCTGCCCTGGGTCGGCGGACGCAGCTACTACCGCGATACCGAAGTGTTGCACTTCAGCATGCCGAGCGAACCCGGCAAGCGCTTCGCGCCGATGGTCAACATCCAGCAGTACTACCTGGAGGCCTTCGCCCACCAGGCCGCGCTGGCCTGCGGCCCGCTCGCCGACGTGCGCTTCGGCGCGCGCGTGGCGGCCGTGCGCCAGGACGCCGACGGTGTCAGCGTGGACATCGAGACCGCGCAGGGCATCCGGCAGGTCCGCGCCCGGTGGCTGGTGGCCTGCGACGGCGGCCGCAGCACCGTGCGCGAACAGCTTGGCCTGCGCATGGAAGGCACACAGTATGAAGGGCGCTACGTGATCGTCGATATCGTGCAGAAGACGCGGCGCGACGTCGAGCGGCTGGCGTGGTTCGATCCGCCGTCGAATCCCGGCTCGACCATCCTGATGCACCGCCAGCCCGACGACGTCTGGCGCATCGACTACCAGATCCGCGACGATGAGGATCCGGTCGAAGCCGTCAAACCCGAGAACGTGCTGCCGCGCGTGCAGAGCCACCTCGACATGATCGGCGAGACCGAGCCGTGGGAACCGCTGTGGATCTCGATCTACAACGCCAAGTGCCTGACGCTCGGTGCGTACCGGCACGGCCGCGTGCTGTTCGCCGGCGATGCGGCACACCTGGTGCCGATCTTCGGTGTGCGCGGGCTCAATTCCGGACTGGACGATGCCGGCAACCTCGCCTGGAAGCTCGCCTGGGTCATCCATGGCCGCGCCGACGCCGCGCTGCTCGATTCCTACTCGACCGAGCGTGTCCATGCCACGCGGCAGAACATCGCCTACGGTGCCAAGAGCACAGAGTTCATGGCGCCGCCCAACTTCGCCTTCAGCCTGATGCGCGAGGCCACGCTGCGCCTCGCGCTCGATCAACCCGCGGTACGCTCGCTGATCAACCCGCGCCAGTCGGCACCCATCGCCTATACAGGCTCGGCGCTCAACGGCCCGACCGACTTCGGCGACGACTGCCCCGGCGCGGCGCCGGGCATGCCCGCGCCGGAAGCGCGCCTGAGTGAAGGGCACCTGACTGCAAGCTTCGGCCAATGCTTCACGCTGCTGTGGTTCGGCGATGGTGCGCCCGTGCCGGACGAACTGACGGCCCTGGTGCAGGCGCATGCCACGAACCTGCAGCTTCGCGTGATCGTTCCCGCCGGCGGTGCGCCGCAGCCCGGCGCATTGGCTGATCTCGACGGCCACGCCCTCGCGCGCTATGGCGCGCAAGCCGGCACGCTGTACGTGATCCGTCCGGACGGCTATGTGCTGGCGCGCTGGCGCGCTCCGCAACCGGAGCCGCTCCGCACCGTCCTCGCCCGCTTCCTGCAAACCCCCGCTGACAGAGCCCGCCATGCAAGCTGAAGAACTCGACCTCGCCTACACCCGCCTCTGCGAAGCCATGGCCGGTGTCGGCCAGGACAAGGCGCCGCTGCTGCTCGCCATGGTCTGCCTGGCCTGATAAGCCGCCAGGACGCACTGGCCCCGGTGCTCGACCTGATCGAAACGGCCGAGGCGCGGGTGTAAAGTCCCGTTTCCCTGCCCGGATCCGATATGAAAGCCCTGCCCCGCCTGGACCAGTTCCTGACCTACCGCCTGCACCAGGTCAACAAGCTCAGCGACAAGGACAGCGCCTACGCCTACCTTGAGCAGTGCGGCCTGCTGCTCAGCGAAGGCCGCTGCCTGGCCGCCATCGGCGCGTTCGCGCCGCTGTCAGTCAATGCGCTCGCGCAGAAAGCCAACCTGACCAAGGGCCAGGCCAGCCGCTCGGCGCAGGCGCTGGTGGAGCGCGGACTGGTCAGCAAGTCCGCGAGCGCGGCCGACGGCCGCGGCGTGGTGCTGGCACTGACGCCGCAGGGCAAGCCGCTGTACCGCCAGGCCATCACGATGATCGCCAGGCGCAACGACGAAATCTTCGGCTGCCTGAGCGAGGCGGAGCAGGCGCAGCTGGGGAACCTGCTCGACAAGCTGGTTGCCCACGCCACGCGGGACGACCAGCCCGAAGACGCTTAACGCCTCAGCCCATCCACGTGCGCGCGCGCCCCATCGCGCCGCGCGGCCTCGGCCACCTCGTTGCTCACCACGGTCTGCCCGATCGGTGCCAGCGCGATGCCGGCCAGCTTCAGGTGCTGGATGGCGAACGGAATGCCGATGATGGTCACGAAGCAGGCAATGGCCGACATGACATGGCCGATCGCCAGCCAGATCCCTGCAAAGACGAACCACAGCACGTTGCCGACCATGCCGAGTGCGCCGGTGCCGATGTCGTCGCGCTGGTTCAGTTCGCGCCGGCTGATCGCCTGCTTGCCGAACGGAAAGAACGTGAAGCTGCCGATCACGAAGCAGGCCTTGCCCCATGGAATGCCAATGATCGAGCAGAAGGCCAGCAGTCCTGCGAGCCACCAGGCCAGCCCCATGAGGACGCCGCCAAGGATGAACCAGAGGAAATTGCCGATCGCGCGCATGCGGGGATTCCGGAAGTGAAGGAGAACTCGATGATACGCGCCGGCAAAAGCGTACCTGTTTCTGCGTGCCTGGCAACAGCGGCAAGGCGCCCGGGATTTCAGCCGCAAATCGCTACGCCGGAAAGCGCAAACGCCACCTGTCCCTGACGCGCGACGCCACGAAGCGTACCTGTTTCTGCATGCGTACCCGTTTCTGCGGGCATGATTCCCGGCCAGGCGTACCCGTTTCTGCGTGCCGGCACGCAAGGCGCATCGGCGCTAGAATGTGCGCCTCTTTGCCTTTTCCGCCGTCGCCGCCCCACGCGGCAGTCCTCCTGCAGTCTCCCCGTCATGAAGCCCGTCCTGATTGTCCTGAACCCGATGTCGCCCCAACACCTCGCCAGCATTGGCGAGCGATTCACCGTGCACTACGCGCCAGACGCCGCCAAGCGCGCCGACGCCGTGGCCACGCACGGCGGCACGACGCGGGCGGTGCTCACGATCGGCTCGATCGGCCTGACAGCGGCCGAGATCGACGCCATGCCGCAGCTGGAGCTTATCTGCGCGCTCGGCGCCGGCTTCGAGAACATCGCGCGCGAACATGCGCGTGCGCGCGGCATCGCAGTGGCCAACGGGGCCGGCACCAATGACAGCTGCGTGGCCGACCACGCCATGGCGCTGCTGCTGGCCACGGTGCGCGGGGTGCCGCAACTGGACACCGACACACGCGCCGGCCACTGGCGCGACGCGCTGCCGCTGCGCCCGAACTTCTCGGGCAAGCGCATGGGCATCGTCGGACTGGGCACCATCGGCCGGCGCATCGCGCGGCGTGGCGAAGGGTTCGACCTGGAGATCGGCTATCACAACCGCATGGCGCGTCCCGACGCGCCGTACCGCTATTTCGACAGCGTGACGGCGCTGGCGCTGTGGGCCGACTACCTTGTCATCGCAACGCCCGGCGGCGCCGGCACGCGTCACCTGGTGAACGCCGGCGTGCTGGCCGCGCTGGGTGCGTCGGGCTTTCTCGTCAATATCGCGCGGGGCAGCGTGGTCGACACTGCCGCGCTCGCGCAGGCGCTGCATGCCGGTACGGTCGGCGGTGCCGGCCTGGATGTCTATGAAAGCGAACCGGCCCCGCCCACGGTGCTGCTGGACTGCCCGAACGTGGTGTTGACCCCGCACATGGCCGGCTGGTCGCCTGAAGCGATCCAGGCCTCGGTGGACCAGTTCCTCGAAAATGCCCGCCGCCACTTTGCCGGCGAGCCGCTGCTGACGCCGGTCTGAAGCGCCTGCCGGCTCAGGCGGCGGGGAAGGTCACGCGCACGCGCAGTCCCGGCGCCGCATCCTCCAGCGCCACTCGGGCGCCATGCGACTGCGCGATCTCGGCGACGATGGCCAGGCCCAGCCCGCTGCCGCCGGTCGGCGCTTCGGGCAAGCGGTAGAAGCGATCGAATACGCGCACGCGCTCGGCCGCCGGAATGCCCGGCCCGTTGTCGCTGACCACCAGCTCCACCTCGTGGCTGCCGGTTGGGTGCCGGACCTGCACGTCGACGCGGCTACCGCGCGGGATGTACGCCAGTGCGTTGTCGATCAGGTTCGTCAGCAGGATGCGCAGGGCATCGGCGTCGCCGCGTATACGGATGGGGCCGCTGTCGGCGTCCATCCCCAGGTCAATTTCGCGGTCGAGCGCGGCCTGCGCCATGTCGGCCACCACCCCGGCGGCCACGCCGGGCAAGTCCAGCGGCTCGTGCGGCAGCGTCACCGCGCCGGGTTCCTGGCGCGCCAGCGTCAGCAACTGCGCCACCAGGTGGGTCAGGCGCTCCAGGCCCTGGCGCAGCTTGCCGAGCGCTTCGCGCCGGGCCTGCGGATCTTCGGCGCGCTCCACCAGTTGCGCCTGCAGCTGCAACGCCGCCAGCGGCGTACGCAGCGCGTGCGCGGCATCGGCCACGAACGCGCGCTGGGTGTCCAGCGCATGCGACAGGCGCGCCAGGAGCTGGTCGAGTGCGGCGCTGAGCGGCGCGATCTCATCAGGCATCGGACGCACGGCCAGCGGCGCGAGCGAGCTGGCGTCGCGGGCCCGCACTTCGGTGGCGATCTCGCGCAACGGCCGCAGGCCGCGGCCTACCGCCATCCATACCAGCCAGGCCAGCAACGGCAGCAGGAGCAACAGCGGCGCCACGGTACGCAGCGCCATGCGCGCGGCCAGCGTGCGCCGCGCGCTCATGGGCTGCGCGATCTGCACCACGGCCGGACCCAGCTGCATGCTGTAGAGCCGCCATTCGCCTTCGCCGGTCGTGACATTGGAGAAGCCCAGTTCCGCCCGCGCCGGCAGGGCCGGATGCGCGTGCGAGAGGTACAGGCTGCGGCCCGAGCCGTCCCAGATATGGATGACCACATCTTCGTCCGCGTGCAGCAGGTCGACACCGGCCCCGCCCTCGACCAGGAACGGCGGCGCCACCGGGTCGGCGAACTGGCTCGGCAGCGCGGCCGCGACCTGCTTCATCTGGTAGTCGAACAGGGCATTGGCTTCCTGGCGGGCCTGCCCGTAGATCAGCACGGTCGCCATGGCGATGCCGACGAGCAGGCCGGCGGCCAGCCACCACAGCAGGGTTCGCTGGATCGAACGCATCAGTGTCCTGCTTCCTCTTCGAGCCGCGGCACGACATAGCCCACGCCGCGGATATTGCGGATCAGCGCGGCGCCGAACTTCTTGCGCAGCGCGTGGATATAGACCTCCACCGTGTTGCTGCCCACTTCGTCATCCCAGCCGTACAAGCGCTCCTGCAACTGCGCCACCGACCAGACCTTGCCCGGGCGCGCCAACAGCGCCGACAGCAGCGAGAATTCGCGCGCGGACAGCCGTACCGGCTCGCCGTTCAGTGTCACTTCCCGTGTCGCCGGATTGAGCGAAATGGTGCCGTAGCTGAGGACCGGCTCGGCCCGTCCTTCGGCGCGGCGCGCCAGCGCGTGCATGCGCGCGGCCAGTTCCTGCAGGTCGAACGGCTTGACGAGGTAATCGTCCGCGCCCGCATTGAGCCCGGCCACGCGGTCCGCCACCGCGTCGCGCGCGGTCAGGATCAGCACCGGCGTAGACACGCCGCGCGCGCGCAGGGCACGCAGCACGTCCAGGCCCGAACGGCGCGGCAGCCCCAGGTCGAGCAGGACCAGGTCATAGCAGGCAGCGTCTCCCGGCCCGCCCGCGGGGGTGGCGGCAGCGAGGCCGGCCTCTCCATCCTGCACCCAGTCCACGGCAAACCCTTCCTGGCGCAGCGCGAGCTTCACGCTGTCGCCGATCATGGCATCGTCTTCCACCAGCAATACGCGCATGTCTTATCCGGTCTGTGGCCGGCCGGCATGAAGCGCATCGGCCAGCGCGCGCGCCAACCCTGGCAGCGCGGGATAGCTGGCGGTGACCACGTACACCGGCAGCTTGTCGAGATAGCCCTGCAAGCGGCCCTTGGCAACGAAACGCGTGCTGAACGCGGACGCCTGCAGCGCTGGCACGAAGCGCGGCAGGATGCCGCCGCCGAGGTACACGCCGCCGAGCGCGCCCAGCACCAGCGCCACATCCGCCGCGACCGAGCCGAGCAGGCCGAAGAATACCGCCATGGTGCGCTCGCAGAGCGGATCGTGGCGCTCGAACGCCCCCGCCGTGACCTGCTCCGGCGTCAGCGGCGCAGCCACGGGCGTACCCGTTTCTGCGGACAGCGCGGCATGGATATGCGACAGGCCCATGCCCGACAAAAGCCGCTCCGCCGACACGCGCCCGAAGGTACGTTGTGCGGCGTGCCAGGCAATCCATTCGTCGTCGGTCACCGGCATCAGTTCGATATGGCCACCCTCTCCGGCCAGTGCCACCGCGACTCCGGCTGCGGACGGCACCAGTCCCGATACGCCAAGCCCGGTGCCGGGCCCCACCAACGCGCGGGGCGCGGTGGCCACGCCCTGGCCAGGCCGCACTTGCACAAGATCGTTCGCGCCGAGGTAAGGCAAGGCCAGCGCCAGCGACGTGAAGTCATTGAGGGCCACCAGCCGCTCCAAGCCCACCGCCTGCCGCGTGGCCTCGATCGAAAAAGCCCAGTCGTGGTTGGTCAGGCGCACCTGGTCGCCCGTGACCGGGTTGGCCAGGCCGATGGCCGCGTAGCGCGGCAGCGCAGCCCCCGCTGCACGCAGCCCGTCGAGGTAGTGGCGCATGGCCGCCTCCAGCGACGCATGGTCGGCCACCTTCAGCGCGGTCACCGTGCCGATCTGCATCGGCGCGGTTTCGAGCGCGAAGCGCACGTTGGTGCCACCCACGTCGCCAAGCAGGCGCGGATAGGTGTCGTCGGCGGGCACGGCGGGAGCAGTCATGGCATCGATCACGCGCGGAAGATATCGAAGCCGCGCCGCTGGTTGGCCAGCACGATGCTGACCGGCAAGGCCGGCGTGGGACCCTGCCTGGCGCGGTCCAGCACTTTGGCCTTCTGCGCGCCGGCGACCGCCAGGAACGACCGCTCGGCGGCCAGCAGCGCGGCCAGGTTCAGCGTTACGCGGACATGGGGCGCGCTCGACGGATGGGTGAGCAGGTAGCCGGGCGTGGGGTCGCTCAGCGCGGCTTGCAGCTCCGGTGCGTCGGGAAAGAGCGACGCGGTATGACCGTCCTCGCCCATGCCCAGGACGATCACGTCGGGCTGGCGGTACGCCTGGTTCAGGCGCGCCACCGCGCGCTCGGGGTCGGCAACCTCCGCGGCGTCGGCGATCAGCGGCACGAAGGCGGCGCTTGCCGCTGCCTCGCGCAGCAAGTGCGCGCGGACGAGCCCGCTGTTGCTGTCGGGATGGTCCGGCGGCACCACGCGCTCGTCGACCAGCGTGACGGTCACCGCCTCCCAGCGCACGGGCCGGTAGCGCAGGCGCTCGAACATCGGCACCGGCGAGCGTCCGCCCGATACCGCGAGCACGGCCCAGCCGTTGGCGCGGATCGCCAGGTCCAGCGCATGGCCGATGGAGATCGCCAGCGCTTCGGCCTGGTCCATCAACGTTGCGTGTTCGAAATCGCGCATGGTCGTGTCTCCGCCTCAGGCTTCCTCATGCCACAGCGCGTCGTCGCGCGACATCAGCGCCGACGAGGCGGCCGGGCCCCACGTGCCGGCGGTATACGGCTTGGGCGGCACGTTGCTCTCTTCCCAGGTGTCGAGGATCGGCTCGACCCAGCGCCACGCCTGCACCTGCTCGTCACGCCGCACGAACAGGCCCAGCCGGCCGCGGATCACGTCGAGCAGCAGGCGTTCATAGGCGCCGGCGCGGCGCACCTTGAACGAGTTGGCAAAATCGAGATCGAGCGAGGTCGGCGTCAGCTCCAGCGTGTCGCCGGGCTGCTTGACCAGGAAGTACAGCCGGATGCTCTCTTCCGGCTGCAGCTGGATCACCAGCCGGTTCTGCGGCGACAGCGTCAGCGGGCGCGGAAAGATGGCATGCGGCACATCGCGGAAATGGACCACGATCTCGGCCACGCGCGACTGCATGCGCTTGCCGGTGCGCAGGTAGAACGGCACCCCTTCCCAGCGCCAGTTGGCGATCTCGGCCTTGATCGCGACGAAGGTCTCGGTACGGCTGTCGGCGGCGATGCCCTTCTCGTCGAGGTAGCCTGCCACCGGCTTGCCGCCGATGGCCCCGGCCCGGTACTGGCCGCGCACGGTCTTCTCCGCAACCTGCTGCGGCGTGATCGGCTTGAGCGCCTTGAGGATCTTGATCTTCTCGTCGCGGATGGCGTCTTCCGACAGGCTCGCCGGCGGCTCCATGGCCACCATGCACAGCAGCTGCAGCAGGTGGTTCTGCACCATGTCGCGCAGCGCGCCGGTCCGGTCGTAGAAATCGCCACGCGTCTCGACGCCAAGCTCCTCGGCGATGGTGATCTGCACGTCCTGGACCCATTCGCGGCGCCACAGCGGCTCGAACAGCGCATTGCCGAAACGGATCGCCATCAGGTTCTGCACCGACTCCTTGCCGAGGTAGTGGTCGATGCGATAGATCTGGTCCTCGGCGAAGAACTTCGCCACGGCGGCGTTGATCGCCTCCGACGATTCGAGGTCATGTCCCAGCGGCTTTTCCAGCACGATGCGCACATTGGGCGTGTTCAGCCCGGTGCGCGCGAGCTGTTCGCAGATCGGCACGAACAGGTGCGGCGCCGTGGCCAGGTAGCACACCACCACTTCAGGATGGCGCGCCAGCACCTTCTCCGCGAGCGCGTCGAAGTGCGCCGGCACGCGTGCATCGGCCTGCACGTAGCAGATGCGCGCCAGGAATGCGGCCCATGAGTCAGGCGGTGCACGGGCCAGGCCCGGGCGCACGCCCTGCTCTAGCGAATCCAGGTAATCCTGCTGGCTGATCGGCTGGCTGCCCGTAGCCAGGATGCGCGCCTGCGGATGCAGCAGCCCGGCATGATGGGCTTCGAAAAGGGATGGCAACAGCTTGCGCCGGGCCAGGTCGCCGGTGCCGCCGAACAGCACCATGTCGAAATCAGGCATGCTCACCGTGGACTCCTTGAAGGATGGCGGTCAGAACACTGCGAGCGCTGCACTGCCCGATGCGGCCTCATGGATTGAGTGTCTGCCCGCGGCGCATAAGTTCCGGGCAGTTTACGTGAGTCGCCGCCGCTTGGCGAGGCGCGCAGGCCACAAGCGTACCCGTTTCTGCGTGCCCGGAGTCCGCCCCGCACGGCGTGCAGCGTGCCGCGAAGTGCGCTAGGCTGGAAGCAATCCCGCAGGAGAAACCTATGCCACGTCACCCAGTGCTCGAACGGGTCACGGCCCGCATCATCGCGCGCAGCGGCCCTTCCCGGCAGGCCTACCTTGACCGTACCCACGCCATGGCGGGACAGAAGGTCGAGCGCGCCCAGCTTTCCTGTACCAACCTCGCGCACGCCATGGCGGCCATGCCGGACCAGGCCAAGATCCGGCTCAAGGCCGACGAAAGGCCGAACCTCGCCATCGTCTCGGCCTATAACGACATGCTCTCGGCGCACCAGCCGCTCGCGGCCTTTCCGCAATGGCTCAAGGAAGCCGCGCTCGAGGCCGGTGGCACCGCGCAGTTCGCCGGCGGCACACCGGCCATGTGCGACGGCGTGACCCAGGGCCAGGACGGCATGGACCTGTCGCTGTTCTCGCGCGATGTGATCGCGCTGGCAACGGCGGTGGCGCTGTCGCACCAGATGTTCGACGGCGCGCTGTACCTGGGCGTGTGCGACAAGATCGTGCCGGGGCTGGTGATGGGCGCCCTGTCGTTTGGTCACCTGCCTGCCGTGTTCGTGCCCGGCGGCCCGATGACCACCGGCATGAGTAACGATGAGAAGGCACATGTGCGCCAGCTCTACGCCGAAGGCAAGATCGGCCGCAAGGAGCTGCTCGAAGCCGAGACACGTTCCTACCACGGCCCCGGCACCTGCACCTTCTACGGCACGGCGAACTCCAACCAGATGCTGATGGAGATGATGGGGCTGCATCTGCCGGGCACCGCCTTCGTCAACCCGAACACGCCGCTGCGCGAGGCGCTCACGCGCGAATCGGCCCGGCAGGCGCTGCGCCTGGTGCACGGCGGCGAACGGTATACGCCCGTTGCCGACGTGCTCGACGAGCGCGCCTTCGTCAACGGCGTGGTCGGCCTGCTGGCCACTGGCGGCTCGACCAACCATACGCTGCACCTGATCGCCATGGCGCGCGTGGCCGGCATCGTGCTGACGTGGGACGACTTCGACGAACTGTCGGCGGCGGTGCCGCTGCTCGCGCGCGTCTACCCGAACGGCAAGGCCGACGTGAACCAGTTCCAGGCGGCGGGCGGGCTGTCGGTCGTGATCCGCGGGCTGCTCGAACTGGGCCTGCTGCATGACGACGTGACGACGGTGGTCGGCCGCGGGCTGGAGGCCTACACGCGCGAACCGGTGCTGCGCGACGGCAAGCTGGAATGGACCGACGGGCCGGCCGCCACGCTCGATGACACCATCGTGCGCGGCGCCGCGCAGCCATTCCTGCCGGACGGCGGCATCAAGCTGCTCGACGGCAAGCTTGGGCGCGCGGTCATCAAGACCTCGGCGGTGAAGCCGGAGCACCAGGTGGTGGAAGCGCCCGCGATCGTGTTCGCGCACCAGGACGACGTGATCGCCGCGTTCAAGCGTGGCGAACTGGAGCGCGATTTCGTTGCGGTACTCCCATGGCAGGGACCCGCGTCATGTGGCATGCCCGAGCTGCACAAGCTCACGCCGACACTGACGGTGCTGCAGGACCGCGGCTTCCATGTCGCGCTGGTGACCGACGGACGCATGTCCGGCGCCTCGGGCAAGGTGCCCGCGGCCATCCACGTCTGTCCAGAAGCGCTCAACGGCGGCGGCATCGCGCGCGTGCGCACCGGCGACATGGTGCGCGTCGACGCGCCCGCCGGCGTACTGACCGTGCTGGTGCCCGACGCCGAGTGGAACGCGCGCCAGCCCGACCGGCCCGACCTCAGTGCCAACCGTCACGGCGTGGGCCGCGACCTGTTCGCGGCGTTCCGCCGCCACGTCAGCGAGGCCGAAGCCGGGGCCTGCACGCTGTTCGCGGATGAGGACGCGCGCATCTAGAACCCATTTCAGAATGAGGAAGGGGCGCGAAGGCTGTTGCCGGGCCGCAGGGCTAGGCGTGGCCGACGCCGCGTGGTCATTCCACGCAAGGAGGCCACAACGACGCCATGCGGCCCGGCAACAGCCTTCCCTTCGGGTTCCATCCAGGCGTGGCGCACGCGTCGTTGCGGGCCTTGACCTTGGAATGACCAAGGCCGGCGGCCCACGCCTAGCCTGCGCCACGCCTGGATGGAACGCGTCCCCTTCCTCATTCTGAAATGGGTTCTTAGCCCGTGCGCCGCAATGGGTTCGCGCGGGGATCCGGCGTCGCAGCGGGCGGCGTAGTCACCGGCGTTGCGCCCGGATCCGGCATGCGCACCTCCTGGATCGGCACGGCGATCTTGCATCCGGCATCCTCGAGCACATGCTTGATGCGCTCATAGAATGCGTATCGCACCGCCCAGTAGTGTTCGTTGGAAGTCCAGCAGCGCAGGTTCAGCGTGATGCCCTGCTGCGTGTAGTTGACCACCATGGCCTCTGCCTTCGGCTCGGGCAGCAGGCGCGGCTCTTCGGACAGCAGCGTGCGCAGCGCGTCGAGCCCCTTGTGCATGTCGCTGCCGAACGCCACGGTGGTCTCGATGTCCATGCGGCGCGTGGGATTCTCGCTGTAGTTCGTGATGGCGCTGCCCCACAGCTTGCCGTTCGGCACGCGCAGGCAGACCCCGTCCGCCGTGGTCAGCTCGGTCATGAACAGGCCGGTCTCGCGCACCGTGCCGGCGACGCCCTGGGCGTCGATGTACTGCCCCACGCGGAACGGCCGCAGCAGCACGAGCATGATGCCGGCGGCAATATTCTGCAGCGTACCCTGCAGCGCCAGGCCGATCGCCAGGCCGGCGGCGCCGAGCATCGCGATGATGCTCGCGGTCTGGACGCCAAACTGCGACAGCACCAGCACGATGGTCAGCACGCGAATCGTCCACTGTAGCGCATTGGCAAGCAGCGGACGCATGGTCTCGTCCACATGGGTACGGCCGAGCGCGCGCTGGATCGCCGCGGCAGCACGCCCCGACAGCCACCAGCCCGCGCTGAGGATCAGCAGGGCGGCGATGCAGTTCATCCCCTGGTGCACGGCCAGCTGCACGAGGTAGTTCCAGGCGGTCTCGATCCTGTTGGCGTCGATGTTCCAGTTCATCAAAAGCGGCTCCTGGTTGTGGGGCGTACCCGTTTCTGCGTGCGTAGGCCGGCATGGGCGCATCGGTGCGAACACCGCGGCGAAGTTAGGAACTGGCCTCTTGATCGCACCTCAATGTCAGATATTCACTGACAAACGGCGCAATTACATAAGCTTTCACTACCCTTAGGAGGACAGATGTAAAGGGATTTGGTTTCCGCCCCCGCCACCAGCGGCGGGCATGATCAACGCGTGCGGGCGGCGCGCCATGCGCCGGGCGTGATGCCGAACGCAGTACGGAAGCGATTGTTGAAATGACTCGCCGAGGCGAAGCCGGCGCGCGCTGCCACCTCGTTCAAGGGCAGGCGTGTGTCGTCCAGCAGCCGCATGGCGCGCTGAAGCCGCGCGCGCAGGATCCACGCATGCGGCGGCATGCCGAAGCTCACACGGAACATACGTGCGAAGTGGTATTCCGACAGCCCTGCCAACGCGGCCAGCTCGCCGAGCGTCGGGTTCTGTTCCGGATGGGCCTCGATCCAGTCGCGCACCGTGCGGCGCGATATGGCCGACAGGCCGCCGCGCCAGTCGGCGCCCGGCCGGTGCGAAGCATGGCTGAGCAGCAGGTGGGTGACGGCGTCGTGGGCGAGCGCGTTGCCGGTCATGCGCGTGTCGGGCGCCTGCCAGTCGAGCGCGGCCAGACGCTGGCCGAGCGCGAACAGGTATGGATCCTGGGCGAAGGTCAGGTCGCGCAGTTTCAGGCCGCGCGGCTCGCGGTCCAGCAGCCTGATGCAGTGCCAGGCTACGTATTCGGGGTCGAAGTAGAGGTGCAGAAAGCGCTGCGTGCCGCCCACGTGCCAGCGCGATTCATGATCGGCGGGCAACAGGCACAGACGGCCCGGAGCGCCAAGATTGCCAGGCTGGTCGAGCCGGTACGTGGAGTGGCCGCCTTCCAGGTATACCGATAGCGTGTGATGCCCCGGCTGCGCATACGCAGTGTTGTCGTGCCGGTTGCGCCACAGTGCCAGGCCCAGTCCGTCACCGAGCGCGGTGGCGCGCTCCAGGGACGCACGCGAGTCCGTCAGCGCATTGAACACCGCATGGTGTCGCAGCGGATCGGTCGCGCTGTAGAGGCTGGTGTCAGGGGCGGCCATGGGCGTCAGGAAAGTGTCCGGTGACTATACGCGATCCCCGGAAGCGCCGCCGCCAAGCCCTGCGTTCGTACGCAGAAACGGGTACGCTCGCGCCCCGGCACTCAGGCCGGGTGATCGTGCAGGCGGTCGCGCCGGGCCAGTGCCGGGAACAGGCGCATCCACAGCGCCACCACCAGCAGGGTGCCCACGCCGCCGAGAATCACCGCACCGATCGGGCCCATCAATGCGGCCGTCACGCCGGATTCGAACTCGCCAAGCTGGTTGGAAGCGCCGATGAAGACCGAGTTGACGGCGCCGACGCGCCCGCGCATGTCATCGGGCGTATCGAGCTGGACCAGCGTCGAGCGCACCACCACGCTGATCATGTCGGACGCGCCGAGCACGACCAGCGCGGCCATCGACAAAGGCAGCCAGTGCGACACGCCGAACACCAGCGTGGCCGCGCCGAACACCGCCACGGCGCCGAACATCACCTTGCCCGCGCGGCGGTTGAGCGGATGCCGGGCCAGCCATAACGCCGTCACCAGCGCGCCGACGGCAGGCGACGAACGCAGCAGCCCCAAACCCCACGGGCCGGTATGCAGGATGTCGCGCGCATAGATCGGCAGCAGCGCCGTCGCGCCGCCGAGCAGCACCGCGAACAGGTCCAGCGAGATCGCGCCAAGCAGCACCGGCCGGCTGCGGATGTAGGCAAACCCCGCAAACAGCGTCTTCACGCTCACCGGCGCGGTTAGCCGCTGCACGGGCTGGCGCAGGGTCAGGCCGGTGACCAGCACGGCGGCTACCGCGAACAGCGTGGCGCTCAGTGCGTACACGACCCCCGGGCCCGCGACATAGGCAAAGCCGCCGATGGCCGGGCCGATGATGATGGCGGCCTGGCCCGCCGAACTGGCCAGCGCCACGGCGCGCGGCAACTGGCGCGGCGTCACCACGCTCGGCAACAGCGCCTGCAGCGTCGGCGTCTCGAACGCGCGCGTGGCACCGATCAGCGCGACGAACAGGAAGATGTGTTCGGGGTTGATCCGCCCCGAGAGGCTCGCCACGGCCATAGCCACGGCGATCAGCGCTTCAAGCGCCTGGCAGGTCCGCACGATGCGCCGGCGGTCGAAACGGTCCGCCACATGGCCCGACATCAGGATCAGCACCACCGAGGGCAGGAACTGCACCAGGCCCACCAGCCCAAGCATGAACGCGTCGCGCGTCAGGTCGTACATCTGCCACCCGACCGCCACGGTGAAGATCTGGTAGCCAATGGTGGTGCACAGGCGCGCGAACCAGAAACGGCGGAACGAGGGGTTGCCAAAGACGCTGTCGGGCGCTTCGGCAATAGTGGCGGCAGGGGAAGACATGGGCGGGAGATCGCCGGCGGCAGGCCGGTCACGGCAACGACACAAGGTGCCGCTTCAGGCGGTCGCGCACGGCCCGCCACGGCAAAACCGTCATTCTACGGCCGGCCACGCGACTGCGTGCATGCAACTGCCGACATTCGCACACGAAATTCTGAACGCTGTTCGGCGGCAGTTCCGGCAAAGCAAAACGGCCCGCATGGCTGCGGGCCGTTTTGCTTTCGAATGGGCAGGCGTCAGACGATCTCGCGCGTTTCCATGAACTGCACGTTCGGGAACTTCTCCTGCGTGAGCCGCAGGTTGACCATGCTCGGCGCCAGGTAGACGTGATCGCCGGCGCCATCGAGCGCCACGTTGTGGCCGGCCTTGGCGATCAGCTTCTCGATCTCGGCCGGCTCGCCCCGGAGCCAGCGCGCGGTCGCGCATTCATGCGATTCGAAAATGGCATCGACGCCGTACTCATGCTCGAGCCGGTGCGCCACCACGTCGAACTGCAGGATGCCGACCGCGCCCAGCACCAGGTCGTTGGACGCGAGCGGGCGGAACATCTGCGTGGCGCCCTCTTCCGCGAGCTGCTGCAACCCCTTCTGCAGCTGCTTGACCTTGAGCGGGTTGTTCAGCCGCGCGCGGCGGAAGAATTCCGGCGCGAACGACGGGATGCCCGTGAACTTGAGGGGCTCGCCCTCGGTGAAGACATCGCCCAGGCGGATGGTGCCGTGGTTCGGCACGCCGATGATGTCGCCCGCGTAGGCCTCTTCCGTGGTGTTGCGGTCCTGCGCCATGAACGTGATGGCGTTGTTGATCGCCACGGTCTTGCCCTGCGACACGTGCAGCAGCTTCATGCCCCGCTCGAAGCGGCCCGAGCAGACGCGCACGAAGGCAATGCGGTCGCGATGGCGCGGGTCCATATTGGCCTGGATCTTGAACACGAAACCGGTGAACTTGGCTTCTTGCGGCCCGACCACGCGCGTTTCGGTGTTGCGTGCGAGCGGCGGCGGCGACAGCTGGCACAGCGCGTTCAGCAGCGACTGCACGCCAAAGTTGTTGATCGCCGAACCGAAATAGACCGGCGTCTGCTTGCCCGCCAGGAACGCGTCCTTGTCGAAGGTGTGGGAAGCGCCGCGCACCAGTTCGATCTCCAGGCGCAGCTCGTCGGCCTGGCTGCCGAGGATGCGGTCCAGCTCGGGGTTGTCGAGCCCGTCGAGGATGGCCGCGGTGCCCTTGTCGCCGTGCGGGTCGAACAGTTGCACCTTGTCGTCGATCAGGTGGTACACGCCGCGGAAGGCCTTGCCCATGCCGATCGGCCAGGTCATCGGCGCGCACTGGATCTGCAGCACCTCCTCGATCTCGTCGAGCAGTTCGATCGGCGAGCGGCCTTCGCGGTCGAGCTTGTTGATGAAGGTGAGGATGGGCGTGTCGCGCAGGCGGCAGACGTTGAGCAGCTTGATGGTCTGCGCTTCCACGCCGTTGACCGAGTCGATCACCATCACGGCCGAGTCGACCGCGGTCAGCGTGCGGTAGGTGTCTTCGGAGAAGTCCTCGTGGCCCGGCGTGTCGAGCAGGTTGACGATGTTCTCTTCGGCCTTGCCCTCGGCAGCCTCGCGGCGGTAAGGGAACTGCATCACCGACGAGGTCACCGAAATGCCGCGCTGCTTCTCCAGCTCCATCCAGTCCGAAGTGGCATGGCGGTCGGCCTTGCGCGCGCGCACTTCGCCGGCCACCTGGATCGCGCCGCCGAACCACAGCAGCTTCTCGGTCAGCGTGGTCTTGCCCGCGTCAGGGTGGGAAATGATGGCAAAGGTGCGTCGACGCGCAATTTCGGATACGAGCGAGCTCACGGCAGCGGATAGGAATCGGGAGGATTGCAGGGCCCGGCATGCGGGGGCCGGCCGGGCAACGGCAAGGACCGCACGCGGGCGGTCGGGCCGGCACTGCGGGCACGCACGAAAGGGAATGGGGCGCTATTTTACCGGTTCGCCGCCCGGCCCGGGAAACGCATCCGCCTGCTGGCCACGCAGGCTGCCGAACTGCAGTGCGTACTGGCGAGTGAGTTCCGCACCGAAGAAAAAGATCTGTGCCGAGTAGTACACCCAGAGCATCAGCGCCACAACCGAACCCGCCGCACCGTAGGACGACGCCACGGCGCTGTTGCCCAGGTAGATGCCGATCAGGCGCTTGCCGACCGAAAACAGCAGGGCGGTGATGATCGCGCCCATGGTGACGTCACGCCAGGCAATGCGGGCATTGGGCAGCATCTTGAAGATCACGGCGAACAGCGCCGTCACCACGGCGAACGAAAAACCTGTGGAAAGCGCGTCCGCGACCGGCGAGAACCAGGATTGCGTCCACAACTGTCCCCAGAAACGATCCACCACGGCCAGCGCGGCGTTGACGATCAGCGATACGAGCAGCATCAACGCCAGCACCAGCACCAGGCTGAACGAGAGCAGGCGCGAGCGCAGCAACTGCTGCCAGCCCGCGGTGGGCGGCACGGGCACGTGCCAGATGTCATCCAGGCTGCTTTTGAGCTCGGCAAAGGCGCTGGTCGCGCCGACAAAGAGGATGCCGGTCGCGATCATGGCCGCCACGCCGCTGCCGCCGGCACGATGCGTGGCTGCCAGGATGCCCTGGATCGCGCTGGCGCCCTGCTCGCCGACCAGGCCCTGGATCTGCTCGAAAATCTCACCGCGCGCCGCCTCGGCGCCGAAGAACAGGCCCGCGATCGAGATCACCAGCACCAGGATCGGAGCCAGCGAAAACAGCATGTAGAAGGACAGCGCGGCGCCCTTGCTGGCCGCGCGGTGGACGAACCAGGATTGCACGGCAGCCGTGACCACGCGGACCGTACGCTGGCCGGTGTGGCGGTCAGGCAGGTAGCGCCGCATGCCCGAGGACGTACGGGATGCATGACCGCCGGGGTCGCGATTCTGGTCATCTGGCAGGTTATGTTCTTCGGCAGCCATGCTCGGGAAACCTTCGCAGCACTACGGACAGAACGCCGCGTCCGCGGCACCGCTCTGTGCCTGGCGCAGCGGACGCGGCCCCTGCGTTCATGATACTGCGCATCGGCGCGCCTTACCGAGCCGGGGCGCCGTCCGCGGAGGGGCCGGGCCGACCTGCTACAGTAAGACAAGGCACGCCTGCCAGCGCCTGTAACGGGCGCCTGCGCCGCAAGGGCTGCGAAAGGAGGCAATGTGATCCACATCCCACCGGGGCGGTCCCTGGCCGCCATCCTGCTGCTTGGACTGAGCCTGGGGGCAGGCGGGTGCGAGCGCAGCCAGCCCGGCCCCAAGCCGATTTCCGGCACCGCAGCGAGCGGCGCCAGCCAATCTCCGGCACCAGCGCAATCCCCGGCACCGGCACGCTGAGCAGGCTTGACCGGGTGGCAAGGCGGGCCGCAAAGCGTACCCGTTTCTGCGTGCCTCGGGTGGCGGCAGGGGTGTAACGCGGGCACTGCCCTGTATCAGCCCTGCAACCGTGCCGGAATCGCCGCGCGTGGACCCTGCGGCCAGTCGATGCCGCACAGGGCGCGGCATTGCGGCATGTGAGTCATACGCACGCTGGCAGCCGCGATGCATGATGTGGGACGCAGGCGTTGCAGCAGCGTAACCAATTCGTCGCCGGCCGCGACGCGGTCCTGTCGGGAGCCCCGCTCACTTGCCTGAAAGCCGCATAGAACAAGCGTTTGCGGCCATTGGCACACTTGTCGCTCTCTGTCCGAAAGGGAGTCGTAAGAAGCCGTAGCGCAATTGCTCACAGATGCAGGAGGGGCCCAGCCATGCGTCATCCGCCAGCACGCATGACGGCACGCCGGCGCTCACACCGGTTGGCGGGACCGCCACCGTCCGTCATGGACCTGTTGTCGTCGCCGCTGCTGCCATATCCGCGATTGCCCGTGCAGCCCGCATCGCCCTGCGCGCTGTGGAGCCGGGCGCTTGCGGTGGCGGCATATCGACGCCGGACGGGACACTAGACCAGGCCACGGCGCGCAGCCCGAGCAGCGCCCAAGCCAGCAGGAACTTGTGCTCCGTCCCCCGGCGGGCACTTTTTTCCACCAAGGGAGGAGCCACCCATGAAAGCCGGATATCTTGCCGCCGCCCTGGCTCTGTTCTCGACCAGCGCCGCCGCGGCCAGCTATGCCTATTTCGACCGGCCCGATAACGCCAGCGCCGACTCGCATGCCGCCGTCAGCAATGACATCTACGTGCGCGGCTTCGGCTGGGCGTGGGGCGAACTGCAGTTCAAGCAGGACCCGGGCGCCGCGACGCCGAGTGAGCGGCAGGCACACGATGGCCTGGACCGCCGCGACACGGCGCCCGGCCGCCACAACAACGGCGGCAGCAATGCACAGCCGCGCAATACGCGCGGCAAGATCAGCATGAACCTGGCGGCCACGTCGGTTGCGGGGCCGCAAGACACGACCGGACCGGGCCATCCGCCACGCGCGCCGGTCACCACTGTTGTGCGCTGACGTGCCGCAGGGCACGGGGAAGGGGGAACCGGCGAGCGGACGTCGCCAGTTCCCCTTTCCCTGGAGCGCCTGAGGCGCGCGACCGTTGCCGAGCGACCGTTAGTGCGACGGGTTCCGGGCTACTCGCCCGCGGGCGGCTGGGTTTCCACGCGGATGTTGTGCTTGTGCATGAGCCGGTATAGCGTCACGCGCGACACGTTCAGCTCGCGCGCGGCCGGCACGACGTGGAAGCCGTGGCTGGCCATGACGCTGCGGATCGCCTCGCGCTCGGCTTCTTCGCGAATGGCATCGAGCGTCTTGCGCGGCAACTCCGTTCCGCCGAGCAGCTGCAGGTCCTCCGCCGTGATCTTGCGGTTGTCGGTCATGACGATGGCACGCCGCACCCGGTTGATCAGCTCGCGCACATTGCCCGGCCACGCGTACTGCATCATCGCCTGCGTAGCGCATGGGGAGAATCCGCGGATGCGCCGGTGCGCCTCGTGCCCATGGTCGGCCAGCACGGCATTGGCCAGCAGCAGGATGTCCTCGCCGCGCTCGCGCAGCGCCGGGATGGTCAGCGTCAGCACGCACAGGCGGTGGAACAGATCCGAGCGGAAGCGGCCATCGCCCTGCGCCGCCACCAGGTCCACGTGCGTGGCCGAGATGATGCGCAGGTCCAGCGGAATGGACTGGTGTCCGCCCAGCCGGGTAATGGTGCCCTGCTGCAGAAAGCGCAACAGCGCGACCTGGCTTTCGAGCGGGAGGTCACCGATCTCATCGAGGAACAACGTGCCGCCCTGTGCCTGCTCGATCCAGCCGATCTTGCGCTGGTTCGCGCCGGTGAAGGCGCCCTTCTCGTAGCCGAACAGTTCCGACTGCACCAGGTGCGACGGGATGGCGCCGCAGTTGATCGCGACGAACGGCCCCTTGCGCCGGCTCGAGGCCTCGTGAATAGCCTGGGCCGCGAGTTCCTTGCCTGTGCCCGACTCGCCCGAAATGAATACCGGCGCTTCGTTATGCGCGACTTTTGCCAGCGAACGGAACATGGCGCGCATCGGCGCGCATTCCCCGATCATGGTGCCGTGCGGCGCCATCTCTGTGGTGCGCCCGTGATGCAGGCAGGCCATGCCGTGCGCATGCTTGAGTGTGTACAGCAGTTCGTCGTGCGAAAACGGCGTACGCACGTAGTCGACACAGTAATCCCGGATCAGGCGGCGAATGCGCTGGTCGGCCAGCCGCGCGTCGCTGGTGATCGCCACCCACGACACGTGCAGGTGTTGCAGGCCCTGCTCCAGCTGCACGAGTTCGGCATCGCTGTATTCGTCCTGCAGGTCGATCACGCCCGCCATGGGGGCGCTCCCGCGCACGATGCGCTCCAGGTCGCGCACCTGATGGATGCGGCGCACGTCCCAGCCCGGGCCGAACTGGGCAGCGGTAAAACCAAAATCCTCATGACGCGACACGACCACGACCTGCGCAGCGCGTGCCGGCGCCTTGCACAGTCGGTCCATAACGATCTCCCGGACGTTGGGCTTATTGTTCATCCCGGTTTCCCGGCGTATCGGCTCCGGCCCTCCCGGCCGGTGCGCTCGCCGCGGACTCGACGTCGGTATCACGAACTGGACTGACTGCGCGCTTGCTCGTCCATGACAGCGAGAGCATCGCTGCCCAGGTGCAGCTGCTCCTGGAGACGGCGTCGGACAGCATCGCGCTCGCGCATCAGCTCGACGCGCGGCGCCTCGGGTGCCTGCCCGGAATACTGGTAGTAGAGGACCTTGTAGGTCTGCTGGCTCAGGATCCATTCCTGCAGCAGCTCGCGCTGGCGGACAAGCTCCGCCTCAAGCAGCCGGTGGCGCCGCAGCAGGTTCTCTACGGCCAGGCGCGCACTCGAGGACAACTCGCCTTCCTCAAGCAATAAGGTCACATCGGACACGGCCGCGCCGTCATGACGGTGCTTGCGGCTCGATGATTCACCTGCGGCTTCTCCCAGTACAGCCCAGGTGCGATGCATGGAACGACTGGCGGACTCGCTGATGGGCCCGATGGCGGGTCGCCGGATTTCTCCTGCGGTCATGATCTGATCCCCGTTGTACAACACCCCCGGCACTACACGTTCGCGTTTACCACTCTTCTGTGTTGAAATTGTTTTTCGCTTGGCGCACATGTGTCCGCGCGCTCTGCTTTGTCTTCGTGGTGGCGATGCCGTATTGCATTACGGTCTGATCGGATGCGTCCCACAACGGGCAGACTTGCCGAAGTTGTATCACGGCGCTCGTCGGCGCCTTCCCCGAATGAACCGGAGTCGAGAAGGGGCGCGTCACGCGCGCCCCCTCTTTGCCACGCCTATAGTTCAGTGCATTTGCATCGGTTTGTCCAGCCCCGAGTGGGGGATGTCCGACCAAACTCATGCCGGACTCATCCTTTGGGATGATGCGCACGAGAAGCGCCCCAGCGTCCTCATCCTGGGCGGCCCGGTGGTTCTGTGGCAATGTAATCGGGCCGCAACTACCCGCAGAAACGGGTACGCTAATTGCCCTCGCGTACGCAGAATTGGGTACGCGACAGAGCCGCAGCAAGCATTCCGGACAGGTAGCGTCTGCGGCCCTGCCGGTATCAGTGCCCAGGCAGATAGTAGAACTTGAAGATAAACACGGCGGCGATGATCCACACCATCATCGGCACTTGACGGGCGCGGCCGGTCAGCAGCTTGAGCACCGCATAGGTGATGAAGCCAAATGCCACGCCGTTGGCCACCGAATACGTAAACGGCATGCCGAGCGCTGTCAGCACGGCAGGCACCACTTCGGTCACGTCGTTCCAGTCAATATCGAGCAGTTCGCGCAGCATCAGGCAAGACACATAGAGCAAAGCCGGCGCGGTGGCATAGCCGGGCACCGTACCGGCCAGCGGCGCGATGAACAGGCAGGCCAGGAACAGGAACGCGACGGTCACCGCGGTAAGGCCGGTGCGTCCGCCGGCCTGCACGCCCGACGCGCTTTCGATATAGGCCGTGGTCGACGACGTGCCCAGGAACGAGCCCGCCATGATGGCGGTGCTATCGGCCATTAGCGCCTTGTTGAGGCGGTCCATGCGTCCGGCCTTGAGCAATCCCGCACGATTGGCAACGCCCATCAGCGTGCCGGTGGCATCGAACAGCTCTACCAGGAAGAAGACCAGCACCACATTCACGATGCCGATCGACAACGCCGCGGACACATCAAGCTTGAACAGGGTCGGGCTGATCGACGGCGGTGCGGAAAACACGCCGTGGAACGTATTGCCCGCGAAAAGGAAGCTCAGCACCGTGGTCAGCAGGATGCCGATCAGGATGGCGCCCTTCACCTTCAGCTGATCCAGCGAAACAATGACGAAGAAGCCGACAATCGCGAGTACGGCCGACGGCTGATGCAGGTCGCCGATGGTCACAAGCGTGGCCGGGCTGGCGGTGACGATGCCCGCGTTCTTGAGCGCGACGATAGCCAGGAACAGACCAATGCCCGCCGTGATGGCCACGCGAATCGAATGCGGAATGCCATTGACGATCATTTCACGCACGCGGAACAGCGTCACCAGCAGGAACAGGCAGCCGGAGATGAGCACGGCGCCAAGCGCGGCTTGCCAGGCGAAGCCCATGCCCTTTACCACGGTATACGCGAAGTACGCATTCAGGCCCATGCCCGGCGCCATGGCGATCGGGTAGTTGGCGTAGAAGCCCATGATCAGCGTGCCGATCGCAGCAGCCACGCAGGTGGCCACGAAGACCGCATCCTTGGGCATGCCGGCATCCCCCAGGATCGAAGGGTTCACGAAGATGATGTACGCCATCGTGAGAAACGTGGTCATTCCCGCGAGGACTTCCGTGCGGACGTCCGTCTGGTGCTCGGACAAGCTGAAAAGCCGCTCCAGCAGGGAGGGCGCGGACTGGCTGATGGCGGGGCCACCCGCCTTGGAGGCGGGTTCCGGTATCGACATGGGAGGTCTCCTGACAGTCTATCGTTACGGCGTCGACGTGCTGCTTGTGCAAGGGGGCACCGGGGCCGGAGTTGCCGTGGCCGTGACTCCGGCCAGCGCGGCCCGTAGTTTGCGGCAAGCCTACTCTGGTGCAGATTGGACGCACATGTGTCTGCGCCGACGCATGAACGACATGCAAAAGGCGTGATGATCCCACAGCGGCAGAATGTGAGGCCAGCCCCGGCTACGGGCCATCCCGAGCTTGACGGTGGCATCGAACCCCCGTATAAATCGGTCTAGATTCAAGCGACGAGGCAACAGTTCATTCGTTAGCCACCGTCTGGTACTTCGGTTGTCCATGGTGTCCTTTCCTTGAGTTCCGTCTAGAGTGGCGCATGCGCCATTCGCTTCTTTTATTTTTTCTGGAAAGCAAATCATGCAAACCGGTATCGTCAAATGGTTCAACGACGCCAAGGGCTTCGGCTTCATCAAGCCGGACGCAGGCGGTGACGACCTCTTCGCCCACTTCTCGGAAATCCGCTCGGAGGGTTTCAAGTCGCTGCAGGAAAACCAGCGTGTGTCGTTCGAAGTCAAGAACGGCCCGAAGGGTCTGCAAGCTGCGAACATCACCCCGCTGTAAGCAGGCACGCGGCGCGTCCAGCGCGCCACGATAAGAAACCCGCCCCTGTGGCGGGTTTTTTTGTGCCCGGAGACGGCCTAGACCCGCCGCCGGCGCCTTTTTCTCCTCTTTCCCGCCAGGCCCCGGACCGGACAGAACTCCCATCTGTCCTAGCGAAATCCTCCGACTGACGGATTCCGCAGAAACGGGTACGCCCTTTCCCATCTCAAAGCTGCCTTAGACGAGGTACTGCAGCGCACAACGCAGAAATGGGTACGCTCCGCGGATCTTTCGTCCGCAGAAACAGGTACGCATTGCCCTTAGCCGATTGCAGGCCCCAATGCCCGGCGCGCAGAAACGGGTACGCATGGGACGAAGATCGCTCCGGACTGGAATCTCCCAGCGTCGCGTAGACGCCTCAGACTCATGCGCCAACGCGCCTCCTTCTGCCCGCAGAAATGGGTACGCGCTTTGCTGCGGCGCGGAATTTCCACATCGAAAGCCCCTTCATTGAGCGCTTCGCAGAATTGGGTACGCCTAATCCGGGGTGTTTTCGTGCCCGTGTGCGCAGAAATGGGTACGCCACGCAGTCGAAGTGGAAAGGATCACTGCCTATCCCAGAACCTGCAACGGCAAGTCGCGCGCAGAAACGGGTACGCACTCGCTATCGAGACAAGATTACGTATACGTCTAAATGTGAGCGCTAGCTTTTACTACATATGGCATTTATAATGGACATTGCGCGAAGGATACTGAAGCAAGGGCGTAGTACCCAACGCAGAAACGGGTACGCAGAGGCGGAACGGAACCGCGCCTGTCTACGCAGAAATGGGTACGCAGACGTCGAACAGGCTGCGGGCCAGGCAATCGCAGAAACGGGTACGCCGCAGAATCAGGTACGCTGAGGCGCCCGACAGCCCCAAAAGAGGCCGAACGCAGAATCAGGTACGCTTTGCCCGCGGACGACGCAGAAATGGGTACGGTTGGGGCGAGAAAGCCGACAGGGATACCCGGGGGGCGAACCCGTTTCTGCGTGAATAACTCGGAGAAGTATACGCAGCAGCGCCTCTTAATGCACATCGCGCCACTTTCATCGCAGAAATTGGTACGCGGCGGTGGCCTCTTGCTGTGGAAAAGCCTGTGGGAACAACAAGTTATCCACGCAGAATCCGGTTCGGCCCCTGCGCTGAAACGGGTTCGGCATTGCGCAGAATCAGGTTCAGCGGTTCGCAGAATCGAGTACGGTTGCCCGCAGATTCGGGTTCGCACGCAGTCAAAATCTGTTTTGAAATCAAGGCCCTGAACGCTCCGTATACGGTTTACAAGTAGTTAACCCGTATCGGTATCGTTTACTTGTAGCCAAGGACTGGCCATCCGTGGACAACCCTCCCGGGTTGCCCACCGAGCGCCAGCCTTTCCTCAACCAGGTAAACACGGCACCTCAAACCAGTCGGCATTCACGTAAACGCCGCAGGAAACGTATACGTACCCGTTTCTGCGTGACAAGGTTTACGGCTTCGCGTACAAAGGCGGGTAATTCGAAGCACGCTAATATGCCCATCAAACGCACCCCGGTCGCCGCGGGGGATCGCTCCGTCCTGGATATGGATGGAGAACCATCCCGCATCATTGTTCCCGGTAACGAGAACAGCCTGGTTCCGTCCGAGAAATTCCAACGTCTGTTCGACGAGGCGCAAGCCATGGAACGCGAGGACGCCTGGCAAAGTGGCGAAGTCGGCTTTCTCAGCCGCGCCAGCGTTCAGGTAACGCTGCCGTATCGCGCGCCGAAGGGTGCGCCGCCGGTATGGACACGTACCAGCGGCAACATTTCGTTGATGATCCAGCCTGGCTACTTCACGCAGCAGCGTTCTGAGCGCGCCAGCAACGGCCGGCAGAAACTCGTTTCCGAAACGGTCTCGCTGGGCTATCCGTATGGCTCGTACCCGCGCCTGATGCTTGCATGGATCGGCAAGGAAATCATGGCCAAGAAGAAGCGCGGAGAGTTCACCGGAACGGTGGAAGACCGACGCATCTCGCTGGGCAATTCCTTGTCGGAGTTCATGTACAACCTTGGCATTCCGATGGCGACGGGTGGCAAGCGCGGCACCATGACGCTGGTCCGGCAGCAGATGATCCGCCTGTTCTCGGCCACCATCGCAATTGTCCAGAACAAATCCACGCCGAGCCAGAACCAGAACAGCAACCACGAGCCGCTGTCAATCGACCGCGTCGGTTACCTGCTGGCCGACCAGCTGTCAACGTGGTGGGATCCGATGCAGCCTGGGCAAGGCTCTATGTTCGAGAGCTTCGTGGTGCTCTCCGAGCCGTTCTTCAACGAACTGGTGAATCGCCCGGTACCGGTCGACATGCGGGCGCTGAAGGCACTGAAACAGTCGCCCTTTGCCCTCGACGTTTACTCGTGGCTGACGTACCGCTTCTTTACGATCCAGCGGCGTACAGAGATTCCGTGGGAAGCCTTGCAAATGCAGTTCGGCACGGAGACCGAGAGCGAGCGGAAGTTCCGGGCGCTGTTCCGCAAGGCACTCAAGGATGTGCTGGTGGTCTATCCCGGCGCCAAGGTCGATGCGGACTCCTCCAAGGCACTGATCCTGCAGCCATCCAGAACCAGCGTCCGCAAGCTGGGCTGAGCCCGGCACCCGGCGACAAAAAAGGCAAGCGCGCGGCTTGCCTTTTTTGCTTTCGGGCGATGGCCACGCAGCAAGCTGCGTGGCGCACGCTCATCAGGCGGGTTTGATGGCCGATGCCTGCAGACCCTTCGGGCCTTGCTTGACCTCAAAGGTCACGCGTTGACCATCCTTCAGCGTCTTGAAGCCAGCGCCCTGGATCTCGGAGAAGTGCGCGAACAGATCCGCACCGCCGTCGTCGGGGGTGATGAAGCCAAAGCCCTTGGTCTCGTTGAACCACTTGACCGTACCGGTTGCCATAGGAATTTCCTTTCGAAGCAAGTTCTTGTACACCACGCAAACAACCGTTCAAGCACGTTGAATTCTCGTAGATACCGAACGGAAGCCGACGAGGTTGACACGACTTGACTCGACTGTAGGGCGCATCATAACCAGATTTGTCCTGGTCTGTCATGTGCGCCGTAAAGCGCACTACAAATACTTTAGGCGGACTGTCTGCCGCATTTCAAGCAGAAATATCAAACATTGGCGGATTTGCGCTTTGTGACGGAAGATGTCTTCTTTGGAAAAGTTACATATTTTTAAAGATTTAGAATTGGGTTGATGCCCCACCGGGATTTGGCTAAAGTGACGCCTAAAGTTAATCGCGCTTTCAGCGCTGAAAGAGAGGTCCTCGTGGCAGCAAAAATCATCACGGTCTTCAACCAGAAAGGCGGGTGCGGCAAGACTACGGTGAGCATGCATCTGGCCGGAACTCTGGGCCTGCGCGGCGCCCGGTCCATGCTGGTCGATATGGACGAGCAGGGCACGGCGACACGATGGGCGGCCCAGGCCATTGATGAGCGTCCCTTTCCGGCCTCGGTTATCGGTCTGGCACCCTCCGGTGGTGCCATGCATCGGGAAGTCCGTAAATTTGTGCAGGACTATGACTACATCGTCGTCGACTGCCCGCCGGCCGTACATTCTGCGGCGCCATCCAGTGCCCTGCTGATTTCAGACCTGGCCATCATCCCCGTGGTACCCTCGCCGCCCGACCTGTGGGCCGCCGTGGCAGCGAAGACGCTGGCGCAGCATGCACAGGTCCAGAACGAGACGTTGCTGATCCGCGTGATGGCGAACATGGTGCAACGGCGCGTGTCGATCGCGCGCCAGGCGATCGAGATCCTTGGCGACGATGGCGAAGTTCCGCTACTGAATTCCATGATTGGATCGCGATCGGCATTCCGCGAATGTCAGGCGATCGGATGCACCGTCCATGGCGTTGCTGGCGCGCGCGAAGCCGTGCAGGAGGTCGACATGATGGTCGATGAAGTGTTGTCTTTGATTGAGCATTAAGGCATGGCTACCAAACTCAAGAGCCTGAAGGCTGGCATGCTGGCCGGAATGGCGGCCGAAAAGAGCCGCAGCGATTCTCTGGACCGCTTTGCACGGGCGGAGGCGGCGATCTCACAGCATCCGAACGGCCTGCTGCAGGCGCGCCAGCAGGAACAGGCACCGTCTTTCAGCGCTGAAAGTGCGGAAACCGAGAGTTCCCGCCCGCTGGTCCGGATTCTCCTGACCCACCTGCATGACAATCCGCTCAACGCGCGCAGGATCTATGACCCTGCCGTGGTGCAAGAGCGCGCTGCGTCAATTGCCACGCACGGGCAGAAGACACCGGGCCTGGCCGCGCCGGATCCGTCCCGTCCCGGCCACTACATCCTGATCGATGGCCACTATCGCAAGCGAGCCCTGGCGTCTGCCGGCAAGCTGGAGATGGAGTGCTTTGTCGAGAATGATCTCAGTGATCTGGATTTCTACCGCTTGTCGTTCATGCTCAACGAGCAGCGGTCGGACCAGTCGGCGCTCGACAACGCGATTGCCTGGCGCCAGCTGCTGGACGAAGGCAAGGTCCAGAAGGAAGAGGATATCTGCGAACTGACCGGCATCTCCGCCGGCACGGTGAACAAGACGCTCGCCTTGCTGCGGCTGCCGGAATCGGTGCTCGGCGTCATGCGCGAGCGACCGAACGCCATTGGTATCGCCGCCGGCTATGAACTGACGCTCTACTTCAAGCTCGCTGGCGAAGATCGCACGCGGGAGCTGGCGACACGCATCATGACCGACGGCTTGTCCAGCCGCGAAGTGGAATCGATCCGCAAGCAGGCGCAGGAGGGCAAGTCGCGCAAGGTGAAGGAAATCAGTCGCCAGTACAAGATTCGTACGGACGGCGGCCAGCTGCTCGGTACCATCAAAGAGTGGGACTCCGGCCGGGTCATGCTTGACGTACAACTCAGCGATCGCAGTGCGCGCGAGGCGCTGGTCGAAGCGCTCAAGACGCGCTTTGGGCTCGACAAGACGCTGCTCTGAGACGGCCGGGCCGCGAGGCCGCCGAGGTCTCACGCATAGGGCGGGGCGGTATGACGGCCCTTGCTCGCGCGGGATTCACGCCGCTGCGGACCGGATCTGCCTGGGCGTGAATGCCGGCAATGTCATTGCCCGCGTCCTCACATAGGCCTTCCATGCAGCCCTCAACAGCTGATCAAGACCACTGGCTCCATAGCCCGCACCGTGGCCCGCGAGGCGCTTTGCGGCGCCACGCCGGGTAGGTGGGTAGTCTGTCGGTCCCAGGAGCGCCGCACCGGAAGGAGGGGAGGCGGTCAGGCCCCGCCGTACCCAATGCTTGCGCAACGATGCGAGTGTATCCGGCGCAATGACGCGGGGTCGCGCCTTTGGGCCATTCCACTGCAGGCAATCTTCAGCGGCATCTATTTGCAAGCCTTCACAGGAAATGCCGGCAAGTTCGCTGAGCCTGAATCCATCCCGGATCAGCAGGCCAGCCGCGAACGCCGCCTGCCACTTCGCCTCTTCCTGCTTGCCCAACCAGTCCAGGAAACCGTCAATGTCGCTGCGCGAGAGCACGCCGCGCCCATCCGACTCGCCGGATGCAACATCGACCGCCGCGGCATCGACAACATTGACGTTTCCCTCGATAAATCCCGCCTTCGACAGCCACGTGAGCAATGCACGAACGACGCGCAGTGCCGCTGTCCGCGAGCTGACACCTAATGGACCCTCGAACGGGCGCCAGTGCACACGATCCCGTGGGCTTGCCGGCCCGCACCAGAACGCGGCTGGCTCAGGAGCCTGCAGGAACGCCGCATAAGTTCGCAGCGATTCCCCGGTTATCTCGGCCAGACGCAGCTGCTCTCGCGCCAGCCAGAGCAGCAACCGTTCAGCTTCCTTCCGGTAACTGGTGCGCGTGTGCGGCGAACGCGGCTTGGCATCCAGCCATTGCCGCACGAGTTCCAGATCGGATTGCCCGGCATCCGGTGACGCGCGCGTGGCGAGAGGGGGTAGCATCAGCTCGAGCGGGACCGGATACGCCATCTGAGGACCAAGGGGCAACGGGACCATGGTGGGGCGCCGGGAGGCTTCGGACGGCGCGATGATATAGGTCCCGATAAGTGCCTTGTTGTTATCTTTTTGAGGGTCACGCTGGGCAATCAGCCATCTCGTAATGACTTCCGCCGACTTCGGGCCGATCCGCGGTACCGCCCGCCACCAACTGCTGCCGCGCGCATTAGCCAACCCGGCGAGATCGGAAATCTTGTGGATGCCCGCGGCCGTGAGGCGGCGGGCCAGATTGGGGCCAAACCACAGTCCGACTTCGTGCCCCGACGACGGCCGGCCTTGTCCCAATCCTTCCAGCGAGGAGAGGGCATCGACCCGGCGGGTCATGCCGACGTCGGACCGCCCCCGCAGCGCCTCGAACATCTCGGCGATCTCGGGACGGTCATGCTGCAAGGCAAACTGTACGAGACGATCTCGTAGCCCCAGGATGCGCGCGATTGCCTGGTGCTCTGTCAGCACATCGTCATCGTCCGGATCCGACAGATAGCGGTTGGCGATGTCGACCGGACGCATGCCTTGCGCGTACGCGCGCACCACAGCGAATTCCGTCCGGGTCAGCTTGGTGGCGGCAGAAGCGCCGTGGTCTTCACTCATCGCTGGTTCTTACGTAAGTGACTGAACTATAACAACTTTATTCAAAGTGGATTTCGAGCAGGGCACTTTTGCGGCGCCAAAGTTAATGTAAATTATTTTTGTGCAAGTCACCACACTTTATTGCCTGCACCTGTAGCAATTGCCGGGCGAACCCCGCAGGATCTTTCACTGATTTCCACTTCCACCCTCAGCGCGAGCCACTCCGGGTGGAAAATTGCGACTTGCTTGACGCCCATTGGCGCACGCAGAAATGGGTACGCTTCCGCTAGGCGGCTTCCGTGCCTTGGCGCGCGGCTGGCAAAGGGATGTGTCTATCCTGATCATCTACGCGGCAGACAGTGTGGCTATGCCCTGTGCCGTCTTCAGGCCGTTCGTCGACCACGAAGACGCGTTTTTGCCTACTTTTGCCGCTCGGGCAAAAGTAGGTCGCCGGCTGCGCCGGCGAAACAGCCGCGCTTGCCAAGCACAGCAGCCCCAATCACGCCGGAGGCAACGCTGTTATGCGCAGCATGTTGGTTCAGGCGGCAAGTCCCACTTCATCCAGCACCAATTCAAGCTGAGCCTTCAGCACCCGAGCAGGCAGAACACGTTGAAGCTTGCGCGATGACGGCGACAAGTGTTGCGCGTTGCCGATCGTGATTCGATAGGACGGTTAGCATTCCTTTGCGGACCACCACCATACCTCCCACGTATCAACCCAATACCCAATCAGTGTTGGACGATCCGCGCGGCACTTGTCTATCCTCGGTGCGCGCCCCCGGCACGAAACGGCAGCGGGATGCGCCCTAGGGGCCGGCCAGCATGTCGGCGTCCCGCAGAAGAACACACCCGGAACGGAGACAAGCAGGCCCCCGCGCCTTCACCACCCCATGCAAGAACCCCTAACCTTCCCCGCCCAAAGCCAGGCGGACCGCGCCCGCAGCGCATGGTCCCTGTCCGCCATCATGGCCGGCTTCCTCGCCGTGCTGATCTCCTATTCCGGCCCGCTGGTGATCTTCTTGCAGGCGGCGCACGCGGCCAACCTGCCGGCCGACATGGTCACGTCCTGGGTGTGGGGCATTTCAATCGGCGCAGGCGTGTCGGGTTTGCTGCTGAGCGGGTGGCTCAAGGTGCCGGTCGTCACGGCATGGTCCGCACCCGGGACGGCGCTGCTGGTGACACTGTTCCCGCAACTGAGCCTGGCGGATGCCGTGGGCGCCTACTTGAGCGCCGCGGCCATCCTGTTCGTGATCGGGATCTCGGGCAGCTTCGACTGGCTGGTGCAACGCATTCCGCGCGGCATCGCGGCGGGCATGATGGCGGGCATCCTGTTCCAGTTTGGAGCAGGCGCATTCAAGGCTGCAGCGACCCTGCCGCTGCTGGCGGGCGTGATGATCGTGACCTACCTCGTGTGCCGGCGCTGGCTGCAGCGCTACTGCATGATCGTGGTGCTAGCGGTTGGTGTCGCGGTGGCCGCGATGCTGGGGCTCACGCATGCGGGCGACCTTCACCTGGCGCTGGCCAGTCCGGTCTTCACCGCGCCGCACTGGTCGCTCGGCGCCACGCTGAGCCTGGCCATCCCGCTTGTGATCGTCAGCCTCACTGGGCAGTTCCTGCCCGGCATGGCGATCCTGCACCTGTCGGGGTACCGCACCCCGGCGCGGCCCATTCTTGCGGTCACCAGCCTCGCCAGCGCGGCGGTCGCGTGCTTCGGCGGCATCACCATCGTGACGGCGGCCATTACCGCCGCGCTATGCACGGGCAAGGACGCGCATGAAGACCCCGCGCGCCGCTATGTGGCCGGCCTCGCCAACGGAGTGTTCTACCTCGTCGGCGGCACGTTCGCGGGCACCATCGTGCTGCTGTTCGATGCGCTGCCGCACGCCTTCGTCGCGGTGCTTGCGGGGCTGGCGCTGGTCGGCGCCATCATGTCCAACGTGATGGAGGCCATCACGCAGGACGATCACCGCGAGGCGTCGGTCATCACGTTCCTGGCCACGGCATCGGGCATGATCATGTTCGGCCTGGGCTCTGCCTTCTGGGGAATCGTGATTGGCAGCGTGGCCTGGCTCATCCTGCATTCGAAACGACGCCAGGCACAGGGCGCAGCCCCGCAAAAGGACGGGATCGGATCAAGGCCGTCTCCTGCCACGCCACGCGCCGCGGCGTCGGCGAACCCAACCCCGGCCACGGAGGACCGGGCGCAATTCTGATCTCCATTGCTCGCCCGCCAGCCCCGACGGGCAAGTGGCTTCTTGAAGACATCTGCCGCTTCCTGGATGACCCCCTCTTCAGCGGGGGGTGGCACGGCGGCGCAAGTCTGCCTACCCCGACCGGGGGGATCCCCTTTCACGGGATTCACGTCTAGAAGCCACGGTTGCTCCACGGCGCACACATTTACGCGCCTGCTACTCCACATACGACCTTGCGCGCGGCAACGTTTCGCGGACCGCGCGCATCATGAGAATTGATGATGGGGAAAACCCGGCGGTGCTGGTCATGTCTTGCTTTCGTCAAGACCGTTTCATATGCTGGTTACCAGAGTTACGTTTTCTTACATCTGAATTCAATGGCGTCTAAGAGCGCCATGCGGGTTGATAAGCGTCGGACAGACGCAAACGGGGCGATTCGACACCTCCAAGGGAAGGGACCTTCAGCCGGACGGACGGGAACACTGATGGCGCTGGAGCTCTGCCGGATCGTAGGGAGAATGCAAGTCGCAGGATAGCGAGGCATTTTCCGACCGCAAGGGCGGGTTGTTGCAGGGCTCGCGCTTGCCGCTACAAGAAAAGAGAGCGGCCATGGCCACAATCCTCTTGATCGAGCCTCATCCACTGCTGCGCCTGGGGCTGCGCCATCTGCTGGCGCAAGCACATATTCCCGGGGACCTGATCGATATCGATCCGCTGGCTCCCATTGAATCCGATCTCTGGCTGCATGACGCCGACCTGCTGGTGTTCGGACTGCCGTCCGAACACGGCAACGGCTGCCCGCAGCTCGCCGAGGTGTGCGAGCGCCTGGCGCCGCAGCGCGTGCTCGTGCTGGCCGAATCACCAGCCGCCGTGCTCGCCACTGCCGCATTGCCCGAGTCCGTGCGCGGCTGCATGCACAAGCACAGCAGCGCTGCGGCGCTGGACGCCGCGGTGCGCCTGGTGCTGGCCGGCGGCGAGTGCTTTCCGTCCCGCATCCAGATGGAAAGCGCGCCCGCTGCCATGAGCGACGCGCTGGTGGAGCATGCCATGCTGTCCGACCCGGCGGCGGCCGACGAGGACCGCAACGTCGTGGCACTGCAACGTGGCCATGGTGTCCTGGCCATGGCGGCGACGCTCCGCGACGATCCGGCACAGCCAGCACCGCGCGCTTTGGCGCCGACGCATGCAGGTACCTACGAAACGCCATCGGCCGGCGCGCACCTGCTCAACATCACCGAGCGGCAGTACGAGGTGCTCGCGCTGCTGGCGCGCGGCTACCCGATCAAGACCGTCAGCCGGATCCTCAATATCTCCGTTGCCACGGCCAAGACGCACGCGTGTACGCTCTACCAGCGGCTGCATGTGCGCAACAAGGGCGAAGCGGTTTACGTCGCGCTGCAGCGCGGGGCCACGCTCAACTGGGCCGGTCCGCCATCGGCTGGCCAGTTGCAGGTCGCTGCGGGCGCGGGCATGGCAGCGGCATAGCGCTGACGGGCGGGCTCTCCTCCGTCTGGCGAGCCTGGCTCATCCAAAAGCATGAGGCGGACGTAGCGGCAGGTTGCTACGTTCCCAGTAAAGGCACCGGCAGGTACATGTGCGCAGCAGCGAGGCATGAGCGCAGCCTGCCCCGGTTCTCCAACGGTGGTATTGCTTTCGCGGCCAGGCCCGCCGCCCCGTACCGTCAATGTCGACCTATCTGATTGCCAGCAACGAAGTGATGTGCCGGGTCCTGGCCCGCCGACTGCAGACGCTCAGCCTGCCCGAGCCGATCCGCTGGCGCGCGCCGCAATGGCTCGACGAAGCCGATGCGTCCATGCCCGACGAGCAAGCCGAAGACCCTGCCGATCTCGCGCTGCTCGATTGCAGCGGTGTCGAAGGCGATCAACGGACGCTGCTCGACCGCCTGCACGCCAGGCTGGCGCCGCGGCGCTGGCTGGTGATCTCCGACCGGCTCGATGCCTCGCTCATGCTGCACGCCGCGCTGCTCGGTGCGAGCGGTTGCCTCGCGGCGCCGGCATCGCCCGAACTCGTGTGCGCCGCCACGGCGCTCGTCTGGGCCGGCGGGCAGTGTTTTCCGCGCACCGCGCTCACGGTGGCGGGCGGCACGCCGCTGTCCTCCCTCGTTTGTCCGGTGGGGACTACGGCCACCGGATGAGGGCAATCCGCGCGCTGCGCGGCTATGCTTGATTTGCCTGCGACAGAAGCTGGTCCCGCTTCAGAGGCCGCCGCCGCGGGGGTGCTAGGGGGTCGTATGGACTGCGGTCTGGAATTCCTTGTCGTGCGCGGCTTCGCCGTGCGCGAAGGGCGAGGCAAGTGGGCATGTTGCTTCGAAATCCGGCTGGCTACGCAGAGCGATGAACCGCTGTTGTACCGCGGTGAATTGCATGGCCGGCAATTTGATTGCGAAGTGGCCGCGGCCGAGGCCGCCCGCGAAGCCGGCGAGCGCGAGGCACGGTTGCGCGTGGAAAGCCTGAAGGCACTTATCATCGCCCAGCACCGGCACAGGCTGCCGCCAACGTTCGTGCCCTGAACCACTGGCGCACGCGCCGCGTGCGCTCCTGTTTATAGCGACTGAAGCCGCGTGCGCGAGGCTGCCGCACTGCCTTGCGACCGGCCTGATGGGACTTCCCGGCGCGTCCGGCACGCCAAAAAAGAAGCCCGCCGACCGGGGGACCATGCGGGCTTTGAACCGTGCAAGGCCCGAAGTGCGCTTGCACGTCCCATCGACGATAGGCAATTGCCATCCCGGCCTCCATCCGCCAGAAGCACCATGCGTGCGGTACCGCGCGCATGGTACTCATCCATGCTTCATCCATGACGGCGGATAGGTCCTGCGCGCTGCGCGAGCCGCCGCGCGCAGGACTGCGCAACTCTGTGCGCCGCCCAACAGACTGGCGGGAACACGGCGCGCAATGATCGGCAGCACGACCGGTCATGAGGCACGGACACGGTCGGGGGAAGGCGCGCAGGACAGGAGGAGGAGATGCACAGACAATCGAACTGCCGGCGCGCTGGCGCTCGCAGTCCTGGCTGTGCGCGCCCGCAAACGCAAAGTCTTGGCACGCGCGGAGGCCAACAGTGTACGGCGACACGAAGATGCGTGGGCGTGGCGGTCCGGGATTGCGCGGTGGAAATCCGGTCTGGTCGCACGTGAACTGCCACGTCGACCTATGGATTGAACTGCTGCATGGCCTGGACCTGCCGCCGGTAGCTGTGCTGCCTTGCACCGTCAGGCAGGCGTTTGAAGCGGACCATTTCACGCAATGCCGGATACCCGAGGCCGATCTCGAGCGGCTGTTCGGCCTGAACATCCATGCGTTGACGTTGTACGACTCGCTCGAGAACCACGTGGCTGCGCAGACCAGCCGCGGCAACATCGTGGTGATGGAAGTCGACAGCAGCCAGCTGCCGCCAGCGCCGGGAACGGCCTACCATCGCCAGCGGACGCTTTCGTGCATCGGCATCGACGTGATGATCCCCGATGCGCTGGCCGTGGGGTATTTCCACTCCGACGGGTATCACACCGCCAGCGGCGAAGACTACACCACGCTCTTTGGCCGGGCGCCTGGCGCACGCAACCCGGATGTCCAGCTCTTCGCCCACGCCGACGTGGTGCGCCGCAATCCATGCACGTACAGCGACGCGTCGTTGCTGCAGGCTTCGCTGGAACTGTTTCGCTTTCACCTGACGAACCGCCCGTCAGACAATCCGGTCAGCACCTTCCGCGCCGCGTTCCCCGAACATCTCGAGCGCCTGATGGCGCGCGGCGAACCCGGCTTCCATCACTATGCGGCCGGTGTACTGCGCCAGCTCGGCGCCAATTTCGAACTGCTCGCGCGCTACCTGCGCTGGCTGGTCATGCAAGGCGAGCAGGTGCCCGACAAGACAGCCGAGGCCTGCTACACCATGGCATCGGAGGCGATGGTCATGCAGTTCCGGCTGATGCGCGCGGTGATCAGCCGCAAGCCGGACACGTGCGAGGATTGCCTGGACCAGCTCGAAGCCTCTTACCAGGCGTGCGTGCCCGTGCTCGCGCGGCATTTCGCGGGGAGCAAGGCGTGACGGTGGCCGTCGTCGCGCGCGCGCACGACGATGCCCGGCTGCCTCGCGTCTTGCGCGTGTCGGGCGACTGGTCATGGCTGGAAACGCTGCCCGGCGCCGCGGACAGCCCGGCCTGCCTGGACGAGCGCGCGGCCTGGCTGCCGGCCCCGGTGCCGGGTACCGTGGCCGACGCCATGCGCGTATCGGGCCGCTGGCGGGATGCCGTGCCCGCCGCCGTGCATCGGCACGATTACTGGTACCGCCTGCGTTTCGCCGCGACCGGGCGCCGGCTGCTGCGCCTGCGGGGCCTGGCTGGTGCGGCGCAGGCATGGGTGAACGGGCGGCCGATCGGCACACCGCAGGCACTGTGCGACGCGTGCGATGCGGAGGTGGACCTGGCTGGCATCAATACCCTGCACCTGTGCTTCCGGGCCAGCGTACCGCGGCTGCACGCGGCGCGCGGCACGCTGTGCTGGCGCGTGGCACCGGCGTTCCAGACGGCGCGTGTCATCGGGCATGCGGCGGCCGAGGGCCCGCCACTGCACGCCGTGGGTTTGCTGCAGCCAGTCGAGATGCTTGAACTCGGCGGCGGCGATGTCCTGGCCGATGCAGCGGTGGACCTCTCTGCCCGGATCGAGCCTGACGCGGGCAGGGTGTCCATGCGCCTGCACTTGCATGGCGAGGCACCGGCGCAGGGGCGACTGAGCCTCCGCGGTGCGGATGGGATTGTCCTCGCACCGCTCTTGCGCAAGGATGCGTTCACGCTGTCGGGCGACGTGCGGCTGGACCATCCCAGGCTCTGGTGGCCCCATACGCATGGCCAACCGGCGCGGTATCGCGTCCTGGCCGAAGCCGGCGGGCAAGTGCTCGATTGCGGGCGGATCGCGTTGCGCAGCGTGCGGGGCGACAGGCATGGAAGCGATCCGCTGCTGCGCATCAACGATGTGCCGGTGTTCTGCCGTGGCGCGCGCCTGGACGCCGGCGAACTGGCCGCGCTCGCATCCTCGCCGCTGGCCACCCGCCATTGGCTGCGTCTTGCGCGCAGTGCCGGCATGAACGTGCTGTATCTCGATCGCGATAGCGCACCGCCCGCGGATCTGCTCAGCGCCTGCGACGCGGCCGGCGTGCTGCTCTGGCGAGACGGCATGAACCTGCCCGATGCGGCATGGTTGCCCGAGATCGCGGGCGTGCCATGCGCGCGCACGCTCGATGCGCTCGGCTTGTCGCACGCGCCTGGCGATCCGTGCTGGAAGGCCGGCGTATGGCATCCGCGCGGCACGCTATGGGATGCCGAGGACGTCCGCGATCGCTACCTGCTCACGCTGTATGGCGTGGATCCGCCGCACCTGCGCCGCAGTGATCCGCAACGCTATCTGCGCCTGTCGCGCGCGCTCGCCGCGGAACTGGCCAGTGATTTCATCGCTGGTTGCCGCCGTGAAGGCGGCGGGTCCGGACTGGCGCTGGTACCGGCGCTGCGCGATGTGTCGCTTGCCAACGGCACGGGTGTCGTGGATGTGCAGGGCCGGCCCAAGTCGGCCTGGCATGCGATGCGTGCCGCGTGCCGCCCGCTGCAGGTCCTGCTCGGGTCCGACGCCGCGGGCCGGATCCGTGCCGACCTGATGAACGAGACCGCGGGTGCGCGGGACCTTTGCCTGAGGGTTTGCTGGATCGCACACGGCAGTCAGGTTCGCGCCGAGTCCGGGCAGGTGCTGCGGCTTGGCGCACATCAGTCGCTCACGCTGATGCCGCACCCGCCGCACGGCGGATCGCCCGAAGCGGGCGACGTCGTGCTGGCCACGCTGTCGGATGCCCGCAGCGGCGAGCCGCTCAGCCAGGCCGCGCATCTGCCGGACCGCCGCGCCGAAGCGCTGCCGCAGGCGGGCCTGCACGCCGAAGTCCTGCAAGACGCGGGTCAATGGTGGCTCGAAATATCGGCCGCGCGTTTCGCGCGCTGGGTGCACATCGAGGATCATGTGCTGCAGCCGGCGCAGGACTGGTTCCACCTCGCGCCTGGCGCGCGAACCCGCATCCGCCTTTTGCATGAAGGCGGCCAAACGTCTCAACCCGGAGTCATGCCCGCCGGCAAGGTGTGGGCGCTGAACCAGGACGATCCCGCCAGCTACGCCGCGTAGCGGCACTACTCACGCGTCCGCGTGCGCGCAGGCAGGCGCCGCGAGCGCGCTGCCTTGCATGTCCGCTTTCCGGCCGACCTACCAATGGATGACGGCGCACCAGCCGTCTGCCTACTGTCCGACCGGCGATCCATAGCGCTAAATACAGACATCAGGCCGGATGCATTGCCGCATGGTTCGGGGCCGCGGCAGTCCGGCTGAGGGGAGACGAATGCAAAGCGCAGGCCTGGCGGGACGGGCCGGCGGCAGACCGGTCCGGTGCGGCCGGGCCCCGTGGCAGACCGGCGGGGCGGGCGATACCGGCAGGTGGATTCTTGCCCGGATACGGGATGGGACAGGGGGTACGAAAATGAT
Organism: Cupriavidus sp. WKF15; assembly: GCF_029278605.1. Lineage (NCBI taxonomy): Bacteria > Pseudomonadati > Pseudomonadota > Betaproteobacteria > Burkholderiales > Burkholderiaceae > Cupriavidus > Cupriavidus sp. WKF15. The sequence goes on from NZ_CP119573.1 coordinate 731,019, forward strand.
CGCGCATCGCTCGGATCTGAATGCCAACTATCTGCTCAATGCATTGCCGCGCAGCGAATGGGAATCGCTGGCGCAGTACGTCGAGCTGGTGCGCCTGCGTGCCGGCGAGTTGCTGACGGATTCGGGGCAACGCATCGTCCATGTGTACTTCCCGACCACGTCGGTGGTGTCGCTGCTGTCCCTGCTGGAAGACGGTGCCACCGTGGAGATTGCTGCGGTCGGCAACGAAGGCCTGGTGGGCGTGCCCGTAGTCACCGGCGGCGACACCATGCCATGCCGCGTGGAAGTGCGCAGCCCGGGCCTGGCCTACCGCATCCCCGCGCGCCTGCTGCGCAGCGAACTGCCGCGCACGCCGACGCTGCAACGGATCACGCTGCTCTATGTGCAGGCCATGCTGACGCAGATCGCGCAGACCGCCGCCTGCAACCGGCACCATTCCCTGAACAAGCAACTGTGCCGCTGGCTGCTGCTGGCGGTGGATCGCCTGAGCTCGAACGAGCTGGCGATCACGCAGCAGGTCATCGCCAACATGCTCGGCGTGCGCCGCGAAGGCGTGACCGAAGCCGCCGGCAAGCTCGAAGACCTCGGCCTGATCCATCACAGCCGTGGCCATATCACGGTGCTGGATCGCTGCGGGCTCGAAAAGCATTCCTGCGAGTGCTACAAGCTGGTCAAGCGCGAATACGACCGCCTGCTGCCAGCGCTGGCGCATGCCTGACGCTGGCAAACGCGCCTGAGCAAGCCTGGCCGGCGCCGCAGCGCATGCTGCGGGTCCGGCCTTCATCGCTTTGAGGAGCAGTGTCCGTGACCAGACTTTCATATGCCGGTGCACCGGCCGACCGGGAGATCCCCCGGCGTGAAGCGCCGCAAGCGCAAGCCTTGCAGGCACGGGCGCTGCTGGATCATATGGGATGGATCGTCGCCGCGGGCGTGGCTGGCGCCGCAATCGGCGGCGCAGTGGCGCTGTCGTCGCCGCCCGAATACCGTGTCCAGGCGCTCGTGCAGGCGGACGGCAAGGATGGCGCCGCGCGCAATGCCGGGCAGGCGCAGCCGGGCGCGCCGCTCGATGCCGGCCTGCTGCGCAGCCGCGCGGTGGTGGCGCCGGTGGTCGAACAACTGCACCTGGACATCAGCGCGAAGCCGGTGCGCGCGCCCTTGCTCGGCGCGCTGGTCGAGCGCTGGTCGACGCCGGGCCAGCCGCGCGGCACCTTTCTCGGCTACGCGTGGGGTGGCGAGCGGCTCCTGCTGGACCGCCTGGCGGTGCCGGAGCGGCTGGTGGACCAGCCCATGCAGTTCGAGGTGCTGCCGGATGGCGGCTACCGCATCCGCTACCAGGACACCACGCTCGTCGAAGGCGTGGCCGGCGAGAATGCCGCCGGCAACGGCGTGGAACTGCGCGTGGCGCGCATCGAAGCCGCGCCCGGCACCCGCTTCCTGCTCACGCGCCATGACCCGGCACGCACCGCCGACGCGATCCGGCAAGACCTTGCCGTCGAGAGCGAAAGCACTGACGGCGGCGGCAGCACGGTCCGCGTCGCCTGGCAGTACCCGGTCCCGGAGATCGCCGCCGCGCTGGTCAACGGCGTGACGCGCGCCTACATCAACGGCCAGGCGGCCCAGCGCCGCGGCGACGCCGCCGACTCGCTTGCCTTCCTGAGCGGCGAATTGCCGCGCGTGCAGGCCGAGCTGGCGCGCGCCGAGGAGGCGCAAAGCCGCTATCGCGCCCGCACCGGTTCGATGCAACCCAGCCGTGATGCGCAATCGTTCCTGAACAGCAGCATGGAGTACCAGCGCCAGATCACCGCGCTCAGGATGGAACGCACCAAGCTGTTGCAGCGCTTCACCACGGATGCGAATGAGGTGAAGACCGTAGACAGCCAGATCCAGCAAATGACGCGCGATCGCGCGGAGATCGATGCCCGCATGCAGAGCCTCTCGGCCTCGGAGCGCGAGTCGGTGGCGCTGGCGCGCGACGTCAAGGTGGCAGAGGACATGTACATGACGCTGCGCAAGAAGGTCGAGCAGTTGTCGCTGATGCGCTCGGACAATTCCAGCCAGATGCGCCTGATCGACAAGGCCATTGCCCCGGCGCGCCCGGTCGGGCCGGGGGCGTGGCCATTCGTGTCGGGCGGCATGCTGCTCGGGCTGTGCCTTGGCGTGGCCGGCGTCGGCGTGCGCCAGCGCCTGAAGCCCTCGGTGGCCACCTCCAACGATGCCGAGGAGCGGCTTGGCATTGCCATGCTCGGCGATGTCGCCTTCAGTGACGAACAGGCGGCACTCGAACGCGAAATCGACGCCAAGCGGCGCCTTGGCATTGCCGCGGGCTTTGCCTTGCACGCGAACGGCCGCCTCGAGGCCCCGCGCGCGGGCACCGCGCTGGTCGATGCATCGGTCGCCGATCCGGCGGACAGCGACTATGCGGAAAGCGAACGGCTTCTCAGGCAGGGGCTGCATGATCATTTCCTGCTCGCCCGGCGCGCGCCGCACTCGCTCGCCGTGGAAGGGCTGCGCAGCTTGCGCGCGGCGCTGCATTTCTCGCTGCGTTCGGCAACTGACGGCGTGGTGGCCGTCACCAGCCCCGCGGTGGGCGCGGGCAAGACGTTCTCCGCGGTCAACCTCGCGGTGCTGTTCGCGGAAGCCGGCCAGCGCGTGCTCCTCGTCGATGCGGACCTGCGCCGTGGAAAAGTCGCCGACTGGTTCGACCAGCCCGCTGAAGGCGGGCTGGCCGAAGTCCTGGCCGGCCGTCTGGCGATTGCCGAGGCCGTCCGCCCGACCGTGATCAGCGGCCTGTTCATTCTCACCCACGGCCAGACGCCGCCCAACCCGTCCGAGCTGCTGATGCTGCCGACACTGGCGGACAACCTGCGCCGCTGCGCGGCCCGCTTCGACCTGGTCATCGTCGACACGCCGCCGGTGATGGCGGTTGCGGACGCGATGCTGATCGCCAGCCTGGCGGGGTCGACGCTGCTGGTCATTCGCGCCGACGTCACGCCGGCGGACCAGGTGAACGAAACCCTCAAGCGGCTGGCCCGCGCGGATGCGCGCCTGGCTGGCGGGATTCTCAATGGCGTGGTGCAACGGCGCAGTAACCGGGCGGATTTCGACAGCATCAATCCGTATCTGGGGATGCCGTTGCCACCGGCCGAGCCGAAGCATCCGGCGCTGGTGCAGGCGAATGCGCCAGGGAAATCCTGAACGGCAGCACGCGCGGCGTACCTGTTTCTGCGTGCCCGCCGTTCGCGTCCCGATCGTGGAAATGCGCTGCAGTCCTGGCTGGATTGGGTGCCGCCGGCCAGGCTGCCATCTCCGGACTGATTCCCGGGACTGACTCTCGCGACGGATCGCTGCATCGGGCCGTCGAGTCGACGCGCGAGCCGGCGTCACGAATGCCCGCAAGGCTGCGCTCGCCGCGCGTCGCTCCAGGCGTGGGCGCCTCTTCGATGGAACGGTCTTGGCTGCGAATTTCCGCACGGCACTCGCTGGCGCGCCAAATGGCAGACCGCGGTTGCTTTGCCGGGCAGGATGCCGGCGTCACTCAGGCCATGCTGGAGCGCAGTCCGATGACGCCGGGCCTTGACAGCCGGAACGAGGGGCTGGCTGCGGCCGCAGGACGGCGGGCAGCGCGTCCCGGCGGCAGGGCGCGCACGGTCGCTATTGCGCGAACCGGATATGTGCGCCGACGTCGTTGTTCGCGGCGTTGGCACCAGCGCCGACCCTGATGGTGTAGTTCCCACCGGTGAGGTCTGTCGTGATCGAGTTGTTCATCAACGTAGAAGCCTTGATTACGCCGACAACGGATCTCGAGCCGAAGCTGTTGCGCGGATAGGAAAGCTTGTTTTCAGAGAAGCTGGCAACCCCGGCGGAAATATTCGGATACGGGTCGCCGAATCCCGGCTTGTGCGTGCTGATGAACGTATTGCCCTCGATGACAATTCTTGCCCCGGCATCGATCGCCTGAAGTCCGACGCCACTGCTCCTGATCGTATTCTTTCTGACGATCGTGTTGACGGTTTTCATGTCGCCAACGCCCTCCGAATAGGCAGGGTAAACGCCGCCGTCCGCAGTGTCGATATCGTTGTTTTCAATGACGGATCCGGGCGCCGACAAGATGACCACGTAAGGATTCTTGGTTCCGGCCGGGCCGACAATCTGCGAGTTTCTGATTGTGACATTCTCGGTGTTCCTGCCGTTGTCGCCACCGACGAATTGCGAGCCCTTGTTATTCAGGAAGCGACAGGCATCGAAGACTATGTTTCCTGTTCGCGCGGTCACGCCATCCGCCGGCGTGCCATCGGGCTCGATATCTACCCCCGCGGCGGGAGCGTGGGTCGGGTAGGAGCCGCCGGTAATACCGGTGTTGCGGAACGAGGAGTTGGTGATCCGGAAGGATCTTGCCTGCATGATGCTCATGCCCTGGCGGGCATTGTTGTACGAATCGACATCGTGGATGGTGCCGTTGAGGTCGGCGGTGAACTCTCCGCCTATAAACAGGCCATCGCAGGCAAAGTGATGGACCTTCAGGTGGCTGAGCTCATAGTTGGAACTCGCGTTCGTCTGGATCCCCTGTGACGACGTTTCACTCAATGATTCGCCTCTCGGCGCAGGTGGCCGCGACATCTTGTCGACGTTGCCGTAGATCTCCAGGCCCGAGACCTTGAAATTGCTGGAATTCCTGAACTCGAACCCGAGCTGGTGCTTGTAGGAATACCAGGATCCGCCATGGTTGTAATCGTTGGTGATCGTGAAGTCCCCCTTGAAGGAAACCACCGATCCCGTACAGCCGATCAGGCTGAAGTTGCTCGCTTTCAGGAACTGGACATTCCTGATCTTGTTCGCCTCGGGACCGCCGGTGACGGCGTAGCGATTGATGTAGTAAGTCCCTTTGGGAAAATAGATGATCTGGCGCCTGGAAAATCTGCGATTGGTAATCTCTGACGCCATCCGCTGGAAGGCAACATAGTCGTCGGTGCTGCCATCTCCCCGGGCCCCGTAGGCGGTGATGGCCTTAACTGTGGCGCCAGGATAGGCGTTCTTCTCGGCGGTCAGAAGCGGGCACGGATCCGAGGCCGCGGAAGCGCTCATGGCGCTCGCCGTCGGGGCAGGGCCGGAGGCTGCCGTTACTGCGCTGGATATGGCGCCGGATGGGGCGCCGGATGGGGCGCCAGAACCCTGCCGGCTCTCATTCAGGCTTCTGGCCGACACCTGGAATCCAGTCTGCGGAAAGTTCGAAAGCAGCGGAAAGGAACAGCCAGCAACGACAGTGACGAAAAGCCAGAGTCGGCTCGACGTCTTTCGATTCTGCGATGGCGTGATCTTCATCTCGGATCCTGTTCAGCTATAAGGCGTACGCGCATGGTCGTGGCGACGGCAACAAGCCAGGCCTCCGGTCCGGTATTGGACAGGGTCAGGCCCGCAACCATTGATTGGCAGACCAGCGATATTTTCGGGCCCGGTCAAGGTCGCCCGATGCTCTTCAGGCCCGCCTTGCCGGTTTTGCGGGCTTTGCCGGCTTCGAGCTGTACTCACCGAGGTACCGGTATTTGCCGAAGTAGTAATGCGACCGGTACCAGCGGCCTTCGATGCGCAGACCATTGAGCAGTACGCCCTTGACCTCGGCGCCGCTCTGCCGGATCGCCCGCTGGGATGCCTGCAGTTCGCGTACAGTGCTCTTCTCGGCGAATGCCACCAGGAAGACGGCGGCGGCCTTGCTGGCCAGGATGCCGGCGTCGGTGGCGGCCAGGATGGGCGGGGTATCGATCAGGACCAGGTCGTAGCGCGTCGTCAGCATGGCGAGCAGGCTCTCCATCGCCGGGCTGAGCAGGACATCGGTCGCGTGCGGCGGCTCGCTGCCCGTCGAGATAAAGTCCAGACCCGGTGCCACTTCCCTTTGCACGACCTGATCAAACGGCGCGCCCAGCAGCAGTTCGGTCAGGCCGGGCGTGCGCTGGACCCCGAAGCGGCGATGCAGCGACCCGCGACGCAGGTCGGCGTCGATCAGCAGCACACGCCGGCCGCTGGCAGCGATCGTAGCGAAATTCGCGCAGATGAAGGACTTGCCGATGCCCGGGGCGGGCCCCGTAATGAGCACGGTCCGGCTCTTGTTGCCGGCCAGCGTGAACTGCAAAGCGGTGCGGAAGCTGCGCAGGGTTTCCGCCACGGGATCGTCCGGCTGTCGCCGCACCAGCACGTCGCCGGCGCCTTTCCTCTGCGTCTGTGCTTCCTGCAGCGAAAACGGGACCGTTGCATAGACGACCATGCCCGTTCTCCGCTCGATCTCGTCGGCGTCGCCTACGCCACCGTTGAAGCTGTGGCGCATGACGACCGCCGCGACGCCGGCGAAGAGGCCGACCACGACCGCAAGCGTGGCGATGACTTCACGGTTGGGGCGAATCGGGTTGACCGGCACTTCCGCCGAGTCCACCAGACGGGAGGTGCCAACCTTGCTGGCCTTCATCAGCCTGAGTTGCTGGATGTCGTTCAGCAGCGACTGCAGCATGTCGGAACTGACCTTTACGTCGCGCATCAGGCGCAGCACGTTCTGCTCGACATCCGGCAGCTTCTGGATGCGCCCCGACAGACCGTTGATCTGGGCGTTGACGCTCGCGATCTGGCTGTCAATCAGCGAGATGATCGGATGGTTGGGCGTGAAGCGTGCGTCCAGCTCCTGCCGTTTGGCCCGAAGCTCTTGCAGCTTGGCCTGGAGCTGGACCGACTGGTTCAGCATCAGCCTGGATTCCTCCGGCAGGTCAACGGTGCCGCGCTGGTTGCGCATGGCGTTGTAACGGCTCTCGGCCGTCTCGACCTGCTGCTTGAGCGCGGGCAGCTGCTGTTCCAGGAAACTCAGCGACTTCTCTGCTTCAGCGGCCTTGCGCAGCACGTTCTGCTCGACATAGGCGTTGCCGATTTCATTGAGCGTGGCGGCAGTCATTGACGGGTCGCTGCCTTCCAGCGCGACGCCGATCACGCCGCTTTGCCTGCCGCGCTCAAGAATCACGAGCTTGCCTTGCAAGCGCGAGATGGCCGTGCTGCGCGGCAGCCGGCGCAGCTCGAACCTGGTGCCGCTACGCGCATCGAGTTCCTTGACCAGCAGGCGGACGGGACCGGCCGGCGTACCGACGGAAAGGGGCTCGCCGACCTTGCCGCTGCCATGGACGTCACCGGCGTTGATCGACACCGAATAGCCTCCATCGCCGGCCGCTGTCAGCTGGATCGTGCGGCCTTCCAGCGACGCAGGCACGTCCAGCACCGGCACGGTGATCGATTCGCTTCCCCACGCGAAGCCGCCCCAACCGAAAAGACCCGGCTTGGACAGTTCCCGGTTAAAGCGCGTGACGCTCTCTCCGATCAGCGGAAAGTAGCGCGGCTTTGCCTCGATATCGAGATTCAAGGCTTCGACGGCTTTGCCAACCACCATCCGGGAGCGCACCAATTCCATCTCCGCCGAAGCCGCCGGCTTGAGATCCAGCCCCGGCGACATCGAGGTGGACAGCTTGCTTGCACCGCCCGCAGGTTGCCCATTCTGCTCCTCCACCTGGAGCACGATGTCCGTGCGGTAGACCGGCGCGGCGATCAGTGCGTAGAGCAAGCCCAGTGCGACGACGATGACGGCGGTGCCGAGGAACGACCAGCGGTACCGGACCAGAATATCGACATAGGCGGTCAGGTCGGCAGACTCGACCTGCTCGACCGGCTCGTCGGTCGCGTCATCCTGCTTGGTGATGATTCTCATGTCGGCCCCCTGTGACTGTCGTCGACGCAACGGCGTCCTTCGGTTCCAATAGCGACGACCAGGCTGAGATTCCCTGCTTGATCATTTCCAGGACAATGCCGAACATCTGCTGCGAGCTTTGGTACGGGTCGGGCACATCGAGATTCATGCCTTCGCACAGCCTGAAGGTCTTGCCGCGCGACTGCGGAAAGCGTTGCTCGAGCGTCTCGCGCTGGAAGCTTTCCATGACCAGTACCAGCTCGGCCGATTCCACCAGGGTGCTGTCGACGGCGCGGGCACGGTGGCCGGCAAGATTGCAGCCCTCGTTGGCCAGCAAGCGCACGGCGCGCGGATCGGCGGCGGCGCCGACCGGCGGCTCGAGCCCGGCCGAGGTCACTTCGAAGCCGGGCAGGGCGCGGTTGAGCAGGACGGCTGCCATCGGGCTACGGCAGACATTGCCGAGGCAGACGACGAGGATGGTTCTGGGCATGCCTGCGTCACTCACTTGATCGTCGCCGCGGTGCCGACCAGGGACGTGGATGGCAGCAGCAGGTTCATCACGCGGCTCCAGCGGACCAGGTCGCGGGCGTCGACATAGACCACGTCCTTCGGCTCCAGCTCGAAGCCTTCGGCAATGGCCAGTGCCGCCGGCGATGACCCGTCGAGGTGGAAAACCTTAGGTTCACCGTCCGAGGCCTTGCGAATGACGAAGATCTGTTCCGCATTGGCCGTGCCCGGATTGACGCCGCCTGCATCACCCAACGCCTCGTTCAGCGTCATGCGGCCGTTGCGCATCAGCAGCGACGTTGGCCTTCCCACTTCGCCGGTCACGAAGATCTTGTTGTCCTCGCGCTGTTCCACGCGCACGATGTCGCCGGAGCGCAACATGATGCGGGCCGGATCGATGCCCTGGGACAGCAGCGCGGGAATATTGACGTACCAGCTGCGTTCACCGCGGGTTACCCGCACGCGGCTGTTGTCCCCGGTGGTATTCAGCACGCCCCCGGCGCGATTGAGCGCCTCGACCAGCGTCATCGGCGCATCGTCGATGGCGAGCATGCCGGGTGTCCGGACTTCCCCGTCGACGTAGACACGCTGGCTGCGATAGCCGAGCACGCGCACGGTCATCTGGGGATCCCGCACGACGCGCGAGAGGATGCGAGCGGTTTCGTCGCGCACCTGGACGGCGGTCTTGCCGGCGACCCTGAGCGTGCCGGCATAGGGAAACTGGATGTCTCCCTGCGCACCCACCACATAGCCCGGCAGGTTGGAGCCACCGGTCGACGCGGGAATCTCGAAGCTCGCGGCGGGGCTGTAGGTCTGGGTCGGGAAGACCAGCTCCGGATGATCCCAGACCACCACCGAGATGATGTCGCCCGGGCCGATCCGGTAAGGCTGCGGCACGCCATACAGCTCTTCGACGTGCTCGTTGGTGGGTTTGATCTTGGTGCGCAGTTCGCGCACGAGGTCGAGCGTGATCGGCGTCACGTTGGGCACCGCGTCGGGGCCGACCGCCTTGACCGGCGCCTTGCTGTCGAAGACCATGCCCGGGGAGGCGGCACAGGCCGTCAGCAGCGCGGTGGTCAACAGGGGCAGCAGGGAGGCTGCGGCGCTGCGGCACCTCGCCATGCTTGTGGGCTGGATGGCACGGTTGCGGAGTGGACTCACGGCGATCTCCTCGCAAAGCGGGCAGGCACAAGACCCGGAACTACGCCCACGATGCATTCATCGTAGGCAGGCCGGCTGAAAGGCTCGGTGCGCTGTCACACATTGTCTTCAGGCGGGGGAGCCTCCTGCCATGTGGAAGCGAAAGCGACACGGCATGGACGGCTGTTCTCCCCCATCGGGAGGGGACGGCCATCTGGACGATGCTGCCGCCCCCGGGCAACGCAGTATCCTGCGGGAACACACGGCCGGGCGCGGCCACGTGTCGGGCCACTCGACTGAGCATAGGCCATCGTCTGGGAGATCCGTCCTGGCAAGGTGCGCGGCAGTGTGCGGGGGACAACAGTGGGTGCGGAGGCCGGGCTGCCAGAATGCCTAGAATCGATGCGGGGATCCAGCGAGCCGGGCACCGGCGCCAGGCGTGGTGGCGGGGACTGAATCTTCCGCGCCAGGAACCGCCATCAAGGCGAGGCGCAGCGCTGGCAATACGCGCGGTCACAGGTAGCAAAAGCGGTATGGCCGGGCCATGCAACGATGCCGGCGCCATTTTGACCGCGTTTCCAACGAAGACTGGCACGCCTGGCGATGACAGGCCGCAAGGCAGGCCCGACGGCTATGCCGGCGATGACGTTACCAATCTTCTTTCCGGGGAGTCCTGGCATGCGTATGCAGATCGCCCGCAATGTGCTCTGGCTGGTTTTCGAGCGTGGTCTGCAGGTGCTGTTTGGCATCGCGAGCGTGGCAATGATCGCACGCGCCGTTGGTCCTGAAGGCTTTGCGGAGTTCCAGTACGCACAATCGCTGGTGCTGATCGCGTCGGCGTTCGCCCTTATCTGCGGCAATGAAGTGGTCATCCCGCGCCTGGTGGCCGACCAGGCGCCAGACGCGCAGCACAGGCTCCTGGCCCACGTGTTTGGCTTGCGCGAGATTGCCGCAGTGGTTGGCTATGTGCTGGTGGCGGTGGTCGTGGCGATGACGGAGGAGGACAAAGTCATCGTCCTGGTCGTCATCATCATCGGCATTCCCATTCTGATGCGCGAGCCCTTTGGCGCGGTCCGGTCATGGCTGCAGTCTCGGACCGACAGCCGCCCGGCTGTGGTCTACGGCATGGCCGGCCTCGTGTTCCGAATGGTGGCGGTCGCGGCGCTCTACCTGGCCGGCATGAATTCCGTGCCGGCCTTTGCCTGGGTGATCGCCGTGGAGTCCGTGCTGTACGCGGCACTGCTGGCGCGCTACTACCGGCAGCGCAGTCCGCGCGGCACGGTGGACTTTGACTGGTCTCTTGCCCGGATGCTGTTGCGCGACGGCACCGTGTTCTGGATGAGCACGATGCTGATGCTGTGCGCGAAGCGCGTCGACCAGCTCCTGCTCAAGCCGCACATTTCCCTGTTCGAGCTGGGCAGCTATGCCGCGTCCATGCAGATTCTGGACAATTTCATGATGCTCAGCGCGATCATCGCCAGCTCGGTGGCGCCGATGATGATCTATGCGCAGCCGACCCTGGCCCTGGTACGCCGCAACGTGCTGCGCGTCACTGCCGGCATGGTTGCGCTGGGCGTGGCCGGGGGCATCCTGATCGCCTACTGCGCGCCATGGATCATTGCGTTGATCTACGGCGCTCACTACGAGGCCGCAGTGACGCTGTTGCGCCTTTCCGCGATGGCATCCGGCCTGGTGTTTGCCGACGCCGCGTTGTCGTTGCTGGTGATCTACCTGCGCCGGCCGAACTGGCTGGTGGAGAAATGGCTGCTGGTGCTTTTCACCATGGTCGTGGTGGACCTCATCGCAATCCCGCGGTACGGTGCCCAGGGCGCGGTCTATGGCTATATCGCGGGCAACGCGGTAGCGGTGATTGCCGGCATCGGCTTCTTCATCCGCTGCCGCGAGCCGGTCGCGGTGGAGCAGGCGGCGTGACTTGCCGGCGCCTGTCACGGTGCCGCGGCGCACGCCTGGCTTGAATGTGAAAGGCCCCAGGAACGTTGACCATGGAATACGCATCTTCCGCGTGGCATGTCATCAGCGCGACGCTCGTACTGCTGGTGGGAGCGCAGGTGACGCTGGTCCTCTGCCGCAAGTTCGGTACCGGGCCGAAGTGGGGGCTCTTTCTCTACCTGTGGCACACGATTTTCTGCGTCTTCTACGCGAAACTGGAGATGGACGAGCGTAGCGACGCGACGGACTATTTCGATGCTTCGCTGTCCCCGTCGCCGGAGTTTTCCATCGGCACGCACGCGGTGAGCTACTTCACGCATATCTTCTCCAGTTACCTCGGCCTCTCATACCTCGGGGTGTTCTTCGTCTTCAACATATTCGGGGTCATCGGCCTGCTGGCGTTCGACGCGGTGTTGCACAGGGTCACCCGGGACCGGAGCAGGTTTCTGCAGTGGCTGGCCATCGTGATCGTGCTGATGCCGTCGATCAGCTTCTGGAGCACAGCCATCGGCAAGGATGGCGTTGCCTTCATGGCGACCAGTCTTGCGTTGTGGGCGAGCATGTCGATGCCGCGCCGCAGCCTGGTGATGGTCATCGCCGTTGCCGCGATGTTTGTCGTGCGCCCGCACATCGCGGCAGTGATGATCGTGGCGCTGGCTGCCTCGATGCTGATCTCGTCCAGGATGTCCCTGAAATGGCGTGTCCTTCTGGCCGGCGCTGCATTGTCCGCCGCTGCGGCGGTTGTACCGTTCGCCATGCATTATGCCGGCCTGGCCGATGGAGCGGACGCAGCCACCATCGAGCAGTACATCCAGACGCGCCAGGGATTTAACCAGCAGGGCGGCGGCGGCGTCGACATCTCCGGCATGTCGCTGCCGATGCAGCTTTTCACCTATGTGTTTCGGCCTCTGCCGGTAGAGGCCCGCGACGTCTTCGGCCTTGCCGCGTCGATGGACAACATGGTGCTGCTGCTGCTCGCCACGCTTGCCATCTGGGGCGCAATCCGGCGGCGGGGAAGCCGCGTAGTGCTGAAGAACCGGCTGTTTCTCTGGATATACTGCTGCGGCACGTCGGTGATCCTTGCCACGACAACAGCGAATCTGGGAATTTCCGTGCGGCAAAAGTGGATGTTCGTGCCGATGCTGGTCTGCCTGCTGATTTGCAGCGTCAGAGAAAGACGGGCCGGGCGCAGTGTGTCCGGCGAGTTCCAGTCGCTGGGAACCCATTTCAAAATGAGGAAAGGGCGCGAAGGCTGACGCCGGGCCGCAGGGCTGCGGCGTGACCGACGCCGCGTGGTCATTGCACGCAATCCAGCCGCAACGAAGCCATGCGGCCCGGCATCAGCCTTCCTTTCGGGTTCCATCCGGAAACGGGTTCTTACGGGTAGGCCGTGGCGTGGTGCGGGGCGCGCTCATACCCGGCATTGTCCAGTCAGGGCAGGACTGCCCTGACGCCTGCGCGGCCTTTCGCGATTTGTTTCTTTGCCGCCATGCCCGCGTGTCTTCGTGCGAGCCGAAGCCCGTGGTTCTCCGTTCCTGCCGCACTCGCCTCTCACAGATGAACGGACCACGGTGACTTGGCGGGCTGCGCCTTTGCCTTTGTATCAAACCGGCGATTGATGCATCTGCGCATTGGCTTCTCGATGGCGAAATGCAGCAGGATCGCAACGCCTACCGTCAGTGCCAGCAGCAGCGTTGCCTGCACGGCCGCCGGCAGGGCGGTCAGGCCTGGCAGCTGCCTGCGCGCGAACGCGAACATGTACTGGGGAATGCGCTGCACAATGTAGAGGCAGTAGGAGACTTCACCTAGGAACACGAGGCTGCGCAGCGACAGGGCGCGAGTGAGCACGTCGTTTTTGTAGGAGAGGGAGAACACCAGCCCGGCTGCACCGGCTACGAACAGCGTATCCACTCCCACCGCGACGCCGGTTGCGCAGACCGCGAGCGACACCAGCGCGCCCCAGGCGTAGCCACCATGATCAGGCACGGCTTCACGCAGTCGGCAGAGCAGCACACCCAGCATGAATTCCGGGACCAGCCGGGCCACGCCCCCGCTGAGCGACAGATGGTCGGGCGACGCCGCTTCCACTGCGGCCAGCACCACCAGGGCCACGCAGCCTGCCAGGAGGATGCGGATCCTGCTGAAGCGCGGCGCCGCCAGGAGAAAGAGCGGGAAGAACACATAGGCGAACCATTCGGCGCTGACTGACCATCCGACATCGTTCCAGCCGTTTCCCCCGGCATACCGCCACGCGCTCAGCATGAACAGTTCCAGCAAGAAATCCGGCGCCCGGTAGCCGCTGGTCCCCACAATCTGCGTGTGCAGGGCATAGTCGCGGACCAGGACCGCAGCGGCGAACGCCAGCAGGCAGACCAGGTATACCGGGTAGATGCGGGCGATCCGGGCCACGATGAACCGCTTCAGGTTCAATGGCTGGCCAGGCGCCGGATCGTAGTTGTAGGCGAGGATGAAGCCGCTCAGGATAAAGAAACCGTCGACACCCAGATAGCCGTGGTCGAAGTAGGTGCTGGTGAAGCCGATATGGAAGAACGCGCCTTCCGGTCCATAGACGGTGAAATAGTGTCTGCACAATACCCATAACGCCAGGAAAAGCCGCAGGCTCGTGAGGGGTTTGAACTGGTTCATCGCAGCCTCCTGCATTGTTCAGGACCGAAGCCGCCTGGCGGCCGGCACGGCGAGGCCTCCGCCCGCATCGCTTCGGTTCCCTGCACCATCGTTGCCGCACGCGGGCCCTGGCAGCGCCGGCGGATGACCTCGTTACGGGCGCGCAGTCCTATTCCTATTCGGCCGGGCTTTTCACGCCCTGGAAGGCTGGCGGCGGATGCAGCTGCGCGTCAGCGCCGCCTTCGGCAAGGACCTGCGGCGCGCCCTGCGGCTGGAAGGCGCGGCTGCCGCCCTCCGCGGCATGGCGCAGCCTGATATGCCGCGCGATGCAGGGCGCGGCATATTTGGCGCCATAGACGAAGCGCAACGCCGGGCCGAAGCTCATGGCCGCCGCGGGCCCCGTGATGTAGAGCCCTGGCACGGCGGATTCGAAGTGGCCCGACAGTTCGGGCCAGCCATCGACCAGTGACAGCGCCTGGATGATCTCCGGCGACAGGAAGGCGTGCTTGGCCACGTCGACCCTGAAGCCGGTGGCCGCGACGACGTGGTCCCCGGTAACGGTGGCCGGACCGTCGCCGCCGGTCACCTGCAGCACGACCCCGCTCTTGTGAACGCTGACGTGCTCGACCGAAGTGTTCATCGACAACTCGACCTTGCCGACTACGCGGTCGCGCAGCCACCACGCGCCGGAGGGTCCGAACGAGGTTTCGGCGATGCGCCTGCGCAGCCGCTGCCCTGCGGCCCGGAACAGATATGGAAATTCCGACAGGACGTACGGATACCAGCCCTGAGCCAACCCGCCTTCGGGACTCAGCATCCGCGAGATCAGGCTGCGGCCGACATCGGGATCCTTGTTCCAGGTAATGGTGTCGCCCCGGATCAGCACGCGGACATGCGCGCCCAGTTCGTTGAACAGTGCCGCCAGCCCAAGGGCGGATTGTCCGCCGCCAACGATGACGATGCGCTTGCCACGGGCCCACGACAGGCTGCCGAATACACCGGAGTGCACGACACCCGGGCTGGGCAACCCCTGCAGTACCGCTGGCATGTACTCGAACCCCTTGAGCCCGAGGGCAACCACCGCACGTCGGGCAATCAGGCAGCTGCCGTCGCTCAGTGACAGGCGAAAGCAACCGTCCTGGCGGCGCAACTCCGTAACTTCCACCGGGCGCACGTGGCCGACCAGCTGCGACTGGAACCAGAGTCCATACTCGATGAATCGTTCAAGCGGCAGGCGCATCCCGATCGGGGCATACGGCAAGTGCATGCGACGGCTGTAGTCCTCCAGCCGGTAGCCGGCACGGGGTGCGTACAGGTCGGAGGCGAAGGCCTCCGAACGCATGAGCATCCCGGGAGGCATGAAATTGCGCCACGCAAACATCGGCTCGCCGAGCACCTGGTGGGGCACGCCAATGTCGCTGAGGTGGGCTGAAATCGACAGTCCGTAGGGGCCGGCCCCGATAATCGCGGTGTCTGTGGTCGAGATCATTGCTGTTCCTGTTGGACCTGGTCGCGGCGCGTGGAAGGAAACCAGCCGTTCCACTGATGAAGGAAGCGGTCGAGCGGCCGGTTCAGGCAGTAGTGACGGATGGCCGGAAGCGGGTCGTCCCAGCGGAAATAGCCATCGAAGGTGCGGGCATCAAGCGGCACCAGGCCGGCCGGGGCCCGACGGATGAAGGTTGCGCGCCAGACCGCGGGGGGCGAGGCCGCGACTGCCGGCAGTTCGGGCAGGCCCAGTTCATGCCGGTACGCCGCGAGCGGGATATTGACCCCGCACAGCGTGGCGATTTCCTCCTGCCAGTCGATCCGTCCTACGGTAGGCTCGATCATCACGAAGCGCCGGTGGTTGTCGTCCCACTTGTATTCCATGCTGCCCATGCCCTCGAAGCCGGCGCACCTGGCGAAGTCCAGCGTGATCCGCTCCAGCTCCGCGTGGGCTTCCGGCGCGGCGACACATACGGCGGTACTGCCGACGTCCGGTGGCCAGCAGGCCAGCTTCCTGCCCGTGAATGCCGCCGCGGTCATGCCGTTCCTGCCGCGGTAGAAGAGCGTGAAATAGATATTGCTCTGCGTGCCTTCGATCCATTCCTGCGCCACGATGCCACCGGGCGTGCGCAGCATGGCGCGGGCGTGGGCCTGGCCCTCGGGCAGCGTTTCCACGCGGACTGCCCGCTCCTTGTTCCCGCTCAGCGCCTGGCGCTTGTCGTCGGGTTTGAGCACGCAGGGAAAGCGCAAGCCAGATAGCATGGACACGTCGAGCTGTCCGTTCATGATGACGGTGCGTGGCACCGGGAAGCTGTTTGCTTCGGCAAAGCAATGGAAGGCCGCCTTGCTGCTGAGCATGCGCACGCCTTGCGCCGACGGCATCCGAAACCGGTACCAGGCCGACAGCTCATCCCGGTTTTCCGAGACGCTGTGGACGGCATCCTCGTCGGTCAGGAACAATACCGGCCGCTGGCCGAGACGCCGGGCCAGCGCGATCATGTCTTCGGTGAAGTCGCGGCCCACGAAGCTGCGAACGATATGCCGGCGGGCATGACGCGACCAGAATGCCGGCGTGCCGTGTCTTGTGTCCACGACGACGACGGGAATGCCGTTGCCTGACAGCGAGCGTACCAATCCAAGCCCGCCGAGTTCGCCGCCGACGACTACGGCCACGGTTTTCTCTGCCGGATCCATCATGCTATTCATCATGATTTCTGGGAAGCGGTAGGCCTTGCACTGCGGCCGGATGGCCGAAAAGGGCAAGAACGGAGCTCGCAAGGTCCAGACGCTCCTGCCTGTCCCGTCGGCACAGGTACCGGGGCTGCGTACCAGACCGACAATGGCAATGTAGATTTGTGCACACGGGTTATCCGTACGGAGACACACACACGCCGCTTCAAGGGGGCACCACGGTCCTGCCTTCGGCACCGGTGCACCGGGTCAGCGCTTTCAGGCTACATCGAAGCCCGCGG
Source organism: Cupriavidus sp. WKF15 (assembly GCF_029278605.1). Lineage (NCBI taxonomy): Bacteria > Pseudomonadati > Pseudomonadota > Betaproteobacteria > Burkholderiales > Burkholderiaceae > Cupriavidus > Cupriavidus sp. WKF15. The sequence continues at coordinate 747,906 of NZ_CP119573.1, forward strand.
GCTTTCCGTACGGGGGCATACACACTCCCGGTTTCCGGCACCGCCGCGCTGCAGCCGGGACCATCGGACGCGGGCCTGTTACCTACCGATGGATGATTCCGCCTAGGCCAAAAGGCTACTGTCGGCGCTGCGCGTCCTGGCGCCAAATGCCGGAAGTGATATTGCGCCCTATCGCCGGGGAGAAAGCCATGTCCTGTCTGTCAACAGGGGCCGCCACGGGAGAGACCCTCGTCATTGTGGTTACCTCGCGCGAGCCCGCGGGTTGGGAGCGGTCCGTGACGCAGCGTCTGCAAGGCTCGGGCACATGCCGGCTAATCGTGCGCACGCTGGATGCAATGAATGATCCGGACGAAGTGCGCGCAGCGGCTGGTGCAGCGCAGGCGCCGCCAATGCGCGCGCCCGTGACCGCCATCGTCGACCTCACCGGCCGCCTGGATACCGACTGGCACCACTACGCCACTGAGGGCATGTGGCGCCTTTGCGACCAGCGCGGGCTTGCTCCGGGCGATCCGCACCACGGGCTGGAGACACATGCCAGTGGTGCGGGCATCCACCTGCAGCTGGTGGCGTGGACGCCGTCGCGCGTGTTGATCGTCGATACCGCGTCCGGCTATGCCGAACCCTGTGAAAAAATCAGTTCTGAACGGCTTGCCGTCATGAGCGCGTCGCTGCTCATCGGTGCCCTGCGTGAAATCCGTGCCCTCGGCGGCCTGAGAGGGCGCCAGCCATGGGAGCCGCGCCGCGGCCGCGTGCCGGCATGGCGGCGCCTGCTCTGGCGCATGCGCGCCGTGGCCGGTCACGCTGCCATCCAGCTCAAGGGATTTCTTCTGGTCGAGCAATGGATGGTGGGCGTCGTCGACATGGCGCTTGCTGACGCGGTGCGCGCGCAGCAGCTGCCGGTGCGATGGCTCGGCAAGCGCGAGCCGTCGTACTGCTGGGCGGATCCGTTCGGGGTGCCCGGCAGGCAGGACGAGATCTATTGCGAGGAGTTCGATCTGCGGCACGGCCTTGGCCGCATCGTCAGGCTGACCCTGGATGCGCACGACGTGCCGTCCCGCGCCGGGGACGTCGATCTTGGTCTGCCCGGGCACCTGTCGTTTCCGTATCTTTTCCGCCACGACGGGGCGCTGTATTGCGTGGCGGAGTCGTCGCAGAGCCGGCGCTGCGTGCTGAACCGCCAGGACGAGACCGGAGGCTGGCAGCAGGTCGCGGTGCTTCTGGAAGACGTCGCAGCGGTCGACCCGACCATCTTCGAGCATGACGGCCGCTTCTGGCTGCTCTACACAGACGTTCAGATGGGGCAGTTCGACAACGTATGCCTGTGCTATGCCGACCACCTGCTCGGGCCCTGGCAGCCACACCCGCAGAACCCGGTCAAGTTCGACCACGGCTCGGCGCGCGCGGCCGGGTCGGTTGTGCGCGACGCAGGGCAACTGCTGCGCGTGGCGCAGGTCTGCAAGAGCGGCTACGGGCAGGCCATCGCAGTCAACCGCATTGTGCATTGCACGCCGGAGTTCTATCGGGAGGAGACGGTGGGGATCGTCAGCCCGAAGGGGGACCGCGTCAACCCGGACGGACTGCATACCATGTCGGACTGGGGCGACCGTACCGTGGTGGACGGCAAGCGCCACCTCTTCCACGCAGGGGTGCTGTGGCACCGGATCGTGGCGCGCGTCGCGCGCGCCTTGCGCCTGCCTGCGCCTACTCGAACCCCATCTCGCGCAGCATCGCGCCATTGACCTTGTGCACGTCATACTTGGTCTCGGCGATCTGGCGCGAGCGTTGGCCCATGCGCACCACCTTTTCCCAGTCCTCGATCAGCTGCAGCATGGCCAGCTCCAGCGCGCCGACGGACTTGACCGGCACCAGGATGCCATTGTCGCCGTCAACCACAGTCTCGCGGCAGCCCGGCGCATCCGTGGTGATAATGGGCCGTCCCATCGCCATGGCTTCCAGCACGGAGCGCGGTGTGCCTTCACCGTAGGAGGGCAGCACGTAGACGTTGCAGCGGGCGATGGCCGGGCGCACGTCCGACAGGCGGCCAAGGAAGTCGACCGTCCCGTCGGCGATCCATGCGTCCAGTTCATCCTGTGCGATGGCATTGGGACCGGTGTCGATCCAGCCCACCAGGCTGAAGCGGGCGTTGGCGCCACGCGCCCGGATGCGGCGCGCGGCCTCTGCATACTCGCGCACGCCCTTGTCGCCCAGGAGGCGGGCGATCAGCAGAAAGTGCGGACCGTCGGCAGGCAGCGGCGCGGCCTGGAAGCTCGCGACGTCCACGCCGGAGCCATTGACGATGCACGAGCGCTTGCCGGCCGGCAGGATCTCCGAGCGGCGGAACAGCGCCTCATCGTCGGGATTCTGGAAAAAGGTCGTATGCGCACGCCTGAGCGCCAGCGCGTAAAGCCGCTGTACCAGCGCGCGCAGCCTGCTTTGCTCACTGCCTTCACGGAAGGCATAGCCAAGCCCCGTGATCAGCGCGAAACGGCGCGGCACGCGCGCCAGCCACGCTGCCAGCAAGCCATAGATCACCGGCTTGATGGTATAGCTCATGACGCAGTCGGGGCGGATCCTGCGCATCAGGCGATGCAGCGCGAGCAGGGTGCGCGCATCGGCCAGCGGGTTCATGCCGGTACGCTCGAGCGCGACGTCATGCACGATCACGCCGCGCGATTCCAACGCGGTGCGCGCTGGGTCTCCCGCCGGCAGGCCGGGCGCGGCCACATGCATTTCCACCCCTTTTTCCTGCAATGCCGCGATGAGCGGGCCGCGAAACGTAATCAGCGACTCGCCGAAGCTGGCGATCATCAGGAAGCGCATGCCAGGCTCCGGTCAGGCGCGGCCGCGTTCACCGGCTCCGGCGACGTCCCGTGCGAACGCTCGTTCTCCAGCCATGCCTGGAACATGAGCACGCACCACAATGAATGCTGCCAGTTGCGCCGTCCGCAAAGATGCTCGGCCCACCGGCTGCGGACCGGCTCCGGATTCAGGTAGCCCTGCTGCCGCAGACGCCGGTCATCCAGGAGATCCTCGGCCCAGTCGCGCAGCGGCCCGCGCAGCCAGGTGTCGATCGGAATGCCGAAGCCCATCTTCGGGCGCTCGATCAGGGAGGCCGGCACATAGCGGTCGAGTACCCTGCGCAGGACCCATTTGGTCGTGTAGCCGCGGGCATCCCTGCGCAACTTGTACGCCAGCGGCAGGCGCCAGGCGAATTCGACCACGCGGTGGTCGAGGAAGGGCACGCGCGTCTCGAGGCTGTGACGCATGGCCGCGCGGTCTACCTTGGCCAGGATGTCGTCCGGCAGGTAGGTCAGCAGGTCCAGCGCCATCATGCGCTCCACCTCGGCCAGTGCGCCGAAGGACTGCGCGGCGCTGTCCAGCAGTGTGGCGGGCTCCATGCCGCCGATGACGAGCCTGTCGGGGCGGGACCACTGGGACACCATGCCGCGGTACAGCTCGGCCCCCGAACGCGCGGCCATGACGCCGGCCCCTTTGTGGATTTTCTCGCCCACACTGAACCAGCGCGAGGCGACGGGGAACGAGGCCGCGATCCGATCGATGCGGTGCGGAGAGAGGCGCGTCAGTCCCCAGGCGGCGGCGGCCCGCATCGGGCTGGGAATGCGCGCGAGACGCTGCCACAGCTCGGCCGTGATCTGGTAGCGGTTATAGCCGCCGAACAGCTCGTCGCCGGCGTCGCCGGACAGCGATACGGTGACGTGCCGCCGCGCCAGTTCGCTGACCAGCAGGGTTGGGATCTGCGATGAATCGGCGAACGGCTCATCATAGGTCGCGGGCAGCCCCGGGATGACTGCCATCGCGTGTTCCGGCGTGACGTACAGCTCCGTGTGGTCGGTGCCAAGATGCCGTGCCACGGCCTTCGCGTGCGCGGCTTCACTGTAATCCGAGCCGTGAAAGCCAATGGTGAACGTGCGGATCGCCTGCGATGACTGGGACTGCATCAGCGCCGCGACCGTCGAGGAGTCGATGCCACCGGAAAGAAAGGCGCCCAGCGGCACGTCCGCCATCATCTGGCGCTTGACGGCGTCGCGCAGCAGCCGTTCCAGGCTGTCGACCGCTTCCCCGGCATCTCCGGTGAAAGGATTGCGCACGCCATCCAGCACCACCGCGGCGCCGGACCAGTAGGGCCGCAGCGCGGGTTCGGGGGCGCGCATCGAGACCGTGAGCAGGTGCCCCGGCAGCAGCTTGGCGACGCCCTGGTAGATCGAATGGCCGCCGCCCACATTGTTGTGGCGCATATACAGGCACAGCGCATCCCGGTCGATGCGGCCCTCGAACGACGGGTGCGGCCGCAGCGCCTTGAGTTCCGATCCGAACAGAAAGGTACGGGCGCTGCCTGTGGCCTGCCAGCCATAGTAGAGCGGCTTTTCGCCGAGCCGGTCCCGGGCCAGCGTGAGCGTGCCGGTGTGCCGGTCCCACAATGCGAATGCGAACATGCCCACAGCCAGCCTGACGGTGGCGTCGACGCCCCAGGCGTCGATGCCGGCCAGCAGCGTTTCGGTGTCGGAGTGACCCCGCCACCGGGGCGCGGCGCCCGCGCGCTCCAGCTCGGCGCGGATCTCCAGGTGGTTGTAGATCTCGCCGTTGAACGCAATCACGTGGCGGCCGCTGGCAGCGGTCATCGGCTGATGTCCGGCCGCCGAGAGATCGACAATCGCCAGGCGCCGGTGGGCCATGCCGAAGGGCTTGTCCGGGTCGCACCAGATATCGCCGTGGTCTGGCCCGCGGTGGCGAATCTGGCTGGCCATGTTGCTCAGCACGGTTGCCCGGCCGGCCAGAGTGTCCGGCAAGCCGCCGAGGAATCCTGCGAATCCGCACATGCTGTTTTTCCGGTTGCGCTCAGGCGCTAAGCGCCTGTTGCCTCTGCACGTACCAATGCATCGCCTCGGTCAAGCCCTCGCGGATGCGGTGAGTGGGCACGTATCCCAGCCGGCGTTGTGCCTTGCCGATGTCGGCCTGGCTGTGGCGCACGTCGCCGGCCCGGAAGGCGCGGTAGACCGGCCCGGTGTCGGCGGCGATACCGTAGGGCCGCAGCCCGTCCCGAAGCAGCTCGAACAGCGTGGTCAGGGTCGTGCGGTCGCCTACCGCGACGTTGTAAACCTGGCTGTCTGCCTCGCGGCTTTCGCTGGTCGCGGCAAGCAGGTTGACCTGCACGGCGTTCGCGACGTAACAGAAGTCGCGGCTGGTTTCTCCGTCGCCGTTGATATAGACGGCTTCGCGCCGCAACAGGGCTGCGATCCATGCCGGAATCACGGCGGCATAGGCGCCGTTGGGATCCTGGCGCGGCCCGAACACGTTGAAGTAGCGCAGGCCAATGGCATGCACGCCGTAGCAGCGGTGGAAGACATCGGCATAGAGCTCGTTGGCGTACTTCGTGACCGCGTAGGGGCTCAGCGGCTTGCCGATGCGGTCCTCCACCTTCGGCAGGCCCGGGTGGTCGCCGTAGGTGCTGCTGCTTGCCGCATAGACGAAGGTCTTGACCTGCGCGTCGCGGGCGGCGACCAGCATGTTCAGGAACCCGCTGATATTGACGCTGTGGGTCGCGACGGGATCTTCCAGGCTGCGGGGCACGGAGCCGAGCGCCGCCTGATGCAGCACGAAGTCCACCGGATACGGCCCGGCGGCGGCTCCCTTGCGCCCGGGCAGGCCAAACAGCATCGCGCTGCGGCAATGCTCCGGGTTGCGGATGTCGCCTTCGATGAACTGGAAGTTCTGCCACTGCCGGGGCGACACCAGTGCCTCGACTTCGCCAAGGTTGCGGCGGTGCCCGGTGGAAAAGTTGTCCAGGCCGACAACGCGCTGGTCCAGGCGCAACAGTGCTTCCAGAAGGTTGCTGCCGATGAAGCCGGCGACGCCGGTGACGAGCCATGTGCGCGGCGTGGCAGCCAGGCGAGACTTGAGGTGCGTATAGACGTTGTCTTGCATGAAACAGTTTCCCGTTACGCAGGTTCCAGAGGGCGTGCCTGGCTACAGGCGTCCGTCGACGTCGCTCCTCGGCAGGATGCCCTTCACGTCGAACAGGACCGCATGCTGCTTGCCGAAGGCCTTGATCGCCCGCACGCCCATGGTGACGAACTGGTGGTGTGCGACCGCCAGCACGATGGCGTCATATTGGTCGAGCCGGGGGGCCTCGCGCAGGCAAGACAGGCCGTACTCGCGCTCGGCGTCCTCGACATTGATCCACGGGTCATAGACGTCGACCTGTGCGTTGTAGCCACGCAGCGTTGTCACGATGTCAACTGCCTTGGTATTGCGCACGTCCGGACAGTTCTCCTTGAAGGTCAGGCCGAGCACCAGGACGCGGCTGTCGAGCACCGGAATGCCCCGGCGCAGCATCAGCTTCACCACTTCATCGGCCACGTGGATCGCCATCTTGTCATTGATACGCCGGCCGGCAAGGATGACCTGCGGGTGATAGCCGACCTCCTGCGCCTTGTGTGTCAGATAGTAGGGATCGACCCCTATGCAGTGCCCGCCGACCAGGCCGGGACGGAACGGCAGGAAGTTCCACTTGGTGCCGGCGGCCCGCAGCACTTCGAGCGTATCGATGCCCAGCTTGTGGAACAGCAGGCTGAGTTCGTTCATCAGCGCGATGTTCACGTCGCGCTGGGTATTCTCGATGACCTTCGCGGCCTCCGCCACGCGGATGCTGCTGGCCCGGTGCGTGCCGGCCACGATGATCTTCCCGTAAAGCTTGTCGATGGCCTCGCTCGCCTCGGGCGTGCTGCCGCTGGTGACTTTGCGGATATCCGGCAGCCGGTGCTCCTTGTCGCCGGGGTTGATGCGCTCCGGGCTGTATCCGCAGAAGAAGTCCACGTTGAATTTCAGGCCGCTGTGCCGCTCCAGCACCGGTACGCAGATTTCCTCGGTGGCGCCCGGGTAGACGGTCGACTCGTAGATCACCACGGCACCCGGCGCCATTGCCCTGGCCGCGGTCTCGCTCGCCAGGATCAGCGGCATCAGGTCGGGGCGCTTGGCCCTGTCCACCGGCGTTGGCACGGTCACGATAAAGACCTGGCAGGCCTTCAGCGCTTCGGGATCGCTGCTGTAGTGCAGGTGGTGCGCGCTGCGCAGTTCGTCCGGACCGACCTCGAGTGTGGCGTCGTGGCCGGCGCGCAGTGCTTCGATGCGTGCGGCATTGATGTCGAAGCCCAGCACCGGCTGCTGCTTGCCGAATTCCACCGCGAGCGGCAGGCCGACGTAGCCCAGACCAATGATGGCGACTTGTGCGTGGGTTAAGTCCATGACCGTGATCTTCCGGGTTGGCGAGCCTGTCGGCGCAGGCAAGCGAGGACAGGCTCGTCGAAATTATCTTGCGCCGGCAGCACGCCGTGCGCGGGGGTTCGTGTCTTGGCGTACACAAGCCGCGTACCCGTGGCGCCCGGGCGTGCGGCGGCTGTGCCGCCCGTGTCATGCCATGCCGGCTTCGCTTGTGCCGGTCTCGCCCGTCTCGCCCGATATGCCGCACAGGAGCCGTTCCCAGCGCGTGGCGATCTCGCCTGGCGCGAACCTGTGTACGTGCCGGCGACCCGCCTCGGCCAAGCGTTTGGCCAGCTCGGGACTGGCGATCACCGCCGCGATGCCGCGCGCGAGGGCGGCGGCGTCGTCGACCGGACTGATCCGGGCGTTTTCATCGTCGGTGAGCATGGCCCTCACGCCCGTCTCGCAGTCGGTCGCGACGATTGGCAGGCCGTACGCCATCGCCTCCACCAGCACCAGCGGGAAGCCTTCATATCGCGAGCTCAGGCACAGTAAGGCGGCGTCCCGGTACACCGACTCGATATCGCTGCGTGCCGGCTCCAGGCGCACACAGGCCTGCAGGCCGAGCCGGTCACGCAGTTGCGTCAGCGGTTCGAGCAGCTCGCCACTGCCCACGATCCGCAGCCGCCAGTCAGGAAAAGATTTCGCGATGGGCACCCACGCCTGCAACAGCACGTCGAAGCCTTTGACCTCGGTCAGGCGGCCTACTGCAACCGCGGTCCGGGACGTGCGCACAGCGGGCTTGGCGGGAATGGGAAATGCCAGGGTATTGGGGATGACCTCGATGTTCTCGCAGTGCAGGTTGCGTACCCATTTGTCGCGATCCAGGTCGGTCAGCACCACGATCCGCCGGCAGGTGCGCGCGCTCAGGCGGCGGGCAAGGCGGCGCACCGGAAGACCCAGGTCCTGGTCGAAGTTGCAGTGCTCCCAGGCAATGCGGTGCACGCCAAGGCCCAGGCATGCCGGCAGGGTGAACAGTGTCAGCAGCGGGTCGACCTCCACCAGCAAGGTAATGCCATGCTGCCTGACGTAGCGGCGAATGCGCGCGACGGTCTGCAGGAAGTGCGTGCGAAACGAGGGCCGCTTGTCAAACAGCGCGTCATGCCGCACCGCGGGGTCGAGCGCAAAGCAGCTATGCGCGTCGCAAAGACTGAGAATGCGGATAGGGTGGCCGCGCCTGGCCAGTGCATTGGCAATGGTAGCCGTCATGCGCTCCGCGCCGCCGAACGCGCCCAGCGTGCCGGTCACGAAGCAGATCGCCGGACCCTTCGTGGTACTGGCTTGCTGATGCCGGCCCGGACTACCGGTATCGCGCTGTTGCATCGGTGGTCTCCACGTGTGGCAACTTGCGGAACAGGACACCCGGGTACGCTATCGCGGCGGGAAGCCGGCATCCGTTCGGCGCCGAACGCAGGCCCGCGCCCGCGCAATCACTGGCAGCGCGCGGTGGCATCGAGCGACTCCATGTGGGTGGCCGCATTGCTGCGGGAGTGTGCCGCGTATAGCTGCAGCCATGCGCGGGCGATGACTTCAATGCTGAACCCGGAAGCGATGTGCTGACGCCGGGCTGCTTCGTCCGCCGCGTCACCACGCCCGCGCGCAAGGGCAGCGCGCATGGCGCTTGCCAGCGCGGCCGTATTCGCGCGTGGGACCAGGCTGGCGGCATTGCCCATCAGCGCCGCGACCCCGGCGGCGTCGGTGGCCACGACCGGGCAGCCGCACGCCAGTGCTTCGCCCACCACCAGCGGCATGCCTTCGATCCGTGACGACAGCACGAACAGGTCCGCGGCGTTCAGCAGCGCCGGCACGTCCCGGCGCATGCCGAGCAACCGTACCTGGCCGCCCAGCCCGTATCCGGCGATCAGCCCTGCCATGGTCTCGCGCAACGGCCCGTCGCCGGCGATCATCAGCAACGTACCGCGCGCGGGAGGCATCTGCGCGAAGGCGTCGATCAGGTCCGCGTGCGCCTTCTCCCATACGAGCCGGCCCACGTTAAGGATGAACCGGTCGTCCGGGCGCAGGCCAAGCGCGGCGCGTGTGGTGGCCCGGGCCTGCGCGCACGGGCGGTAGCGGGCGGTATCGATACCGTTGGGGACCACGATGATCCGCTGTGCGGGCGCCGCGCGGGCCGCGATCATCGCCTGACGGCCTTCTTCGCTGACGTGGGTGGTGAGATCCGACCAGCGGTCGGTGAGGCGGTAGGCCAGCATGCGCAGCGCACCGCCCTGGAAAAAGCTGTGTGCCGTGCAGACGGTGATCGGCACGGGGCACACGCGCGTCAGCATGCGGGCAAACAGGTTGGCGTGAATCATGTGGGCATGGATGATGTCCGGGCGCCATCGCGACACAAAGCGCCGAACCTGCACGAGCGCGGCCAACAACGCCACTGGCGTCTTGTGCATCTTCAGCATCAAGGTTTCAACGCCTTCCGGAAGCGCCACCTCCCTGCCCGGCAGCAGGCTGATCACCGAAACCGCGTGTCCCAGCGACACGTACTGCCGCGCCAGTGCGGCCACCTGCTGTTCCGCGCCACCGAGCTGCAGACAGGTGATGAGCAGCGTAATGCGCATAGGCCTGGCCTGCGTCGCGCGTAGGCTCGGATCCATTCTGGCTCCTTGACGGTGTTGAGGCCGGTGTTGAGGCCGCTGTTGAGGCAGTAGCCGGCACGCTAGCGCTGCGCGTGCGCGGCATCTGTTCGGCGTCGAACGCAGGCCGCAGCACCGCGCCACGCGCGGCCCGCGAACGTTCTGTGGTGCAAGGCACGTTCCGGCCGCCTCGGACGCTTCTCAGGGTCGCGCGAATCAGGTTACATATCCCAGTAGACGACTCACGCGGGGTGAATGGATCATGAAGCGCGCTCTCGATGTTGTCATCGCGTTGGTGGCCCTGGTGGTGCTGGCGCTGCCCCTTCTGATCGTGGTGGCGCTCGTTCGCAGCAAACTTGGCAGTCCGGTTTTCTTCCGGCAAACGCGTGCCGGTCTCAACGGCAAACCGATTGAAGTCATCAAGTTCCGCACCATGACCGACGAGCGTGGCGCCGATGGCGAATTGCTGCCCGATACCGAGCGCATCACGCCGTTTGGCTGGGTCATCCGGCGCACCAGCATCGATGAACTCCCCGAGTTGTGGTGCGTGCTGAAGGGCGACATGAGCCTGGTCGGGCCGCGCCCCTTGCTGATGGAGTATCTGCCGTTCTATACGGCCGAACAGGCACGGCGGCTGCTGGTCAAGCCAGGCATCAGCGGATGGGCGCAGGTCAACGGGCGCAACTCGTTGAGCTGGGAAGAGAAATTCAGGCTCGACGTATGGTATGTGGACCACCAGTCGATCTGGCTGGACATCCGCATCCTGTGGCGCACGATCGGCACGGTGCTCGCCAAGGAGGACATCAGCGCCGCCGGCGAGGTATCGGCAACCCGCTTCGACGTCGACATGAGCCGCAAAGCGCAATAGGCGATCCGGCCAACGCCGCACCCTCGAGGATTGGCAATGCTCAATACCGGATTTTCCCCGTGGCCGAGCTTCAGCCGCGAAGAGGCCCAGGCAGTCCAGCGCGTACTGCTCTCGAACCGCGTCAACTACTGGACCGGTACCGAGTGCCGCGAATTCGAACAGGAGTTCGCCGCGTGGTGCGGCGCGGCGCATGCCATTACGCTGGCAAATGGCACGCTGGCGCTCGACGTCGCACTGCAGGCGCTTGGCATCGGGCCGGGTGACGAGGTCGTTGTCACGCCACGCACCTTCCTTGCCAGCGTCTCATGCGTGGTCAACGCGGGCGCTACGCCGGTGTTCGCGGACGTCGATCGCGACAGCGGCAATATCAGTGCCCGCACCATCGCCGCCGTCGTCACGCCTCGCACGCGGGCGATCATCTGCGTGCACCTGGCTGGCCTGCCTTGCGACATGGAGCCCATCATGGCCCTGGCGCGCGGGCACGGTCTCAAGGTGATCGAAGACTGCGCGCAGGCGCACGGTGCCGTCTACAAGGGACGGATGGTCGGAACCATCGGCCACATCGGGGCTTGGTCGTTTTGCCAGGACAAGATCATGACCACAGGTGGCGAGGGCGGCATGGTCACCACCGACGATCCGGTCTTGTGGTCGCGCATGTGGTCATACAAGGATCATGGCAAAAGCTGGGAAGCCGTGTACGACCGCTCGCATCCGCCAGGCTTTCGCTGGGTCCATGACTCCTTTGGCACCAACTGGCGCATGACCGAGATGCAGGCAGCGATCGGGCGCGTGCAACTGCGCCGCATGGCTGGCTGGCATGCCAGGCGTTGCGCAAACGCGCTGGCATTGTCGGAAGTGCTTGGCGCGTGCGATGCCCTGCACGTGCCGCTGCCACCGGCCGGCGTGGAGCATGCCTGGTACAAGTTCTACGCCTACGTGCGGCCCGAGCGCCTCGCCGAGGGCTGGAGCCGCGACAGCATCATGGCTGCCATCAATGCAGCCGGAGTGCCTTGCTATTCGGGCATTTGCGCCGAGGTCTATCTGGAAAGAGCGTTCGACGGCACCGGATGGCGGCCGGCCGAGCGCTTGCCGGCAGCGCGTACGCTCGGCGAGACCAGCCTGATGTTCCTCGTGCATCCGACGCTGACCGATGAAGAAGTGCGCATGACCGCGCAGGCGGTGCGAAGCGTGATGCGACAGGCAACGCGCGCGGCGGCGTGATGGCGAGATGGCGACATTCCTGTGGGACCACTACCTCTACTTCGGCGAAAGCCGCCTGGCATTGCCGTTGGCCGCCTGGATCGCAGTCTGTTTCGTCGTCGCGGGGCAAGGCTGGCGCGCGTTGCGCTGGACGGCATCGTTTGCCATCGGCGGGGGGCTGATGCTGGCGGCCAAGGCCGCATTCAGCTACACCGGCTGGTCGCTGCCATCGATCGGCGTCTACAGTGCCAGTGGACACGCGATGCTGACGGCGGCGGTGTATCCGGTGTTGCTGACGCTGCTGGGCTCGGTGCTGGGCAGGTACACCGCCTGGCTCGGACTGGCGACGGGGGTCGGGCTGGCCTTGTTCATGCCCGTGGTGCTGGTGACCGATTTTCATCACACGGTCGGCGAGTCGCTCGTCGGGTTGGGTGTCGGCTTTGCCGTTGCCGCGGTGACGCTGTGGCGCTGGCGACCGGTCGGCTTCACTCACGTCGGCGTGACCGTGGCCGTGCTGGTGCCGGCGGCGCTCCTGTTTGATCCGCGCGACGCGGCCGATGACATGCTGGGCGCCATGCGTAGTCGCGTGGTGAAGTGGACCGGCGCCACCGGAGAGTACTGGCGCAGCATCGATCCGGATCCGGCTACGGGAAAGCGGGTCGTCTCGATCGAATTCATGAGGCTGGAAGACTCGTCAGTCCGGTGCAGCCATCGGGGCCATCACCGTCCGCACATGGCTGATTGCCGTGTCACCGAGCTGGGAGCGAGTGCGCGGGCATCGCGACGCAGTCTGCAGGCAGCCACGCGATGCGGTGCGTCCGGAGGGCCCGCCCGCGACGGCGCATCGGGTGCGCACGGCGTCAGCCCGGAGGGCATGGGATGACAGCCGTGAAGCCCGCTGCCGAGTTCGGTTCGTTCTTCCATCTCGATCCTGCCATTCCGCTCGGCGGCGAGCCCTGGCTGCGCCCGGGCGACCTGCTCGCCGGCACCGGACGCGACGCGCTGCGCGCCATTGTGGCGCAAGGGCGCTCGCGCGGCTGGCGGCGCCTGCACGCGCCCAGCTACTACTGCCACGCGGTGCTGGACGACATCGCGCGCGACATCGACGTACGCCTGTATCCGCACGCCCCGTTCGGCGGCCCGGCGCAGCTCTCGCTGGCCGACGACGAGGCGGCGCTCGTGCCCGAATATTTCGGCCTGCGGGCCGGGGTTGACGTGCAGGGCGGCAGCGTCCTGCTCGACCGCTCGCACGATCTGCTGGCCACCTGGTCTTATGCCCGTACGCCGGACTATGTGTTCGCGTCGCTACGGAAGACCTTGCCGGTGCCCGACGGCGGCCTGGTGCGTGCGCTGGCCGGGCAGCCGTTTCCACACGCGCTGGCGCCCACGGCGGCGCATGCGCGCGCCGCCGCCGGCATGGCCGCCGCAATGGCGATGAAGGCGGCTTACCTGGCAGGCTTGCCGGTTGCCAAGGCCGCCTACCTCGCGCTGGCCGGCGAGGCCGAGGCCGCGCTTCGGGGCGATGGCGAGATCTCGGGGCCGACCGCGCTCACGCGCGCGCTGGCATCCGTTGCCGACCTCGGCCGGATGCGGCAGCGCCGGCGCGACAACCTGGCGCTGCTGGGCCAGTGTCTGGCCGGTTTGCCCGCCGAGCTGCAATGGCGGGAAACGCCGGCTTTCGGCATCCTGCTGTGCAGCGATGCCGCGGCACGCGAGCGCCTCCGGCAAGGGCTGATCCGCGCGGACGTGTTCACTGCGGCGCTGTGGCCCATGACATGGTCCGGCGTTCCGCAAAGCGATCGTCTGCTGTCGGAGCGCATCCTGGTCCTGCATGCCGATTACCGCTACAGCGCCCGCGATATCGCGCGCCTCGGCGAGATCATCCTGCGCATTGTCGCCAACGCCGATACATCCGATGAGGACCGATGATGATGAGGACCCATGTGCTGGAGACCTCCAGCACCGAATGGCTTGAGGTACTGGCCCGTTGCCGGCACGACAGCCACCACACGCCGGGATGGCTGCGCGCGTCGGAGCATCAGGACAGCGGCAAGGCGTTCGCGCTGCATGCCACGGACGGCAGTCATGAGCTGTTCGTGCCGCTGCTGCGCCGTGACATCGACGGCGCGGACTGGGATGCGAACTCGCCCTACGGGTATGCCGGCCCGCTCGTCAGCGACGACGCGCCCGCCTCGTTCGTGGACGCGGCGATGTCGGCGGCCATGGCACTGCTGCGCGAGCAGGGCTGCGTCTCGTGCTTTATCCGGCTGAATCCGCTGCTCAACGCGGCGTGGCACAGCACCATCGGCACGCTGCTCGAGCATGGCATGACGGTGTCGATCGACCTGTCCAAGAGCGAGGCCGAACATTGGAAGGAAACGACGCACGGTCACCGGCTGGACATTGCCAAGGCCACGCGCGCCGGTGTCACGGTCCGCCTGGACGAGACCCTGGAGACGCTGCCTCATTTCATCCGCCTCTACAACGGCTCCATGGACCGCTTGCGCGCCGACGGCTACTACTACTTCAACGACGACTACTACCGCACCCTGGCCCGCGAACTCGGCGATCGGCTGCGGCTGTTCGTGGCCGAGGAAGATGGCGTCATCATCGGCGGCAAGACGGTTACGGTGTCCGAATCCGCCGGCATCGTGCAAAGCCACCTGATCGGTGTCGACACGCGCTACATGCATCGGCAGCCCAGCAAGATTCTGATGCACGCGATCCGGCAGTGGGGGCGTGAGCGCGGCCACCGGTGTTACCACCTCGGCGGAGGCCTCGGCGGATCGGCTGAGGATTCCCTGTTCCGTTTCAAACGCGGGTACTCGCCGAATACGCACGTATTCCGCACGCAGCGGATCGTGGTGAATCCCGCCCGGTACCTGGCACTGTGCGGCGGCGAGCCCTCGACGCTGCAGGACCTGAGCGGATTCTTCCCTGCTTACCGCCGCACATAAGGCAAGCAGGGCAGAGCAGGGCAGAGCGGATAAATGGGCTCGGCGGCGAACGACGGCGGCTGCCTTCAGGCGGCTGTCACGCAGGTCGAAGCAGCAGCTCCGAAACCGCGGGCTGTGCCGGCTCAACGCCGGTTGCCCGCCTCCGACGGGCCTAGCGCCGGGGACGCGACCCGGCGCAGCACGGCCTTCCGGGGCACTCTGGCGTCATCCTGCGCGTCCTGGCTGGCCTGGCTGCCCTGAGCGGCTTCGACGGGCACGGCACGGAGCCGCGCGCGCCCGGGTTCGTCCAGGGACGTGTACGGGGCGTACTCCGGCACGATCGCCTGCAGCGCCATCTGGATCCGCAGTTCGTCGCGGCCTTCGCAGGCCGCATGGAGCCGGATCAGCCTCTCGTGCAGTTCCTCTTCTTCCAGGCTTGGCTCCTGCGAGCGCATGATGCGCTCATGGTCACTCGGCGCGACATTGCCGCCGATCAGCAGTTCCTCGTAGAGTTTCTCTCCCGGCCGCAGGCCGACGAACTTGATCTCGATGTCTCCGTTGGGGTTCTTGGCGTTGCGTTCCACCAGGCCAGCCATCTCGATCATCGTCCTGGCCAGGTCAATGATGCGCACCGGCTGTCCCATATCCAGCACGAAGACCTCGCCGCCGCGCGCCATTGCGCCCGCCTGGATCACCAACTGCGAGGCCTCGGGGATCAGCATGAAGAAGCGGATGACATCGGGGTGCGTGATGGTGATCGGTCCGCCTGCTTCTATCTGGCTGCGGAACAGCGGAACCACAGAGCCGGAAGACCCGAGCACATTGCCGAAGCGGACCATCGAGAAAACCGTGCGCGTGCCGGGGCGCGCCGCGGCGGCCTGGAAGATCAGCTCCGCGATGCGCTTGCTGGTGCCCATCACGTTGGTGGGGCGCACAGCCTTGTCGGTCGAGATCAGGACACAGGTCCGCACGCCGAAGCGGTCGGCCATGTTGACGATGGTCTGCGCGCCCAGCACGTTGTTGCGAATGCCTTCGGGCATGTTGCCTTCGACCAGCGGGACATGCTTGTAGGCGGCCGCATGATAGATCGTATCGACCTGTTGGCCCTGCATGGCGGCGGCCACGGCCTTGGCGTCGCACACCGAGCCGATGCGCGCCATCAGCGGCACCTCGGGGAAGGCCCGGCGCAGATCTTGCTCCACCATGTAAAGCGCCCATTCGGAATGGTCGAACAGAATGAGCTTGCGGGGCTGCTGCGTGGCGACCTGGCGGCACAGCTCGCTGCCGATGGAGCCGCCCGCGCCGGTCACCATGACGACCTTGCGGTGCGTGCACTTGGCAAACAGTGCCTCGCGCGGCGGCACGGCGGGCCGGCCGAGCAGGTCCTCGACCTTGACCTCGCGGATCGACTGCATGGTGATCTTGCGGTCCACCAGCTCCAGCAGCGTGGGCAGCGTACGAACGCTCACGGCGTATCGGTGCAGCTTGTCCAGGATTCGCTTGCGCTGCTCCGGCGACAGGGATGGAACCGCCAGCACGACTTCGTCGATGTTCAGCCTCTGCAGCTGCGCTCTCATGCGCGACGTGTGGTACACCGTCAGGTCCGCGAACGTGTGATTGTCGAGCGACTGGTCGTCGTCGAAGAAACAGATGGCCTCGTGGTCGACGCTGGCGCGCATGGCGTTCACGAGCTGGAAGCCGGCCTCGCCGGCACCGAAGATGCCCACGCGCCGGATCGCACGCCCGCGGGGGTTGCGCCACAGTTCGCTGCGCCGCAGGATGGCACGGATCAGGAAGCGCGAGATCACCACATAGGCGAACGCGATGAACCAGTAGATCAGAAGGCCGGCGCGCGGCAGCCGGCTGTCATTGATGAGGAAGGACACGCCGTAGGTCAGCCCGACCATGGCGGCCATGCTGACGCCGGCGGCCCACAGCACCTTGAGGTCGATGTACCGCAACACGGTCCGGTACAGGCCGCTGAACGAGAATACGGGGATCGTGCAGGCCGCGATGAACAGCGGCGGCCAGATGCCGTACTGCACGATCAGCTCGCGGTTGCCGGCGCGCAGCAGCAGGGCCAGCGCGAAGCACAGCGGCAGGGCCAGCAGATCGCCCGTCATCATCAGCGCGATCTTCAGGCGCCGCGGGAGGGAGGTCAGATTCAAGGCGCGCAGGCTTGTCATGGCCGGGCTCCCCGCAATATCAACGCGGCCGGACCCGCCGCCGTGGTCGCTGCAACCCGCATGCCGCACGGACCGCGGCCGGCGGGATCCTTCCCGAGCATCCACATCGGTGTTTCCATTGCACGGCTCTTCTTCCGTTCCGAAGGTGCGGACGCCAGGCAGCGACCGGCTGTCATGCCGATCGCTACCACTCCACGCAGCAACGCCGCATGCATCCGCCTCGCCAAGGTACCGTGTCTGCAGGGCCCGGCACAATCCGGCTACGTGCGCTGCCGAACGTGGATTGGCGTCACATCCCCGGCGCTGGCGAGAGGGCGCTCTGCCTGCGCGGCTAATCGCGTGGAAACGGCATGCGGACGCCGGCCTGGAGACCGCCGTGGCCGGCGCCGCCGGATGCGTCCGGCCGCCGTCGCAGATGCCGCCACAGCCGCTGCGCGGTGGCACAGAACGGCGCAACGCCGCGCCACCCGGCCTGATGCAGCTGATGGGCAAGCTGGTGTGGCAAGGCGAACGCCAGGAACAGCACGGCCTTGCCCCGCCGGTGCTGGCTGTGGCCATAGCGCCAGAAGGTCACGTACAGGCGCGATGCCTCGCAAGCCGCCGCCGGCTCGTCGCGCGCCGGTGGTGTGGCGTGCCGGTTCACGGCGCTTGGCATCAGTTCGATGCGGCAATGGCACTCGTACACGGCGCGGCCCGCCAGGTCGATCTCGTCATAGCCCGCTGCCAGGTCTTCGTCGAACGCAATCTGATCGAACAGCGCGCGCGGAAACACCGTGCTGTGCAGCACCACTGAGCAAAGGCGCTCGCCATAGCGGTAATCGAGCGCGGGCCGGCCCAGGAAGGTCGGCTTGCGCGGCCTGCCTCGCTCTGCGCCGCACAGGTCGGTGCCGGTGAGGATCAGCGGCGCTGCCGGCGCACCGGCGCTTGCCTGGTGAATATGATCATCCGCGATCCGCTCGCTCATCTGCTGCAGGAATGTCAGTCCAAGCAGCGTGCGATCGTCCAGGATGAGGACGTGCGTGCCGGTCGCCGCGCGCACGGCGCGGTTGCGATTGGCCGCACATGCGCGCCGTGGTCCTTCCAGGTACGTGACATCGGGAAACTCGCCGCGCATCATCTCGCGGGTTTCGTAGTTGCTGCTGTCATCGGAGACGATGAGCTGTTGCGGCGGCGTGGTGGATTGCGCGACGGACTGCAGCGTCTGCCGCAGGCCATCCGGATTGTCGCGCGTGCAGACGCACACGGAAAACGTGGGCAGGAAAGTGCTGGCAGGCATGGCTGACCCCCTCGGTCCCCCGGGGCAGCACCGGCCCGTCTTTTCATGCGGGCTCGGCGCGTACAGTGGCGTTCAGATCGTCGGGCTCGCGCCCTCGTAGACGGCCGCATCACCGTGGCACGCGACCACGGGCCGCATGCTGCTGTCGCGCGTCACGCGCTCGTCGCCACTCACCCATTCGAGCGTGGCGCCGCGCTGCAAGGCGGCGTAGACGGCTTCACCCTTGTTGCGTACCTTGAGGCGCTGGTAGAGCGTGCAGGCATGGCTCTTCACCGTGGCCACGGAGATGTTCAGCATGCGGCTGACCGTCTTGATCGGATAGCCGCGCGCCAGCAGCACCAGCACCTCATACTGGCGCGGCGTGATCTTGAGCATCTCGGCTTCGTCGTAGCTCGGTTCGGCCTCGGCAAGCGGTTCGGCCGGGCGTGCGTTGCCCGACAAGGGCAGGCCAGGCTTGAGTCCGGTGAGATCGCGTACCGCAACGCTGCTGCGCAACGCGCTGCGCGGCGCGCTCGCACATGTGGCAAGCGAAAGCTGTTCGGGCGCTGCAGCGGCCGGCAGCGGCGCGGCGGATGCGAGCGATTGCGTGACCGGCAGGGCCGGGCGCGATGCCGACGGCAGCGTGCCGGTCTCCGCGCTGAACAGCAGGCCTTGCACGGAGGAAACCGCGAGCCGGATGGCGGCCTCGATGACTGCCAGCGATGCCGATTTGGGCAGACATCCACATACGCCACGCGCGCTGTCCGCATCAGGCATGTGCAGCGGCAACTGATCGGCGAGGATCAGGATGCGCTGGGGCGAGAGCATCTCGCGGGCGACCTGCAGTTGCGACCATCCGATGCGTGTGTCGGCGGGCATGCCGAAGACCAGCAGGTCCGCGTCGTGCGGGACATTGTCGTGCCGCCCGAGCTCTTCAGGCGCGAGCGCTGCGACGTGACCGGAATCCTGGACGTTCTCGAGCATCTGCAACAGCCCGAGACGGAGCAGAGGATGCTCCTCGATCAGCAAGGCATTCATGTTTCACTCCCCGTTACTCGGGAGGGAATGCGGGTGCTTTGCGTATGGGGAGGCATTGCATGGCAGGCGGACGCGCGCTATCTGCGGCCCGCTGACTGCCCTGACCCCCCGTGCTTCCATGTCCGGCCTGTCCCATTCTCTGCTCGGAACTTGTCGGCGGCTGGAAGATGACCCGAACCCGAACCCGAAACTTGCTCGCTCCAAAATCGGCTTAAAACCATCTTATGGGGTGGTGGTATGGATTGCAAGCAAGGCTAATCGGCAGGAAACGAAGTGGGAATGAAGCAGGCTTCATAATACCGGCCCAAAATCCCTCCATTTGGCGGGACCATGTGGTGAGAGCGACATGCCAGCTAGCGCTAGCGACCGTATCACAACTGAGACATCACTTGGCAAAATGGTTGCAGGCATGCAACCGATCTGATTATTCCGGGGCTTGCTGTGCCGGTTTTATAACCCCTTCGGGGGGTAATAGAAAATCAATGGCCATTTAGTGACGCAATTATGAAACGTCCTTCCTTGAATGCGTTTCTGAATATCTGCGGTGCTTGATGCGCATCGCCGGACACGCGATCTAGTGCTTCTGGATGAGGCGATTTGCCACCTCGGGATGAGGCCGGAGCAGCGTGCGGCACGGCTGCTTCGGCGACTTGCCACCAACCTGGCGGCCCTCGTCAGTCGGACCGGGCCAGCAGGCCCCATGTCTCAGCGCTCAGCGCTCAGCGCGCCCAGTAGCCGGGTCGCATGACCCAGCCGCGCGGGCTCTGCACCCAGCGATCCGGCACATAGCGGTACCCGGGGCGCTGCGCCTGCCAATAGCCGGCGCGCCAGTCGTAGTGGCCACCACGGGAGACCCAGTGGCCGGGTACCCATGCCTGGCCCGGCCGTGCGGGCGGGCGCGGCTCGTAGCGCGGCGGCGGCGGGTGGCCATAGGCGTAGGCACCGGGACCGTCGTGGGCTTGTGCGGGCGTGAGCAGGCCGAAGGCGCTTGCGGCGGCGAGGACGGCTGCGGCGAGAAGGAGCTGGCGTTTCATCTTGGTTCTCCTGGTGTCGGGGTTGGCGGACCGGGCGGTATCGATCAGTAGCGGTCGTGGTAGTAGTGGTAGCGAGGCGGCGGACCGCCACGCGGCGGTACGACGATGCAGGCGGAAAGCAGCGCTGCGGTGGTGGACAGGAGGACGGCCAGGCAGAGGGCGCGATTCATGTCGGGCTCCGGATCGTTTGTGTTGAACACGGCTTCAATGTAGCGACGCGACCCCGCACTGGGTGCTTGCACTTGTAAGCCTGTCTCACATGACGCATGCGTGGCGCGGCGCCCGGGACTGCTTCGGGGTGTCGCCGGAAAAGCCTGGTGGCACAAGGGCTTGCCGGCGGCGTGCGGGTCTGGCCGACAAGGCTGCCAAGTCCGTGCAAGGGATAATGCGGCGTTACATCGGAAATAGATTTCGCAAAGGATCTTGGCGCGGCCCGCCTTTGCGGCGAGGCCTGCCTGCCAGGGGGGCGGCTGCGCAGCGTACGCAGAATTGGGTACGCTGGGCCCTTCGTGCCTCACGTTGGCGCAACCTTTCCCTGGTCCGGTGCCGCGCATGGCAGGGAAGGCGTCAGGGCGGTGGCACAAAGCTTGCGCCGGTTGCGGCGTTCCCGGAACGTTGCTTACCGCCACACCCCGGTCAACCAAGCAGGAGGCGTCATGCCGGTCGTGCTCATCGTGCTGGCCCTGCGTATCGTGCAGGGGATGACGCCAGCGGCGGGCGCGCTGTTCGCGCTGCCACCAGGCAACGAGCCCGATCCGGCCGATGTCAGCGCGGTCATCGAGCAGGCCATGCCGCATTGAGCGGCGGACCGGCGGCGTGCGGTGTCATTCCGGGACACTCCCTCCACCCGACAACGGAGAAGTCATGAATCGCAGCGATGTTACCGACCTCATCATCGAAGCCAAGGTCAGGCGCGGCATCACCTGGGCCCAGGTGGCCGAGCGCGTGGGCAAGAGCAAGGAATGGACAACTGCCGCCTGCCTCGGGCAGATGGTGTTCGACGAGGCCGGCGCGCGCGCCGTGATGGAAATCTTCGATCTGCCGCCCGAGGCCGAGCCCTGGCTGCGCACGGTGCCCTACAAGGGCTCGCTGCCGACGCAGGTGCCCACCGATCCGCTGATCTACCGCTTCTATGAGCTGATCAGCGTCTATGGCACCACGTTCAAGGCCTTGATCCATGAGGAGTTCGGTGATGGCATCATGAGCGCGATCGATTTCCGCATGGACCTGCGGCGCGAGCCCGACCCCAATGGCGACCGCGTGCACATCGAGATGTCGGGCAAGTTCCTGCCGTACAAGACCTATTGAGCGGCCGGCTACGCCGGACGGGCCGCGACGCCGGCCATGGACCTGGCGTAGCGCGCGGGATCCAGGCGCATGGTGAGTGCCGCCACGAATGCCACGCAGCCAAGGTGGTACCGCCATCCCGCCGCGAAATCGCCGGTGTGCGAGTGCAATGCCGCGGTGATCCACGGCGCCAGCGAGGCCAGCAGGAAGCCGCCGCCCTGCATCAGTGCGCTCAGGGCGCCCGCGCCGTCGGGGTCCGGCAAGTGGTCAAGGGCCACGACCAGGTACAGCGCAAAGCAGCCGCCCAGTCCCGCGCCGCCGATGGCAGCCCAGGCGTAAGGCGACCATTCGGGCCACAGTGCCAGGCCGGCAAAGCCTGCGGCCTGCATGGCCAATGCCGCGGCCATCCACGCGCGGCGGTCCTGGCGGCTGGCTGCAAGCGTTGGCAGAAGCAGCGCGGCAGCGGCCTGGGCCACCGCCATCACCGCCACCAGGCTGCCGCTGCGCGCCACGCTCCAGCCATGCTGCTGGTAGAACGGCGCCAGCCATGCCACGAGCGAGGCATAGCCGCCATTCATGGCGCCGAAGCAGGCCATCAGCATCCAGGTGCGGCGGCGGCGCAGCAACTGGCTGGCCGGCCGGTGTACGGCGCGCGCTGCCGGCAAGGCCGCGGCCGCTGCCGGGAGGGCCCGCCAGGCCAGGCCAAGCGCTGCCGCGGCCGGCAGCGCCCACCAGGCCAGGCTCTGCTGCCACGAACCGGACAGGTCCGCGATCAGCGGGGCAAGTTGCGCCCCGAGCGCGCCACCGCCCATCAGCGCCGCCGAATACACGCCCATGACCGGGGCCACGCGCCGTGGGAATTCCTGCTTGATGATGCCGGGGTACGCTGCCTGCACCACGGCCACGCCAAGACCGCACAGGGCCGCGGTGGCGACCAGGAATGCGCCGTCCATGGCGAGGGCGCGCAGCGCCGATCCCGCGCAGAGCATGGCCAGCGCGGCCAGCACGGCGCGGCGCGCCCCCAACCGATGGCGGATGGCCGGTGCGGCAAACGCGCCGGCACCCATCAGCAGCATGGGCAGCAGCGTCAGCCATGCCATGCCTTCATAGTCCAGGCCGGTGCCCGCACGGATGGTGGCGGCCAGCGGGCCGACGGCGGTCAGGAACGGCCGCAGGTTCAGGCCGATCGCCACGACCGCGGCCAGGATCAGCCAGCGCGGCGGCGCATGGCGCGGTACGTCGAACGGCATGCCGTCAACCGCGCGGCGGGCGCGCACCGTAAAGCTCCACGGCGGAGATATCCACGCGCACCCGTTGCATCGGCAGCGGCGGCGGCACCAGGGGCAGGCGCAGGGCCCGGTAAGCGGCTTCGCTCGACAGGCCATAGGGGGCGGCGTCGTCATTGTCGAAGGCGTAGTAGACGGCCTGCACGCCGGCCATCGTCATCGCCGCAAGGCACATCGAGCACGGATGTCCGCTGGCGTAGACCACGCTGCCGCGCAGGTCCGGGCGGCCCAGCTTGCGCGCGGCGGCACGCACGGCTTCCATCTCGGCATGCGTGGTGGGGTCGTGGCTGTGGATGATGTCGTTGACGCCAGTCGCCACGACGTCGCCGTCGATGGCGAGCACGGCGCCGAAGGGGCGGCCGCCGCGGTCCCGATTGGTCAGGGCCAGGCCGACCGCCTCGCGCATGAGTTGTTCGTGGGTTGCCATAGCGTAGATAAAGTAAGCGCCGGCTTACAGCGGAGGCGCACTGCAAGGGCAGCCTGCGGCAAGGTGGCGGAACCAGGGGAAGCCGACAATCTACGCCGTGCCTTGGCGATTGGGAAATTAAATGATGAAATCCACGGTAGTGGAAATCCAAATACCTGATCGCCGTGCATGACGCCTGCCTGGACCCCGCGCTGTTGCAGAGCTTTGTCGCCGTTGCCGAAAGCGGCAGCTTCACGCGTGCGGCGCAGCGCGTCCACCTGACCCAGTCGACCGTCAGCCAGCAGGTGCGGCGCCTCGAAGATCAGCTCGGTTGCGAACTGCTTGATCGGAGTGGCCGCTACGTCACCACTACACCCGAAGGCGAGCGGCTGCTGGGCTACGCGCGGCGCCTGCAGCAGTTAATGACGGAGGCCGTGGAGCAGGTGCGCCAGATCTCAGGCCAGGGCGAGATCCGGCTGGGCGTGCCGGAGGACTTTGCGGCGCAGCCGCTGACCGCGGTACTGGCCGGGTTTGCTGATACCTGGCCGGGCATCCGGCTGGAGGTGACGAGCGGACTCAGCCATGAGCTCTGGCAACGCTTCCAGGATGGCGAACTGGACCTGGCGCTGGTCAAGCAGCGCGTCGGCCATGCGCCCGGCGTGGCATGCTGGCCGGAGCCGCTGGCGTGGATCGACAGCCGCACGCGCCCGGCCGTGGCGCGCGACCCCGTGCCGCTGGTGGCCTTCCCGAGCGGCGGCCTTTACCGGGGCGAGATGACGCACGCGCTCGACGCCAGCGGACGCCGCTGGCGCATCGGCTTCGTCAGCGCCAGCCTGGCCAGCATCAGCGCGGCCGTGGCGGACGGCCTCGGCATCAGCCTGCTGCCGCGCCGGCTGGCATCGGCGCCGCATCGCCTGCTCGACGACCAGCCGTGGCTGGGCACGGTGCCGGCCATCGAACTTACCTTGCATGCCCAGCCGGAGCCTTCCGCCGCCGCGCGCGACATGATGGAGCGCCTGGTCGCGCTGTGCGACCAGGCCATGGGCGTGAACGCGGCGCCGCTTAGCTGAAGAGTTCGCGGAAATACTGCGTGCAGGTGCCGGCCTGGCGGAAGGTGTAGGGCAGCTCGGCCATGGCGGCGGCTTCGAGCGAGCCGAACGGAATGTCCGGGTCGTTGTCGAGGCGGGCAAGGTCTTGTTCCGTGCTGGTCGGGTGCTGCGAAGTCATGTCAGGCTCACTGGTGGCGCGGCCGTACCGGCCGCCTCGAAGGTCCTGGCGGGGGTGCCGCCTGACAAGCATCCTAGCGGACATGGCCGCGTCGATCAGCCTGCCGCAGCGCAACACACTGTTGCCACCATGCTTCCAATGCGCAGCGGCTCCATGCCGGGGGAGCGCGATGCCCCGGACGGACTATAGTGGCTGAGGGGTTTCCGTCCCACCCCATGTGCGCACCATGCGCCCACCACGCCGACCCTCCTGCAGGAGCGTGCCATGCCAATGCCGCCGTGCTTTGCCGACCGACGTGAGGCCGGCCTCTACCTGGGGCGCCACCTGGCCGAACTCGGTGTCGGCCAGCCGCGCGATGGCGAAGCCGCCCTGGTGCTCGCGCTGCCGCGCGGCGGCGTGCCGGTGGCGTACGAAGTGGCGCGTGCCATCGGCGCCCGGCTCGACGTGCTGCTGGTACGCAAGATCGGCGCGCCGGGCTATCCTGAGCTGGCGCTGGGCGCGGTCGTGGAAGGCGATGCCGGACGTGACCCGCACACTGTGGTCAACGACGATCCATGGGTGCAGCGCACCGTCGAAAGCGGAGCCTTCGCTGCCGAACGCGGGCGCCAGATCGACGAGATCGTGCGGCGCCAGCAGCGTTACCGTAACGGCGCGCCGTTGCCGCGCCTGGCCGGGCGCACGGTGATCGTCGTCGATGATGGCGTGGCGACCGGCGCCACTATGCGGGCCGCGCTCGAAGGCGTGCGCATGGCAGGCGCCGCGGAGGTGATCGCCGCCGTGCCGGTGGGATCCGCCGACGGCCTGGCCAGCCTGCAGGCCGCCGCCGACCGGGTCATCTGCCTGAACACGCCGGCGAACTTCGGCGCGGTTGGCGCCTTCTACCTGGACTTCACCCAGACCAGCGACGACGAAGCCCTGGCGCTGCTGCGCGACGCGGCGACATAGCCTGCGTGAGCGCCAGACCGGCGCGTCAGCCGCGTGCCAGCCTGGATTTCAGGTGCGGGATCAGGCCGCCCGCGTCCAGGACCTCGCGCAGGAACGGCGGCACCGGTTCGCAGGCGACTGTGGTGCCATCGTCCAGCCGCAGCACGGCGTGTTCCAGGTCCACCCAGGCCTGCGCGCCATCCGCCAGGCGGCTGGTGTCCGCACAGACCAGCACCGCCAGGCCCAGGTTGATGGCATTGCGGTAGAAGAGCCCGCCAAACGACGGCGCCACCACGGCCCGTACGCCCAGGTGACGCAGCGCCTGCGGCGCCTGCTCGCGCGAAGAGCCGATGCCGAAGTTGGCGCCTGCTACCACCACATCGCCCGGACGCACGTGACCTGGGAAATCCGGGCGCAGGCTTGCGAGGCAATGCGCGGCAAGGACTTCCGGCGCCGCCTTCATCAGTACCGCCGGGGCCATGGCGTCGGTGTCGATGTTGTCGCCGAAGCGCCAGATGCGGCCGGCGCGCGCGGGAACGGAAGGTTCGGTCATGCGGAAATCCTGGTTCAGAGCAGGGTACGGGGGTCGGTGATGCGCCCGGTTACGGCGCTGGCCGCCACCGTCAGCGGCGAGCCGAGCCAGACGGCGCTGCCGGCGTCCCCCATGCGCCCGGAGAAATTGCGCGCCGTCGAGGCAATGGCGCGGCTGCCCGCGGGGAAGCGCGCGGCGCCATAGCCGGCGCAGGCGCCGCAGGCATTGGGGAGCAGTTCGGCGCCGGCCTCGGCCAGGATGGCAAGCGTGCCTTCGCGCTGCGCCTGCTGCTGGTCGCGCGCGGAGGCGGGTGCCACCTGCAGGCTGACGCCCGGCGCCACGCGCCGCCCGCGCAGGACCTGCGCGGCCATGCGCAGGTCGTCGAGCTTGGCGCCGGTACAGGCGCCCAGGTAGGCGATCTGCACGGCCTCGCCGGCGGCCTGGTCTACCGGCGCGCTGTTGGCTGGCGAATGGGGTGCCGCCACCTGCGGCGCCAGGGCGCCGGCATCGAAGCGATGGGTGGCCAGCAGCGCTGCGCCGGCATCGGTGCGCCAGTGTTCGAGGTCGATGTCAGCCAGGGTCTGTGCCGGAACGCCTGCGGCGGCGAGCCAGTCCAGCGTGACGGCATCGGGCGCTACCAGCCCGGTCTGTGCGCCAAGCTCCGCACTCATATTGGCCAGTGTCATGCGTTCGTGCATGGAAAGCGCCGCCACGGCGCTGCCTGCGTACTCGATGGCTTCGTAGCGGCCGCCGCCCAGCCCCAGCCGCGCGCACAGGAACAGCATCATGTCCTTGGCGCAGACGCCGGGTGCCAGCGCGCCGTCCCATTGCAGCCGGATGGTCTGCGGCACGCGCAGCCAGATTTCGCCCGTGGCCAGCACGCCGGCCATCTCGGTGGCGCCCACGCCGAACATGTAGGCGCCGAACGCGCCGCCGGTCGGGCTGTGGCTGTCGCCGCCGACGATCAGCCGGCCGGGCAGCACATGGCCATGCTCGGGCAGCACGACGTGGCAAATGCCCTCGCCGTCGATCAGGTGTGCGCCGCTGCGGCGCGTCCAGTCGCGCGTGAAGTGCAGGATCGCTTCGGCGGCCGGGTCGCTGGCCGGGACGAAATGGTCGGTCACCACCACGTAGCGCGACGGGTCCCACACGGTCGCGCCAAGGGTTTCCAGCAACGGCGCAACACGGCGCGGACCGCTGGAGTCGTGCGACATCGCAAGGTCGACCCGGCATATCGCCAGCGCGCCCGGTTCGACATGTTCCTGCCCGGCCGCGCGTGCCACCAGCTTCTGGGCCAGCGTGGCGGGACGGGGGGACGCGGATACCGCAGCCACGTTCATTCCGGGGTGGCTCCCGAATACTTCACCACCGCGGCCCAGCGCTTCACGTCCTGCTTTACGAACGCGCCAAACGATTCCGGCGTGGTGCCGAGCGGCTGGGCGCCGTCCGCTTCCAGCCGTTTGCGCACGGCTGGTGTCTCCAGGCCCTTGTGGGCAGCCTGGTAGAGGGCCTGGGTCACGTCCGCCGGCAGCCCGGCCGGGCCGAACAGGCCGAACCAGGCGCTGGACTCGAAGCCCTTGACGGTGGCGCCGATCGGCGCGGCGCCGGGAAACTGCGGCAGCGGCGCAGGGCTGGACACGCCCAGTACCTTGAGCTTGCCCGCGCGCACATGCGGCAGGACATTGAGCGTGCTGGCGAACATCAGGTCGCACTGCCCGGAGAGCAGGTCCGTGATGGCCGGCGCGGTGCCCTTGTACGGGATGTTCACGATGTAGGTATGCGTCATCATCTTGAACATATCGCCTGCCAGGTGCACCGACGAACCGACCGAGCCGATGGCGAAGTTCAGCTTGCCGGGCTGCGAGTGCGCCAGCTGGATCAGTTCGGGCACGTTGTTGGCGGCCAGCCGCGGGTTTGCCACGAGCACGCTGGGCACCGTGGCCACCAGCGTGACGGGCGTGAAGTCATTGACCGGATCGAAGGGCAGCTTCTTGTAGAGCGTCGCATTGATGGTATGGCTGGTGAAGCTCATCAGCAGCGTGGAACCATCGGGCGTGCTCTTGGCGACCAGGTCGGCGGCGATGTTGCCGCCGGCGCCCGGGCGATTCTCGACCACGACCGGCTGCCCCAGCTGGTGGGACATTTCCTGGGCGATCGTGCGGGCCAGCGTGTCGGTGGTGCCGCCGGCCGGTGCGCCGACCAGGATGCGGATGGCCTTGCCGCCGGCGATCTGCGCATAAGCCGCCATCGGGACTGCCCACAGCGCCAGCACACAGGCACCTGCGGCGCCGAGAAGGCGCACGCTCAGGGAACGTCGGCGGGGCGGCGTGCGCGGACGGAACGACGGCATGACGGCAGCTCCTTGCGGAAAGTGATCACGAGTGCGCAGTATCGCCCGGGATCACGCCGCGTGGGCCATCCCGTTGCCGAGACAGGCCGTTCACGGGGCCGCGATGACTGGATGTCAGTCCCGCAGGCCGGGACGGGTTTCGTTCTCCACCCAGACGTTGGTGCTGTCGTCACCGGCCGGGGACAGCTCCATGCGGTACTCGTAGCGATCCGGCCGGTACTGCCCGAGCAGGAACTGGATCGGGCGGCCGTCGACGTCCTTGACCACGCGCCGGACTGCCAGCAAGGCACCGCCAACCGGTACGTCGAGCAGCGGAGCGACCACCACGTCGGCCAGGCGCGCCGACAGGACCTGGCTGGCGCGGCCAAGGCGCACGCCGCTGCCTTCCAGCAGGCGCAGCACCGGCTGCTCCTCGAGCGCCTTGCGTGTGATCCGGCGGCCCAGTTCGGCGGGCAGGTAGACCGTGATATGCGAGAGGGGCCGGTTGCGGTAGTGCCGCACGCGGATGATCTTCACCACCGGATCGCCGGGCGAGAGGTCAAGCGCCTCGGCCACTTCCGGGGTGGCGTGGACCTCGTCGATCGAGATCACCTTCACGGCCGTCTTCTGGCCCATGTCGATGATATTGTCGAGCAGGCTGGCGCTGCGCTCTTCGGTCGTCGCGACCGGCTTGACCGGGTGCGGGTTGACGAACGTTCCGAGCCCGCGGTGCCGGCGCACCAGCCCTTCCTGGACCAGCCGGTCGAAAACCCGACGCATGGTCACGCGCGACGCGTGGAATTGTTTGGCCAGGTCAATTTCGCCCGGCAGCGGTCCCTGGCCGAAGCGGCCTTCGACGATCTGCTGGCGCAGTACCACGTAAATCTGGTGATACAGGGGAACGACGGCTTCGCTCATGGTTTCGCTTGCGGGGATATGACAAGTCTGTAATGCCTCTAATGTACTGTAAATCAGACATAAGTCCTAGATAGAGCGTGCAATGAGCGGATTTCGGTACGGCGTGGCGGGAGATCTGTTGCAACGGTGCACCTGTGCCTGGCAAGCCTGGCTCCC
Source organism: Cupriavidus sp. WKF15 (assembly GCF_029278605.1). Taxonomy (NCBI): domain Bacteria; kingdom Pseudomonadati; phylum Pseudomonadota; class Betaproteobacteria; order Burkholderiales; family Burkholderiaceae; genus Cupriavidus; species Cupriavidus sp. WKF15. The sequence continues at coordinate 777,351 of NZ_CP119573.1, forward strand.
GGCGCTCGCTTGAAGCGGCAATGTCTGCCCTGCGCCGCTGCCACAGGGCTTCGCGGCATGCGGCCCCAAGGCGATATCTGACGTGCCGCCACCCCCGGCAAGGACAACCGGCCAGTGCATCGCCGGCCACCCTGTTTCAGGGCCGATACGCACTCAGGCGCATCGGACATTTCCCGAGCGTTTCACTAACTCATTGAGAAATATGAGGTTCTGTCAATGTGCGAAAACCCACCAAGCAGGCAGGCGGGACTCCGTGTCACAGCGGTGTGACATGTCGCTTGCGATGCACTGTAGCGAATGCGGGGAAGGATCGTCCAAGGTACCCGAAAGTTCCGGGGAAATGTCTGGCAACGCCTTGTCCGGCAAGGGATTGCCCATTCGAGTGCAGAAGCTGGCACCGATTATGCGCAAGGGAAGTCTGGTTTGGCGCTGTGCCGGACCGAACCTCTGGCCATCGTTCGGGATGAGCGTTGGCGGAGGCTGAGCCGCAGTGTGAAATTCTCCTGGGAGCTTCATATGAAAAAGACTTTACTAGCGTCGGCGATCGCCCTGGCCTTCGGCTTTGGCAGCCAAGCAATGGCGAACCCCACAACTACCGCGGGCGATAGTGGCACGACCAACACGCAGAACGCGACTGCCAACTCGACCCAGGGCGGTGGCGGTGCCCAGGCGAATGAGAATTCACGTTCGGTGAATGTGAACGTGAGTGGCAATACCACTACCAGGACGTCGAACCGGACTTCGAACCGGACCATCAGCCGCGCTGATCAGGACATGACCGGTTATGGCAATGCCGCCGCCGCGAATGGCGGCACTGCCCAGGCCAACTTCTCGAATTCATTCAACCACAGCAAGGCGCTGGCGGTCAGCAGGCTGCAAGGATACGTTTCCAATAACTCGTTTGCCGGCGTGGGCAACCAGGCCTGGAACACCGGCACTACCAGTGCTGGCACAGGCGGAGCCGGCGGCGCCGGCACCGGTGGAGCCGCTACTGGCGGTACTGGTGGGCACGGTACTGGCGGAAATGGCGGCAACGGCGGCAATGGCGGAAACGGTGGCAGTGGCGGTAGCGGCGGCCTGAATGGCAGTGCCACGGCCGGAAACGTGACCAATGGCAGCGCTACGGCGGGCACCGGTGGTGCCGGTGGAGCAGCAAGCGGTACGGGCGGTGGCGGTGGCAGCGCGACCTCGCACGGCGGTAACACGCTAAGTGCGGCAGGCAGCAGTGGTGCCGGCGGCGGCAGCGCAGGTTCCACGGGTGGCGGTGCTTTGAGCGCATCCCTCGGGGCTGGTGGCCGCGGCGGTAGCGCCCTTGGCGCAAGCGTCGGCTTGGGCGGTGGCGCCGGTTCGGCGGGTGGTGGCTCCACGGCATCCAGTGGTGCGGGTACGGGCAGCTCTGCGGGTTCGGGCGCCGGCGGCGGAGCGGGTGCAACCGGTGGTGCGGGCGGCGCGGGTAGCTCGAGTGGCACGGGCGGCGCCGGCGGTGCTGGCAACGCATCGGCAGGCGCAACCGGCGGCGGAGCGGGCGCAACCGGTGGTGCTGGCGGCGCGGGCGGTGCAGCGACGGCTAGCGGCACAGGCGGCGCTTCCACCAGCAATGCCGGCGCTGGCGGCGCACAGGCGAGCATTGGCGGCACTGGCGGCGCCGGCGGTACCGCCACCAACGGCAGCGCTTCCAGCACAGCCTCCAACGGCAGCGGCGGCGCTGGTGCTGCGGGCGCGGCAGGTGCTGTAGGCGCTACCGGCGGTGCCGGTGGTGTCGGCAACGGCGCTACTGGTACTGGCGGCACTGGTGGTACCGGCAATGGTGCGGTTGGCGGTGTCGGCGGTGCTGGCGGATATATCCAAGTGAGTGCCGGCTCGTTCCAGATGCAAAACGTCATGACCAGCGTGGGTCAGACGGCTGCTGGCATCATGATCGCCACGCAGAACAACGGTGCCGGGTCGATGGTGCAGCACAGCGTCAACATGCAGGCCAACCTGAATGTCGGCAAGTGAGGTCTGAGCGGCGCGGTCCGGCCTGTTGTACGCATGGCAGGCCGGATGGCGCCGGTGAATGGCTTCACGCGGCCAGGAGCTGGTATCGCCGGGGTGCGGTTCGCGCCGGAATGATGCCAGTCCCCTGGTAAGTCAGCCTGTGAGTATCGCCGTGACCGGCCGGATGGGGACCGGTCGCGGCGAGCAACAAGGAGACGCACCATGCGAGCGATTCGCACCGCAGTCGCCGTCCTGGCGACAGCATTCGTGGCTTGGCCGTTCGCGCAAGCCAATGCGGATCCGATGGCGGACGCTGCCTCCGCGGCAGCGCAGGCCAGCGGGGCCGGCGCTGCCGGCATAGGAACAGCAGCCGTTGCAAAGACGGATTTGGGCATGGGTGCCAAAAGCAATCCGTTCGGCGCGAGCGCAGTGGCGATTGCGAGTGACAAGCTTGATGGCGTGCGTGGCGGCGCGGAACTGGTCGTCAACGACATGCGCCTGCACGGCACGGTCGCGGATAACAGCGTCGTCAACCCGATATCCGGCAACAATATCGTCTCGGACGGCGCGTTCGCCAGTGCGGCCGGCATACCGACCGCCATCCAGAACAGCGGCAACGCCGTGCTGATCCAGAACGCGACCATCATCAACGTCCAGTTCAAGTGATGACGATGTTTCGACGGGTGCTGGGGGCCATACCGTTTCTGCTGGCATTGAGCGGGACGTCGCCCGCGCTGGCGGACCGTGTCGCGATATACGGGCCGGTTGGCGAATACTACAGCGTGCCGGTGACCAGTCTGCGCGAGGCGCGCTTCAAGACTACGGTCCGGCAGCAATACGATTTCAGTTGCGGGTCAGCGGCGATAGCGACGCTGCTGACCTTCCAGTACGGCGAACCCATGACCGAAGAGCTGGCATTCGCCAACATGTTCGTCAATGGCGACCAGGACAAGATCCGGCGAGAAGGCTTTTCCCTGCTGGACATGAAGCGTTTCCTGGAATCGCGGGGCTATCTGGCCGACGGCTATGAGCTGCCCCTGTCCAAGCTCGAGGAAACGCAGATCCCCGCGATCGTGCTGATCTCCGAAAGCGGCTACCACCACTTCGTGGTCGTCAAGGGGGTCAAGGGCGACCGCGTGCTGATCGGCGATCCCGCACGCGGCACGCGCGCCATTTCGCGCGAGCATTTCGAGAGCATCTGGGAGAGCCAGTTGCTCTTCGTGATCCATAACCGTACCGAACGGGCGCGGTTCAATCTTGCGGCCGACTGGCGCGTCGCGCCAATGGGCCCTTACTGGATGGGAGTCAACCGGGACAGCTTGTTCTTCACCGTCATGCCAAAGCATGGCGCCAGCGATTTCTGAGGAACACATCATGCTCGAGACATCCGCCTCATTCCCCGGCCCGGCCGCAAGCCGATGCGGCACGGCGGGGCAGGCCACCGTAGTGTTGCTGCTCGGCGCTGGCATGGCCTATGCCGGTACCGTGCATGCTGCCGAACCATCCGTGCCGGACCCGCTCGATGCGGGCGCAGTCCCGGCGCAGGCAGCGCTCGCCCGCGGCGACGACGCACAGCCGGACAACCCTGTTGCAGCCGCGCGCGGCAGCATGGCGGGCTGGAAGCCCGTCGCCCGGGAACAGCTCGAAGAAATGCGGGGCGGGTTTGACGCTGGCGGGCTGCAGGTTTCGTTCGGCATCGAACGCGCGGTTTATATCAACGGTGCCCTGGTGGTGGCGACCAGCCTTAATATTCCGGATGTGGGCAGGATCACGACGGACCAGGCCGCCCGCCTGGCCTCGACCCTTGGGCCATCGATCGTCAGCGCGGTTCAGGGCGCGACCAATAGTTCGGTGGCCGCGGCGGCCGGCGCGGGCGCCAGTGCAGACGGAAGTGCCGGCAGCGCCGGCGCCACGGCCACTGCCAGTGCGGCCGGTGCCAGCAGTAGCTCGGCCGGAAGCCCGGGGGCGAGTTCTTTGGCGACCGGCGCGGCCGGTGCATCGGGCTCGCCTGTGACGACGATCGCCACCAGTACAGGCCAGGTCATCACCAATGGGGCGATGACCATTATCCAGAACGGTCCGGGCAATACTGCGAACGTGGGAGCGCTGGCGGGATCAGCGGGCACCGTCATCCAGAACTCGTTGAACAACCAGAGCATCCGGAGCGTGATGACAATCGACGCAGGCGTAAATACACTGCAGGCGTTCCGGTCACAGCTGGCCAATACAGCGCTGAACAGCGCGTTGCTGCGGGCAGCCAGCATGAGGTAGTCGTAGCGAAGGCATGGCGCAGTGCAGGTAGCGGACTCCTGCCTAATCAGTCCGCCGTCCGGGGGAGGATAGACGTCATGAATAAGCGGTCGATGCAGAGCATCCGGAACGCTGGATGCTCGACGTTGCTATTGGTCGGAGGGCTGGCACAGGCCCAGACCTCTCCAGATGCAGGGCCATCGCCTGCTCCGGGCATCGAAGCCCTGCAACACCAGTTGACCGAGCAACAGGGCCAACTGGAAGCCATGAAGCGGGCGCTGGCCGAGCAGGACGCTGTCATTAAGGAACTGCGCAGCGTCATCGGCGACGATGTCCTGGCAAGAAAGCGCGGCGGCGCGGGGCCCGGCATCACGGGTGGGGACAATGCGACCAATGCCGCGACAGCCGCGGCAGCCTCCAGCGCCGCGCAGGGTGCCCCCAATCCCGTCAATACGCCCCAGCAGGTTGTGGGCCAGCCGCAGCAGGCTCCCGTGCAAGCCCAGCAGGGGCAGCAACCCCAGCAGGGCCAGCCGCAACAGGGGGAGTCGGCGGACTCGCAGGTGGCCGGTGTGGACGAGCCCGTGGGCCGCCCGCCCGAGCGTGAGACGCGGCCGCCCGAAATCGCGCCGATCACCGACCAGCCCGGCGTGCTGACAGGCGAAGGCAAGCTGGTGGTGGAACCAGGCTTCCAGTACGGCTATTCATCCAATAACCGCGTAGCGCTGGTCGGCTACACGGTGATTCCCGCCATCCTGATCGGGCTTGTCGACGTGCGCGAAGTCAAGACCACGACCTACCTGGCGTCTGTGGCGTTGCGCTACGGCATCACCAAGCGACTGGAAATTGAAGCGAAGGTGCCATACGTCCACAGCTCCGGCTCCACAGTCAGCCGTGAGATATTCACGGGCACGGCGGTCGACAATGTCTTCAACGCAGCTGGCAGCGGTCTTGGCGACGTGGAAGCAACTCTGCGTTACCAGCTCAACTACGGCAATGAAAAGATGCCGTACTTCATTGGCTGGCTGCGCTACAAGTCCAACACTGGCAAGGATCCGTTCGAGGTCGTCACCGATTGCGTGACGCGCTGCGTCGGCAACGCGACTGGCACGGGCCTGCCACTGGGGCTGCCGACCGGCACGGGCTTCCAGGCCATCCAGCCGGGCGTCACGTGGCTGTTGCCGACCGACCCGGCGGTGTTCTTCGGCACCTTCAGCTACCTGCACAACTTCGCGCGCGACAACGTCAGCCGTACCGTGCTCAACGGCGACAAGGAGTTCCTGGGCAAGATCGCCCCCGGGGACATCTTCGAGTTCAGCTTCGGCATGGGCCTGGCGCTCAACGAGCATGCCTCGTTCTCGATCGGCTACGACCAGGCCATCATCTGGCCGACCAAGCAGAACGGTCAGACGGTGCCGGGCTCGGTGCGCGTGACGCAGGGCACGCTGCTGGTGGGCTATTCCTATCGCTTCAACAACCGCTACACGCTGAACCTCTCGGTGGGCGCGGGCCTCACGCGCGATACGCCTGATCTGCAGGTCAATGTACGTCTGCCGATCACATTCTGACGCGCGACCCAGGGCGCTTGTGACGCGTGCGACGGACGCGCGCGTCACATCGCCAGACCCGGCGGGAAAGCTGTCTTGCACTCACCGCATGAACGGCGTACAAAGAAACAACCCCCGTCCCACAGACGGTATCCCCACTTCCGGGACGGCCTGAAAAAGGAGACAGACATGCGCAAACGCATCTTCTGGTTGTTGCCCGATCTGGTCAGTGCCCGACGCACCATGGACGACCTGCTCCTGGCCCGCGTCGAGAACAGCCACATCCATTTCGTGGCGCGCGACGGGGCCGACATGACAGGCCTGCATGAAGCCAACCTGTTCCAGACTTCCGACATCATCCACGCCGCAGAAATGGGGCTGATGGTGGGTGGCGGCGTGGGTCTGGTGGCCGGTGCGGTCGTAGCCATGTTCCCGATCGTCAGCGACACTCCGCAGTGGGGGCTGGTTGGCGTGCTGGCCGTGCTCGGCGCGGTATTCGGTGCCTGGTCTGCGAGCATGATCGGCAGCTCGGCGCCCAACAGCCGCCTGCGCGCGTTCGAGAAGGACATCGAAGCGGGCAAGATCCTGCTGATGGTCGACGTGCCGCGCGGCCGTGTCGAGGAAGTCGAAATGCTGCTGCAGAAGGCCCATCCGGAAGCCGCGTTTGCCGGCCTGGATCCGGCCGTGCCGGCCTTCCCCTGACGCCTCCCGTCCTGCCGCGCCGAACGTAAGCGACAGTCCTTCCGCGCCTTCGCGGCGCGCCTCGATGCGCGTTTGCACGCGCGTCCCTGCATCACACCTGCACCGGGAGCCGGTGAAGGTGTGATGCCGCAGCAACACCCCCTGATCCGCCGTTTGCCCCGATACCCTGCTTCGGGTAATTTGCGAAACGTTGCGTCGACGCCGTCCGCGTGATTCACCTGCCGGAGGCGCCGGCGACAGCGACGCTACAACGAGAGCACGCCATCAAGGCGGGAGGGGTCAGGATGATGAAGGCAACATGGTTTGCGTGCGGCATGCTGGCCGCCACGCTGGGGTTCGCCGCGCCGGCGGCATTCGCGGAGCAGGGTGTCAGCAAGACCGCGATTCGCATCGGGCAATCGGCTGGCGTGAGCGGCCCGGTCGCAGGTTCGGTCAAGGAGCAGATCGAAGGCGCGCAGGTCTACCTGCGCGCGGTCAATGCAAACGGCGGCGTCGCGGGACGCCGTATCGAGCTGGTCACGCTGGACGACGGCTTTGACGCGAAGCGCACGCCGGACAATGTGCGCAAGCTGCTGCAGGACGAGAAGGTCTTTGCGCTGTTCATGGTGCGCGGCACGCCGCAGAACGAAAGCATCCTGCCGATCATCGCGGCCGAGAAGGTGCCGCTGGTGGCGCCGCTGACCGGAGCGATCACGCTGCACCGCCCGGTCAACCGCTACGTCTTCAACGTGCGGGCCAAGTACCAGGATGAAGTCGCGCGCGCGATCAACCACCTGGCGACCTCGGGCATGACGCGCATCGCCATCGTCTATGCCAGCGACGGGTTCGGCAAGGACGTATTCGAGGGCTTCAACGTTGCGCTGCAGGCGCGCGGCGTGCAACCGGCCGCGTCCGCCAGCTTTGCCCGGCCGATGGGCGACATCACGCAGCAGGTGGCGGCGGTGAACAAGGCCGATCCGCAGGCGGTGCTGGTGATCGGCTCGGGTTCGGAGGCCGCGCGCGTGATCCGCGATATGCGCAAGGCCGGCAGCCAGGCGCAGTTCGTCACGCTGTCGAACAACGCAGCCGACTCCTTCATCAAGGAACTCGGCCCGGATGCCCGCGGGCTCATCATCACGCAGGTCGTACCGGGCATGAACTCGAGCCAGATGTCACTGGCCAGCGAGTACCGCAACCTGGCGCGGCAGCAGAACGTGGACCCGAGCAACGCCGGCATGGAGGGCTTCATGTCCGCGAAGGTACTGGTGGAAGGGCTGCGCCGCGCGGGCCCCGACCTGACCCGCGAGCGCCTGGTCGCGGCGCTCGAGAACCTGCGCGACTACGACCTGGGCGGCATTCTCATCAGCTACAGCCCGGCCCGCCACACGGGGTCGTCCTTTGTCGAGATGTCGATCGTCTCGTCGACGGGCAAGCTGATCCGCTGAGTGGCCCTGGCGGGGCGTACCCGTTTCTGCGTGGTGCTCCGCCTGCCTTGCAGGCCGCGCCAGAAGGGCCGCGGCAGCATGGCCAAAGCCCCTGAAGCGTACCCGATTCTGCGTGCGCTCAGCCCCGGCGCCGGCCGTATTGCTCACGCAGGCAATCGATCATGGCCGCCGCCGCGGCCGAGTCGCCACGCTCGCGCAGCCGCACCAGGCAGATATCCCTGACCAGAGACGGCATCTGCAGCGGCCGGATAGCCAACCCCTCGCGCTGGAACTGGAACAGGGCCAGCGACGGCACCACGCTCACGCCAAGCCCGGCTTGCACGAGGGCGGCGACCGTGGCCAGGTGTTCCACTTCCATCACGCTGCTGAGCTTCAGCGGATGCAGCGCGGCATCCAGGTGCTGGCGCACGCTGCTGGTCCGCGACAGGTGGATGAAGGGCTGGCCCGCCAGCATCTGCGGCGTGATGCGGCGCTTGCGCGCCAGCGCGTGCGTCGCCGGGCAGACCAGGTGGAAGGTGTCGTGCACGAGCGGCTCGACGCTCAGGTCGTCGTCCTGGGCCGGCGCCGGGGCCAGCGCAAAGTCGGCGCGGCCGCGCCGGACCATATCGATGCAGCCGTCGGCCAGCTGGTCGAAGAGCTCCAGCGCAATGCCCGGGTAGCGCTGGCGGAAGGCCGCCAGCAATGGCGGCAGGTCGCCGCCGGCAATCGACGGCAGCGCCGCGATGCTGACGCGGCCCTTGCGGCGCTCGGCGTGGGCGCGCAGGTCTTCGAACGCGGCTTCGAAATCGGCCAGCAGGCGCCGCGCGGTTTCCTCGAAGCGCACGCCGTCGGCGCTCAGCTCGACGTGCCGCGTGGTGCGTTCGAACAGGCGGCTGCCGGCCTGCTCTTCCAGGGTCTGGACCAGCGCGCTGAACGCCGACTGCGACAGGTGGCACGCACGCGCGGCGCGCGTGAAGTTGCGATGAGTGGCCAGCGCCACGAAGGCGCGCAGGTGCTTGACGGAGAGATTCATGGCGGTCCCGCCAGATTCATCTGATAAATCACTAGATTAATCCAAATAATCCATTTTTTGGTTGATTGAAGCGGCCCTAGAATGACCTGGAACACCGATTCAACCGCCCCAGACACCATGACCGCTCCCTTGCTGATCGGCTCCGGCGCCGGCTTCTCCGGCGACCGCACCGATGCCGCCCTGCCCGTCGTGCGCACCCTGATCGCGGCCGGCGGACCCGCCGCGCTGATCTTCGAGACGCTGGCCGAACGCACGCTGGCGCTGGCGCAGCTGGCCCGGCGCAGCGACCCCGCGGCTGGCTACGAGCCGTTGCTCGATGCCTTGCTGACGCCCGTGCTCGGACTCTGCCTGGCCAATCGCATTCCGATCATCGGCAACTTTGGCGCGGCCAATCCGCGCGGCGCGGCGGCGCGGGTGCGCCAGCTTGCGCAGGAGCTTGGGTTGCCGGCGCCGCGCGTGGCCGTGGTGGAGGGCGATGACCTGTCGCACGCGGCAGGCCGCGCGCTGTTGCGCGATATCGTCGGGCCCGGTTTTCCCGAGACGCGCTTCGTCTGCGCCAATGCATATATCGGCGCACGCGGCATTGCCGATGCGCTGCAGGCTGGTGCGCAGGTGGTGGTCTGCGGCCGCGTGGCGGATCCTGCGCTGGCGGTGGGCCCGGCCATGGCGCACTTCGGCTGGTCCTGGCAGGACTGGGACCGGCTCGCGGCGGCCACCATGGCAGGGCATCTGCTCGAGTGCGGCGCGCAGGTCACCGGCGGCTACTTCGCCGATCCCGGCAGGAAGGACGTGCCGGACGTCCATGCCGTGGGCTTCCCGATCGCGCAGTTGGACGAAGCCGGCGCCATCGAGATCTTCAAGGCCGCAGGTACCGGCGGCTGCGTGGACCTGCGCACGGTCAAGGAGCAGTTGCTGTACGAGGTCCACGACCCCGCAGCGTACCTGACGCCTGACGTGGTGGCCGATATCAGCGCGGTGACGGTCGCGCAACTCGGCCCCGATCGCGTCGCGGTGCGCAATGTGCGCGGCCATGCGCGGCCGGAGCAGCTCAAGGCCAACCTGTTTTTCCAAGGCGGCTGGATGGCGGAAGGCGAGATCTCCTACGCAGGCCCGAATGCGGCAGCGCGCGCGCGCCTGGCCGCCGATATCGTGCGCCGGCGCATGGCGCTGCTCGGGCATGACGTGCCCATCCGCTTCGACCTGATCGGCGTGCTCAGCGTGCTCGCCGACGATGCCGGCCGGATGCTGGCGCAACCGGGCCCGCACGAAGCCGCCGCCGAGGACGTGCGCCTGCGCGCCGCGCTGGCGCATGAGGACGCCGCGGTCGCGCAGGCACTGCTGCGCGAGGTCAATGCGCTGTATACGTGCGGCCCGGCAGGCGGCGGCGGCGTGCGCACGGCACAGCGCGCGCGGCTTAACGCAATGTCCTGCCTGGTCCCGCGTGATGCGGTGACGCCGGGCCATACCTTCATCGACTGAGCGGAGTCCCGACATGACCGCCACTGCAACGCTCTACCAGTTCGCCCACGGACGCACCGGCGACAAGGGCAACCGTTCCAACATCAGCGTGATTGCCTATGACGCCCGCGATTTCGGTCACCTGGTCGAACACGTGACCGAGGACGCCGTGCGCGCGCTGTTCCGCGACCGCCAGCCGACAGCTGTCACGCGCTATCTCGTGCCGTCGCTGCAGGCGATGAACTTCGTCATCGACGGCGTGCTCGACGGCGGCGTCAACGACGCCCTGAATCTCGACGCGCATGGCAAGGCGCTGTCGTTCCGCGTGTTGCAGTTGCAGATCCCGTTGCCGCCGCGGCTGGCCGCGCCGGCCACCTGAGCACAAGCTTGCACGCTTCTACATCCGATAAGACCCCTCAACAGGAGACACTTATGCCTGGCATCCACAGGATCCTTACCGCTGCCGTATTCGCCCTGTCCGCGCTGCCCGCGGCGCAGGCGCTCGCCGAGTATCCCGACAAGCCGATCCGCTTCGTCGTGCCATTTGCGGCCGGCAGCGCGACCGACCAGCTGGCCCGCGCGATCGGGCAGGCCGTGACCGTGGACAGCAAGGTCACCGTGGTGGTGGACAACAAGCCCGGCGCCAACGGCTTCATTGCCGCCACCGATGTCGCCAAGGCCAGCGCCGACGGGTATACGGTGCTGATCACCACCAACACCACGCACGCCGCCAACGAGCACCTGTTCCACAAGCTGCCGTATGACCCGGTCAAGGACTACACGCCGGTGACGGCGCTGGGCCGCGGCGGCCAGATCATGGTCGTGAACCCGCAGCTGCCGGCCAAGACCGTGGGCGAGTTCATCGCGCTGGCGAAGAAGCAGCCAGGCAAGCTCAGCTTCGGCAGCGGCAGTTCGTCGTCGCGCATCGCCGGCGAGCTGTTCCAGCAGATGGCGCATGTCGAGCTGCTGCACGTGCCTTACAAGAGCAACCCGCTGGCCGTGACCGACCTGCTCGGCAACCAGATCCAGATGATGATCACCGATACCGCCACCGGCCTGCCGCAGGTCAAGAGCGGCAAGCTGCGCGCGCTCGGGGTATCGGGCAAGACCCGCTCGCCACTGGCGCCCGATGTCCCGACCATCGACGAGGCGGGTGTCAAGGGCTATGAGATGAGCTACTGGTTCGCGGCGTACGCGCCGGCCGGCACGCCGCCCGCGGTGGTCAACAAGCTCAATGCCATGCTGGTGAAGGCCGCGCGCAGCGACACCGCCGCGAGCTTCTACCAGGGCACCGGCACGGAAGTGTTTACGAGCACGCCGGCGGAGCTGGCCCGCTTCCAGCAGCAGGAATCGGCCAAATGGGGCCGCATCATCAAGGCCGCGAATATCCAGCCTGAATAACGGAAACGCGGATTGCGCCTGCAACGGGGCCATCGGCCCCGTTTGACTTACGCAGAAGTAGGTACGCTTTTGCACTGGGGCTAACCGCTGGCCCTTGTCGCGCCTTAAGATACGCGTTCGGCTGGCTGCCGCGGCAAAACTTCCGCGACAGCCCGGCCATGCCAGCCGCTTGCCCCGAGAACGCGAATCAAAACAGGAGCGTGACATGAAGCCGCCGAATGCCTTGACCCATCGACTTGCCGGTGCCCTCGTTGCCGGGGCGGCCCTGGTTGGCACGTTGTTGCCACCTATCTTGCCCGCCGCGCATGCCGCGCCGCCGGCGCAGGTCAGGACGCAGGCGCCGGGGTACTACCGCATGATGGTGGGCCAGTTCGAGGTGACGGCACTCTACGACGGCTACATCGACCTGGATCCGAAACTCTTCAAGTACACCAGTGCGCGCGAAATGCAGCGCCTGCTGGCGCGCAGTTTCGTGGCATCGACACCCGGCATGCAGACGGCTGTCAATGCCTATGTGGTGAATACCGGCAGCCATCTCGTGCTGGTCGATACCGGCGCTGCGGGCTGCTTCGGGCCGACGCTGGGCCAGGTCGTCACCAACCTGCGCGCGGCCGGTTACGAGCCGGCGCAGGTCGACACCGTGCTCCTTACGCACCTGCACGGAGACCATGCCTGCGGCCTCGTTTCCGGCGGGCAGGCGGTGTTTCCCAACGCCACGGTATACGCCGACAAGGCCGACGCCAGCTACTGGCTTGGCGATGCCAACGCCGCCGCGGCCGGCAAGGACAGCCAGGCGCTGTTCGGCATGGCGCGCGATGCCGTGGCGCCATACCAGGCCGCCAGCCGCTTCCGCACCTTTGACGCGGTCACGGGTACGGAGCCGGTGCCGGGTGTGCGCACGGTAGCCGCCTACGGCCACACGCCGGGGCATACCGGCTACCTGTTTACCTCGGGCAAGGACAGCCTGCTGCTGTGGGGCGACATCGTCCACAACCATGCGGTGCAGTTCCGCCGGCCTTCCGTGTCGATCGAGTTCGATGTCGACAGCCACGCCGCGGCGATCACGCGCAACCGGATCCTGGCCGATGCGGCAAAGGGCAGGTTGTGGGTCGGCGGCGCGCACCTGCCGTTTCCGGGCCTTGGCCACGTGCGCCGGGACACGGCCGGCTATGAGTGGGTGCCGGTGGAGTTTGGCCCGATCCGAGAGGACAGGCTTGCACCGCAGCGCTAATTCAGGTTCGTGACGTAGCTGGCAAGGTTGCGGATATCGTCATCGCTCAGGTTGCGCGAGACGCTGGTCATATTGCCCGCGTCATTGGTGCGCCGCCTGGCGCGGAAATCTTCGAGCTGCTTGACGATATAGGCGTAGTGCTGCCCCGCCACGCGCGGGATCTCGTTCTGGCCCGAGAACCCGCCAAGGTGGCACATGGTACACAGCACCTCCTCGGCTTTCTTGCGCCCCGCATCGACGCGCGCGGCGTCGACCTTGTAAGTGGAAGGCAGCGGCTTCTGCGCAGCGAAATAGTCGGCCAGGTCCTGCATGTCCTCGCGCGAGAGTTTCGCGGCCACTGGCGACATATCCGAGTTGCTGCGGCGGCCTTCCTTGAAGTCGCGCAACTGCAGGTATATGTAGCGGGAATTCTGGCCGGCCAGCTGCGGGTGGGCCGGATCGGTCGAGTTGCCTTGCGGACCGTGGCAGGTCACGCACACCTGGGCCTTGGCTTGTCCGGCGGCGGCGTCCGCGCGGGCCAGGCCGCTCATGCCGCCGGGGCACAGCAGCAGGCCCAGCGCCAGCAGCAGCCCTGACGGGAGGCTGCGGCGCGCTGGGATCAGGCATGAGATGACGCGTTGCCCGCGTTGGGCGTTATTGCACTGCAAAGACGAAGATGCTGTTGCCGCGCTTGAAGTCGATCTGGGTATTGCCGCCCGCGGCGACGGCGATGTATTGCTTGCCGCCGACCATGTAGGACACCGCCGGCGCATTGACACCCGCACCGCACTGGTACTCCCACAGCTTCTTGCCCGTCGCCGCGTCAAAGGCGCGGAACAGGCCATTGCCCTCGCCGTTGAACACCAGGCCGCCCGCGGTGGCCAGCACGCCTCCGATCAGCGGCTGATCGGTCTTGAAGTCCCACTTCACCTTGCCCGTATCGATATTGACGGCCGACAGCTTGCCCCACTGCTGCTCGCTCGGGATCGTCTTGAAGGCGCCGCCGAGCCACAGCTTGCCACCGGGATACGGCACGTCTTCAACCTGGTATGTCATCGGCTGGTGCAGGTTGGCCGCATAGGCGAGGCGCAACTTCGGGTTGAACGCCATCGGCGACCATTCGACGCCGCCATTGGCGCCGGGCAGCATGCGCGCGCCAGCCGGCGTCGGCAGCGTCCACATGTTTTCCTGCGGCACCATGGCTTCCGAGAAGCGGATCAGGCGCCCGTCGCGGCGATCATGCACATAGACGTGACCGGTCTTGCCGCCGTGGATCACGCCGGGAATCATGGCACCCTTCTCGTCGCGCACGTCGACCAGGATCGGTGGGCTGACCGCATCGAGGTCCCAGACGTCATGGGCGATATATTGCGAGTGCCACTTGTAGGCGCCGGTGTCGAGATCGATGGCGACCATGGAGTCCGTGTACAGGTTGTCGCCCGGACGGATGGCGCCGTACAAGTCAGGCGACGGGTTGCCCACGACGAAGATCACGAGCTTGTTGGCGCGGTCCACGGCGGGCGCCATCCACACGCCGCCGCCCAGCGTCTTGTAGAAGCCGCCGCCCTTGTCGGCCAGCATCTTCTTTTCGGCGGCGATATCGCGCTTCATGTCGCGGCCGGTCGCGTCCTTGGTGGCCCAGACACCTTCATGGCCCTTCTCGGGAATCGTGTAGAAGGTCCACAAGAGCTTGCCGTCGTTGGCGCTGAACGCCTTGACGAAGCCGCGGATGCCATATTCGCCGCCATTGGTGCCGATCAGCACCTTGTCGTCGATGACGACCGGCGCCATGGTTTCCGAATAGCCCAGTTCAGGATCGGCGATCTGCGTCTCCCAGAGCAACTTGCCGGTCTTCGCATCGAGCGAGACCAGCTTGGAATCGAGCGTGCCCATGTAGAGACGGTCGCCGCTGATCGCCACGCCGCGGTTGTTCGGGCCGCAGCAGAAGGTCGTGACCGGCCCCATTTTGTGCTTGTAGTGCCAGAACTCCTTGCCGGTCACCGCGTCGATGGCGTAGACGTGGTTATAAGACGTGGTGAGGAACATCACGCCGTTGACGACGATCGGCGCGGTCTCCATCGACTCCATCACGGCGGTCTGGAACACGAACGCGGGCCGCAGCCTGGCAACATTCTTCGTGTTGATCTGGCTGCCGGCGTAGTAGCGCGTCTGGCCGTACGAGCCGTTGGAATGCAGCCAGTCGTTGCTGTTGGTCAGCGCGCCGTCGAGCTGTGCCTGGGTGACGGGACGCAGCGCGCCGGACATTGGCGATCCCGGGGTGGTCGCGCCGCCCTGGATCTCTTCGGCGCCGTGCGCGGCGGAGGCAACCAGGGTCAGGAACAGCAGGGAAAGGGCATGCCGGGAGAGACGAGGGACAGAGAGCATGGGACGCTCCTTTTTCGATTTTTGTAGCCCCGGCGCGCCTGTCTCGTGCGCCGGTCGACGGCGCTCAGTCGGACATCAGCGCGGCGCACAAACTAGCCCGGCCGCGCAACGAAGTGGTCCGAGGTGAGGGCAGTATAGGTAAGAATGTGCACAAGACAACCAATAACGCGCGGGGTTATGCGCCGCGGGTGCAAGTCGCGCAATCCTCCCTGCATTGCAGCATTTCACGCTGCGCTTGAATTTGGCTCTTCGCTGGAGGGAGATGATGGGTTGTCGTGCTTGGCAGGCGCCGCTGTTTCGCCGGCTACGCCGGCGAAACAGCGTCGCCTGGCGGCTGGCCATCAACGATGCACTTCTTGTTTTCGAGCGGCTTTGGTTTCGCGATGCTTGGTTGCCCGTTCGAGCCTGCTACGCATAGTGATTCAGAACCAGTGCCTGCGATAACCGGCTTGTGTACGATCCCCATGTAGGGCTCGGGTACAGCGTTCCAATAGCGTCAGTGGTAGGACGCCTACGGCTGCGCTGCGCGCGCGTCCTAGTCGGTCTGCGACGGGCATCGTCGTCGCCCGTGCCAACGGTTCGGTTTCTCTGCTTCGCTGTGGCGCGGTTTGCCTGCGGCCTGGGTGCTCAGACTAGGGCTCTGCGCGTAGCGCAGCCGAAGGCGATTACACGATGTCGGTTGCAGCAGGGACCACGGACAGTTTCGGGGCTCGTTCAATCATTGCTTGAAAGCCTACCGGCGGGACCTATCCGGAAATTTGTGTACGAGGCATATCATGAGAGGTAATGACCATGGATATGCCGATGAAGAAGAAACGTACGGTGGCGTCTCAGGCAGCGGCCCGCGGGCCGCTGCCTGCCTTGCCTGACGGCTTGCTTGATGAGTTGGTTAAAGGGCCGATGACGCCCGGCGAGGTCCAGGATCTGATGCTGGCGTTCAACAAGGCCATCATCGAGCGGGCGATGAGCGCCGAGATGAGCATGCATTTGGGCTACAAGCCAGGCGAGCCCAAGCCGGCCGAGCAGTCCAATGCGCGTAACGGTCTGAGCGGCAAGACCGTGATCACCGACCGCGGCCCGGTGCGGGTCGAACTGCCACGCGACCGCGATGGCAGTTTCGATCCGGTTCTGATCCCGAAGCACGAACGGCGCTTTACCGGCTTCGATGAGCGCATTATCGCCATGTACGCGCGCGGCATGAGCGTGCGCGAGATCCAGGCGTTTCTGGCCGAGAGCTACGGCACCGAAGTCTCCCCGGACTTCATCAGCTCGGTCACCGACGAGGTCATGGCCGAGACCATCGCCTGGCAGAACCGTCCGCTTGAGGCCATGTACCCGGTCGTGTTCTTCGACGCGTTGCGGGTCAAGATCCGCAGTGACGGCATCGTCAGCAATAAGGCCGTGTATCTGGCATTGGGAATCCAGGCAGATGGCCAGCGCGACGTGCTGGGCCTGTGGGTCGAGCAGACCGAAGGCGCCAAGTTCTGGCTCAAGGTCTTCAATGAACTCAAGAACCGAGGCTGCCAGGACATCCTGATCGCAGTGGTCGACGGCCTCAAGGGGTTGACGGAGGCCGTTGCCACGGCCTATCCCCGCACGACGGTGCAGACCTGCATTGTGCATTTGATCCGCAACAGCCTGGAATACGCCAACTATAAGGACCGCAAGGTGCTGGCACAGGCGCTGCGTCCGATCTACAGCGCGGCCAGCGAACAAGAGGCCGGGCAGGCGCTGCAGGACTTCGCCGACGGCCCGTGGGGAGCCAAGTACCCGATGATCGTGCAGTCGTGGCGACGCGCCTGGGAGCACGTCATACCGTTCTTCGTGTTCCCGCCCGACATCCGGCGTGTGATCTACACCACGAATGCCATTGAGAGCTTGAACATGCAGTTGCGCAAGATCATCAAGACCCGGGGCCACTTCCCTTCGGATGAAGCTGCGATCAAGTTGCTGTGGCTGGCGCTGCGCAACGTGCTGACCAAGTCCGTTCGCACGACCTATGACTGGAAGTCCGCCATGAATCAGTTTGCTATTCTGTATGGCGAGCGATTTACTGCCGCTCGAAGCTGACAGAATTCAAAACCGCCTCGCACACAAAAATACGGACAGGCCCTACCGGCGGACGCGCACCACGCGGCAGGCAGCCAGGCACACTCTGAAGCCCATCCCCGTACAACACCCGCAGCACACTACGATCAATATTCGCCCGCTAGGGCAAGTAAACGCGCTTTTTGGTTACTTTTTGTCGCTCGGACAAAAAGTGACTCGCCGGCTACGCCGGCGAAACAGCGGCGCCTGCCAAGCACAACAACCTCAACCTCAACCCCAACCCCAACCCCAACCCCAACCCCAACCCCAACACCAACACCAACCCCATCCCCACAACCCAGCAATGAACCTTGAATTTGTGCTTTGCGCACACCAAACTTAGCGGCAGCCGCACCGGCCGCAGCCGCAAGGAGCCGCAGATGAACCGCGCAGTGCAGAGAGTTTCCATGATGGGGCTGTGCCTGCTCGGGGCACTGTGCCTGCAGGCAACCGTCCGGGCCGAGGACGACGTCAGCCTGAATGCCCGGCTGCTGGCTTCAGCCCGCGCCGGCGACGAGGCCGGCGTGCGCAGCGCGCTGCAACAAGGCGCCGCGGTCGATTCGCGCAACCGGATCGGCGACACCGCGCTGATTACCGCCGCCAAGCGCGGGCTGACCGGCATGGCGCGCACGCTGGTCGATCACGGCGCCAATGTCAGCCAGCCCAACCTCCAGGGCGTCACGCCGCTGATGGCGGCAGCGTTTGGCGGCTACCCGGACATCACCGCGATGCTGCTGGAGCGCCACGCCGACCTCAACGCGACCGACCGCATCAGCAAGACGGCCATGGTCTACGCCGCCGGGCAGGGGCAGGTGGCGGTGGTGAAGCAATTGCTCGATGCCGGCGTGGACGTCAACGCGCGCTATCAGCATGGGCTCACGGCGCTGATGTGGGCCGCCGGCTACGACAAGAGCGAGGTCGTGCAGCTGCTGCTGGCGCGCGGCGCCGATGCCGCCCTGCAGGACGACCGCGGGCTGACCGCGCGCGCCATTGCCGACCAGGCAGGCGCCAAAGCCGCGGCGGCCGTCATGGCTGCGCGCCCGTAGCGGCCCGGCAGCATGGCGTGTCAGGGTGCGTCGATCGAACCGACGCTCTTCGGATAGGTCACGACACCCCACGCGAGCGGCACCCCGTCGACCTGCTGCACCGGCTGGTAGCTGCGCGCGTCGAACACCTGCACGGCATTGGAACGCCCGCACGCCACCAGCAGGCGCGCGTCGTCGGGCGTGAAGCTGAAGTGCCAGCAGCGCTTGCCCACGGCGATATCGGCCAGCGGCGCGTAGCTCTGGCCGTCGAAGACCTGCAGCGTGTCAGCGCGCGAAGCCGCCACGAACACGCGGGCGCCGCTGCGGTCGAAGGTGATGCCATAGGGTCCGGTGCGCGTGGGTACGGTGCGCAGCACGCGGTAGTCGTCGGCGGCCAGTACCAGGAATGCGTTGGCAGATTCCAGCGTCACCACATAGCGGCTGCCGTCGGGACTCGCGCGGATGCCGCGCGGACGCGAACCGGCAGGCATTGGCAGGCGTTGCAGCTGCCGGCCGCTCGCCTTCTCGTAGACGGTGACCGTGTCGTCGCCTTCATTGGTGACCAGCATCAGCTGCCCGTCGCGCGAGAACTCGATGCCCTCGGTTTCCAGGCCGCTGCGGATGGTGCGCGCCACGCGCCAGGTGCGCAGGTCGACCACGGCGATTTCGGCCGGCAGCGGCTTGTCGTCGTCGTGCTTGCCGGCGTCCTTGGGAGCTGTCGGTGTGCCAGGCTTCCCCGGTGGGCCCGGCCGTTCGCCGGGCTCGTATGTGACGAAGGCCTGATCGCCGGCCACGCGCACGAACTCCGGGTTCTGGCCGATCGGCACGCGCTTCACCTCCTTGCCGGCGGCTACGTCGATCACGGACATGTCGCCGCTTTCCTTGTTTGCCGTCAGCAGGTATTTGCCGTCCGCGGTAAGCCCGAGCCCGCGCGGTCCCTTGCCCGCGATGACCGGGCCTGGCAGGCGTTCCATGCGCTCCAGGTCGATTACGGCAATGCCGCCGCTCTCGGAGGACACATAGGCCTGCGCCGCGCGGGCCTGGCCCGTCGTGGCCAGCAGGGCGGCAAGCGCCAGCAGTGCGGCGGCACGCATGGAGGGGGATGTCGATGTCATGGCGGCTCCTCTAAGCAAAATCGAGACGACACCGGCGCGTCAGCGTCCGTCCCACTCGTAGCGAACGCCAACCAGGAACAGGCGCGGCGCGCCGGGCGCGACAAAGCGCTCCACCGGAACCGCGGCGCCAGGCTGCAGCAGCGTTCCACCCGGGAACAGGTTGTAGCCGGCCTGGCCATAGGTGGCGTAGCGCCGGTCGAACACATTGTCGATGCGGCCGTAGACCTGCCAGCGTGGCGAGAACTGCCAGCTCGCGCGCAGGTTCAGCAGCAGGTACCCGCCAGTATCGGACAGGCCCGGGTTCTGCGCACTCAGCGCACCGTCCTCGTTGCCGGCGACAGGCCGCGACGATGACACCAGCAGGTCGCCGCCCACGCTCAGCGTTGCCGTGGCGCGCCAGTCGGCGCCGAGCCTGAAGCTATGCAGTGGGATGCCCGCCATGCGGGTGCCGGGCCGCACCATCACGGGCGCGGCGAACGGTGTATGCAGTGCGCCCTGTGCCTGGTAGGTGGCCTGTGTATAGCTGTAGCCCGCGCGCAGGGTAAGGCGTCCGAGGCGCTGGCGCAGGCCCAGCTCCACCCCCTGGTTGCGGGTCTTGGGGAAATTGGAGAAAAAGCCCAGCGGGCTGAACGGGGAGCGCTGGAACAGGATGTCGTCGCGATTATCGCTACGGTACAGCGCCAGCGACACCTCGGTGGCATCGGCCGGCTGCCAGCGGCCGCCGAACTCCAGCGTGCGCGTGACCACCTGCCGCAGAAACGGGTCCGCCTGCAGGCCGGTGGGCAACTGGCAGGCGTTGGCGGGATCGGCGCAACCGAGTTCGATGGCCGTCGGCATGCGCGTTCCCTGAGAAGCCGAGCCGAACACCACGAGCCGGTCCAGCAGCCGATGCGTCAGTCCAAGGGACGGATTGAGCCGCGAGTACGTGAAGCCTTCATCCGATTGCGTGGGCAGACTGAGCAGCGTATGGCGGCGGCCCTGGTTCCAGCGAGCCGCCAACGTCAGGAAGGTCCCTTCGAGCAAGCGGATGGTGTCGGTGGCGAACAGTCCGACAGTGCTGTCGCGCCCGTCCAGCGCGGCCCGGGTGACTACCGGCGCGCCGGCATCGGCCACGGCATTGCGTGCATCGTCAAAGCTCGCTTGCTGCGTGGTCTGCGTGTAGTGCGACCGGTTCAGGTCGAGCGCCGCACCCAGCGCGAAGCGGTGCGTGTCGCCGTCATGCGACCATTGCATCGATGCGCCATAGCTGGTCTCTCGCACCGTGGCGCTGTTGAGCACGGCATTGGCCGGCGCATCGCCGGCCTCGCATTGCGCGCTGCCGCCCTGGCCCTGGCCCTGGCAGTCGAGTACGGTGTCGAGGTAGGCGTCGCTGATGTCGCCGCTGTTGGCGCGGGTGCGGGTCTGGCGCAGGTAGAGCGTCAGCTGCAGCTGGTCCTGCGCGTTGAACTGGTGCGCGCCATTGAGTGCCACTTGCAGCGACCGCGACCGCGTCACGTCAGGCGCGGTGTAGATGGCGCGGCGGTCGGCGGCATAGAGGCTGTCCGGCGCCAGGCCATTGCCGGTCAGCCTGCTGTTGCTGCCCAGCACGCTCACGTTCCACTGTGTGCCGCTGGTGGAGCGGCCCAGCTTGAAGAAAAGGTTGCCCAGGTCGCTGTCGGAACGGTCGCGCCAGCCGTCCTCGCGCCATCCGGTGCCTGCCATATAGGCATGCCAGCCGTCACCGAGCGCCTTGCCGGCGCTGACATCGAGCCGCGCACGACCGTAGCTGCCGACGCTCAGGTCGGCTTCCACCCCGGGGTGGGTCTCGCCGGACTTGGTCTGCAGCGCGATCGCGCCGCCCAGCGTATTGAGCCCATAGAGCGGATTGCTGCCCGGCACCAGCGTAATGGTGCTGAGCGCGGCCTCGGGGATGGCGGCCCAGTGGATCACGTCGCCCAGCGCCGCGTTCTGACGCACGCCGTCCAGGTACAGCGACAGTCCCTGCGCTGACCCGAGCGTGGGGGAAAGCCGGTAGCCGCGATAGAGAATGTCCTGGGCGAACGGATTGCCCTGTGCGTCGTTGACGACCACGCCGGTCATGGTCTCTGCCAGGAAGGCTGGCAGGCTGGGTGCCTTCACGCGTTCCAGGTCGCCGTCTGTCGCGGTTTGCGCATTGCCGGCAAAGGCCTGGCGCTCAATGGTGAAGCCCGGCAGCGGGGTAGGCGCCACGACGGTGACTTCACGCAGGTTGTGGACCTGGTCGGCCGCCGCTACGTTGTTGTCTTGCTGCGCTGCCGCAGGCCATGACGCAGGCATTGCCAGGGCACCCAGGCAAGGCACGATCCCGAGCGGACGAGTACGGCAATGGCATCGGGCCATGGAGTTCCCTGTCGCGCTGCGTCGCGCGGGCATCGGTTGCGGGCTGGACGTGGATGACTGCGAGTGGCGCAAATGCTACCTAATCTAGTTCAGGGGGCAGGTACTGCCAAGTTGCGGTGGCTGTCGGTCCGCTGTTTTTTGCCTAGAGTTTTCAGGCGGCCTCGGGTTGCGCCCGGTTGCCGCGTCCCGACTCGCGAATCAGGAGGAATCGCCGATGCCGACCACCGAAACTGATGTCGATCCCGGCCGCCGTCGCCTGCTTGGCGCCGCTGCCACCGCCATGCTCGCCCTGTCCGTGCCGAACCTCGGCGCGTGCGCGCAGGGCGGCGGTGCCGGCGGCGGGCAGCCGGTGCGGATCGGCGTGATCGGCTCGGGGCGGATCGGCGGGACGATCGGGGGCTTGTGGGTGAAATCGGGCCATCCGGTGTTGTTCTCCTCGCGGCATCCCGAGTCGCTGAAGACGCTGGTCGACGAACTGGGTCCGCTGGCGCGCGCGGGCACGGTGGCCGACGCCCTGGCATTCTCGGACGTGCTGTTCCTGGCCACGCCTTACAAGGCGCTGCCGGAACTTGGCCAGGAGAACCCCGGCGCCTGGCGGGGCAAAATCGTGCTGGATGCGACCAATGCCTTCGCCCAGCGGGACGGCGCCATTGCCGACGAGGCACAGCGCAACGGCATCGGCATCACCA
The DNA here is from genome assembly GCF_029278605.1 of Cupriavidus sp. WKF15. Classification (NCBI taxonomy): domain Bacteria; kingdom Pseudomonadati; phylum Pseudomonadota; class Betaproteobacteria; order Burkholderiales; family Burkholderiaceae; genus Cupriavidus; species Cupriavidus sp. WKF15. Next base: position 799,989 of record NZ_CP119573.1, read on the forward strand.
CGAGCAAATACCTGGCGGGTGCGCGCGTGGTGCGCGCGTTCAATTTCATGGGCGCGACCAACTTCGCCAGGGAACACCATCGCGAAGGCGAACGCATCGCCGTGCCGATTGCCGGCGATGACCCGGCCGCGTTGCGCGTGGCGCAGCAGCTCGTGCGCGATGCGGGGTTTGAACCGGTGGTGGTGGGGCCGTTGGCCAGCGCGGACAAGTTCGCGCCCGGCGGGCCGCTGTTCCGTCAGATCGGCAGCGTGGAGGAAATGCGCAGGAAGATGGAGGCGCAGTAGGCGAGGCGCCGCCTGGGTTGGCAGGCCGCGGCGACGAGGGCTCAGGGCCGGCGGCGCTCCATGGCCACCATCGATGGCGTGAAGCCAAGCTGGCCGAAGAATGCGGCTTCGGACGAGCGCGCCGCGCGCAATACCCACGTGATGTCGGGGTCGTTGCCCATGACCTGGCGTACCAGCGCCCGCCCGATGCCCTGGCGGCGATGACTGGGCGCGACCACCACCATGGACAGGAAGCCATCGGACACATCATCGCAAAGCGCGCGCGCGAAGCCGATGATTTCGCCCTTGTCGACGGCCACGACCACGTGCTGCGAATTGGCGACAAGGCGGGCGAAGCGCTCGGCGCTGCCTACGCGGTTGTTCCAGCCGTTGGCGATCAGTAGCTGCCTGGCGGCTTCGACCTCTCCAGGCAACAGATTACGGATTTCCATCGGCGGCTCCCCTAGCAATGCAGCAAAGCATGTACGGCCCTCGCCGCCCCCTGCCAGGGATGCCGCGAGTCGAGTACGGCACGGGAAACCCGGCCGCGCAATTGGCGGAGTGTAGCGAGCGGGGACAGACACGTCAATTTGCCGGCGCACTTACGCGCTGGCCACGCCGCCGGCGCTGCAGCGCGGTATCATGGCTTCCATGAACGCCCCGATCTTCTCCTCTGCCCACCCGGCCGATCAGTTGGCCGAATTTTCCGACGCCGATGCGGCGCTGGCACGGATTCGCGAGATCTACAACGCTTCGGTCGCCGCCGTGCGCGCGCGCTTCGACGCGTTCGCCAGCGGCAAGCCGCTGCCGTCGGCGGCCCACGCGTGCTACCCGTACCTGGGCATCTCCGTGAATATCGAGACCATGGTGACCGACAGCCGGCCGTCATGGGGCACGGTGGCCTATCCGGGTGTCTATGGCACCACGGTGACGCGCCCGGACCTGCTTGCCGATTACTATCGCGACCAGATCGAGCGGCTGATGCGCTACCACCGCGTGCCCGTGGTGGTGGGCCTGAGCCGGCGGCCGATCCCGTTGCCGTTCGTGATCGAGGCTTCCACGACCGACATCAGCTACACCCAGGCGCGCGAACTCGAAGTGTCCTTCGTGCTGCCGGAACTGAGCCGCATCGACGATTCCATTGCCAACGGCACGTTCGAGCCGGTGCCGGGCGAAGCGTGGCCGCTGTCGCTGTTCCCGGCCGAGCGCGTGGACCTGGCCTTGCAGCGCCTGTACCACTACACCGGCACCGCGCCACAGCATTTCCAGCGCTTTGTGCTGTTCACCAACTACCAGCGCTACGTGGACGAATTCATCGCGCTCGGCCGCTCGCTGATGGCCAGCAGCGACGGCGGCGGCTATGCGCGCTTCGTCGAACCTGGCGACGTGGTGCAGGAGCTTGGCGCCGCCGAGCCCGACGACGCCGCCCGCCCGCGCGCATTGCCGCAGATGCCGGCCTATCATCTGGTGCGGGACGACAAGCTGGGCGTGACGCTGGTCAACATCGGCGTGGGCCCGTCCAATGCCAAGACCATGACCGACCACCTGGCCGTGCTGCGTCCGCACTGCTGGATGATGGTGGGCCATTGCGGCGGCCTGCGGCGCTCGCAGCAGCTTGGCGACTATGTGCTCGCCCACGCCTATGTGCGTGACGACCACGTGCTGGACCACGACTTGCCGCCGTGGGTGCCGGTGCCGCCGATCGCGGAGATCCAGGTGGCGCTGCAGGAGGCGGTGGCGCGCGTGACCGGCCTGTCCGGCGGCGAGATGAAGACGCGCATGCGCACGGGCACGGTGGTGTCGACCGATGATCGCAACTGGGAGCTGAAGTCCAAGGCGCTATATGCGCGCTTCAACCAGTCGCGCGCGATTGCCATCGACATGGAAAGCGCGACCGTGGCAGCCAACGGCTTCCGCCTGCGCGTGCCCTATGGCACCTTGCTGTGCGTCTCGGACAAGCCCCTGCACGGCGAGCTGAAGCTGCGCGGCATGGCCAATGCGTTCTATCGCCAGCGAGTCAGCCAGCATATGACCATCGGGCTGGAGGCGGTTCGCATCCTGCGCGAGAACGGCGTCGAGCAATTGCATTCGCGCAAGCTGCGGAGCTTCGACGAGCCGGCATTCCGTTGAATGACTGGCCGGCCCTGTCCGGCGGACATCGCAGCGATAAACGAAAAAGGCCAGCGCCCGATGCGCTGGCCTTTTTCGTTGGGGCAGGGCCCGCTCAGAACCGGTAGCCCACGCCCATGCTGAACAGCCATGGGTCCAGGTTGACCTTGGAGACATTGACGCCGCCGGCCTTCACGTTGCTGGCCAGCCAGACCTTCTTGACGTCGGCGTTCAGGAACCAGTTCTTGGTCAGCTTGTAGTCCATGCCGATCTGCAGGGCGGGTGCCACGCTCCAGTTGTCGAGCTGCAGCGTATTGCCGGCAATGTCGGCGCCCCAGATGCGCGTGAAGTTCAGGCCCGCGCCCACGTATGGCCGGAAGGTGCCTTCCGGCAGGAAGTGGTACTGCACCAGCAGCGTCGGCGGCAGGTGCTTGAAGGTGCCGATCTTGTTGCCATTGAGGTAGACGTCCTGCTTCTGCGGCACGGTGAGCACCAGTTCCGCGGCGATATTGCGCGTGAAGAAGTAGGTGACGTCGAGTTCGGGGATCCACTTGTTGTTGACCGTGATCGCGTCCGACGGTACGCCCAGCGCGGGAATGGCATCCGACTTGTCGGCCATGTCGAGGTAGGTGGCGCGCAGGCGCACCATCCAGTTGCCCTGGGTCTCGCCATCGGCGGCGATGGCGGGCGTGGAAACGGCGCCGAACATGGCAAGCGCGGCGATAGCGGTGCTGGCGACCCGGGTCCGGAGAGAGATCTTGTTCATGGTCTATTGCTTTGGTCTGGTAAGAAATCGCAGCCAGTTTGGCCGAGCGGCCCCGGCAGGACATTGACCGAAGACAAGCCAGACCCTATCGGCAGTAGGGTCGTCGCAATGGCGCCACAGCGCGGCATGCGCAGTGCGGGCTGGCCCTGGCTGCCCACGATGCGCCTTCTAAATACATGCGGATTTATTCGTGGCGCGGCTGCAGGGCTCGCCTTAACCTTTGCGTCATGCCGCGGTCGCGGCTGGTTCCAGGCATGTCGTGGGCGTCCGCAAGGGCGTCTTTCCGGGTGTGTCCCGTGGGGGCGGGACACACCGGTTTTCTTTCGTCCTTCGCCGGATTGCGGGAATAGAGAAGAGTTGGAGTTTGACGTGCTTGGCGGGCGCCGCTGTTTCGCCGGCGTAGCCGGCGACTTACTCTTTAGCGACAAAAGGGTAAGCAGAAAAGCGCGTCGCCTGGCGGCTGGCCATCAACGATGCGCTCCTTGTTTTCAAGCGGCTTTGGTCTCGCGAAGCTTGGTTGCCCGTTCGGACCTGCTACGCATAGTGATTCAGAACCAGTGCCTGCGATAACCGGCTCTTGTACGATCCCCATGTAGGGCTCGGGTACAGCGTTCCAATAGCGTCAGCGTGGGACGCCTACGGCTGCGCTGCGCGCATGTCCTAGTCGGTCGGCCACCGGCATCAACGTCGCTGGCGCGGCGCTTCTTCCCTTCGCCGTTTCGGTTTTCGGTTCTTCGGTTTTCTCACTGAGCCGCGCGCAGCGCAGCCGTAGGCGTCCCACCGATGGCGCGGTTAGGAGGGGCCACCAAGTAATCCGGGTTCGCTCATCTGACGCGTCTATCCTGATCATCTACGCGGCAGGCAGTCTGGCTATGCCCTGTACCGTCTTCACCACCTCAGGCCGTTCGTCGACCACGAAGACGCGATTTTGCCTACTCTTGCCGCTCGGGCAAAAGTAGGTCGCCGGCTACGCCGGCGAAACAGCAGCGCCTGCCAAGCACGACAACCCCATCATTACCCATTCCCCACAATCCGGCGAAGAACTTTTTTTTCCGGTCTCGTGCTGCGCCCCCATCGAGCCCGGTGGCGATGCACCTCGTTCCTCACCAAGCCCATTGTCCTGATCGACACCGTTGCCAGCCATGGCTCCGGGAATGTCCTCTGAGCCGAAGGAACGGGATGGTTGTCGCTCCCTGTGACCCTCAATCGCGCAGAACGCGTCCCCTGCGGGCGCAGCTCTAGGCCAAAGGATGAAGGTTCGCCATATATGTACGGCGGCGCTCAATCGTCTGGCCGGTACAGCGCCGTCGCCGTTGCGCATAGGCTGGTAGCTCGGGAAAAACAGCACATGACAATGAAGGAATCATCATGAAGTCTGGAACCTGGCTTAGCGGGCTCGTATGCGCGGCGGCGGCATTCCTCGTAGCGGCGTGCGGGGGAGGGGGCGGAGGGGGCTCGGGCGGTGCGACGCCAGCGGCGGCGCCTGCCGTCAACTACGCGGCAAAACTGAACATTACCTCGGCCGAGGTTGGCGTTGGCCGTACGGTGACCGTCAGCGCGGTGGCCGTCGACAGCAATGGCAACGACGTGACAGCCTCGACCAGCTTCGCCTGGACTTCAGTCGATACCGCCGTGGCCTCCGTCGTGGGCAGCACGGCTACGGTCGGCAACGCTGTGGTCACCGGCGTCAATCCCGGTACGACCAGCGTGCAGGTGGTGGCCACGGTCAGGGCCGCGGACAATTCCACGGTGCAACTGCCGGTGCAGTCCGCGACCATTACCGTGGTCCCGGCCTCGGCCACGACCTATAGCCTGTCGGTCCCGAACACCTCGTTATCGATGACCGACGGCCAGACGCTGCCGGTCAAGGTAGCGCTGGTCGACAACAACGGCAACGACGCATCGGCAAGCGGCAGCGGCTGGACCTGGTCCAGCAGCGGCACCGCGGTACAGGTCACGCCGAACCTGAACAGCGCGACGCTCAAGGCCAGCAACAGCTCCACGACTGCGGCCGCCACGGCCAGCGTGTCGGTGTCGGTGACGGCCCCGGATGGCCGTCTGCTCGGCGGCGTGATCTTCGTCACCGTGCAGAAGAATGGCACCGCGACGTACCGGGTGGTCACCTCGCAGTACGGCGAGCCGGTCAATGCGCTGCAAGTGCTCAGCACCTATCCGGCCAGGTTCAGCGCGCGCGTGCTGCGCAACGACGACCAGGACGTGACCGCGGACTTCGACGGTACCTGGACATACGTGCCGACGTCGTCGAGCCTGTCGGCTGCGCAAGACGCGGGTACGCATGACGTGACGGTCAGCACCAGCCTCGCCAAGGGTGTCGGTCCGGTGCAGGGCACGCTCACGGTGACGGCGGTCAGCACCAGGTTGGCGGCAAGGCCCACGGCCAGCCTGAGCGTGGTGGAGAACCCCGAATGGGCGCTGATGCCTGATGTCCAGCAGCCGCTTACGCTGCTGATGATGATCCCCACGCCCATCCCGGTCACCGTCGGCCTCAAGCACTTCGGCGACGACCAGCCTTCGAGCGCCTGCGCCGGCTGGACCTGGATCCCCGCCGGACCGGTCACGTTGTCGCCCGGCACCGCTGACAACCAGAAGGTCGTGTCACCGACGGCCACCGGCGACTTCACGCTGACCGTCAGTTGCACCAAGGTCTCGGACGGCAAGCTGATGACTGCGAAGCTGGTCGGTACCGTCAAGTAGCGAGAACGCGGGCTTGTCGTCCCGCGGCCCGGAACGCCCTCCGCAGGAGGGCGTTCTGCGCTTCCGGCGTAACGGAGGGAGTGGCGTGGATGCCAAGCGTACCCGTTTCTGCGTGCTTGCCAGGCAGCCGTCCCGGCGCCTTTTCGTTGGCATCGCCACGTGCGCTTCTATGTGCCTGCGGAACGCGAGAACATGCAGGCTTGGCCCGCCGCAGGGTGGCAAGCGTACCCATTTCTGCGTGCAGGGGCGCAATGGATCCAGCCCGCTTATGACGCGCGCAATATGGGTCTATGGGGGTACATGCACGAGGTGCAGAGGGCGGTCGCGGACGCGACCAAAGGGTACGAGCGTACCCGTTTCTGCGTGGAGATCCGAAGTGGGAAAGCAGGCGGCAGAGCGCCCGAATCAGCGCTTGCGCACCAGCCGGATGACCTGCTCGGCGGGTTTGTCCGGCGTACCCTGGGGGCTTGCGGTGTTGGAGGCGCACGTATTGCAGCCGCCGTCATCGCAGCCGCTGGCGCAGCCGGCCGCGGCCTGCGGGGCCAGCCGGCGCACCAGGCCCGCGCGCCAGCCGGTGGCGGACGCGCCGCCAAGATACGCGGCCAGCACGGCCTTGATGCGTTCGCGCGTGCGCGGCGCGTAGCGGGCCGCCACCGACACCGCGCATGCCAGCACGATCAGCGGGACCAGCAGGGATTCGACGGCGTGGTAGAGGCTCATGGCGTCAGCTGAACAGCAGGGCGACGCGGTAGGTAATGAACGCGGCCAGGTATCCCAGGCCGGCCAGGTAGGCCGCCGAAGCCGCCATCACCTTCCACGAGTTGGTCTCGCGGCGGATCACCGCCAGCGTGGAAATGCATTGCGGCGCGAACACGTACCAGGCCAGCAGCGCCAGCGCCGTCGCCAGCGACCACTGCTGGGCGATCATCGGGGCAAGCTGCGCCGTCACTGCGTCTTCGCTGCCGGACAGTGCGTAAACCGTCGCCAGCGCGCCCACGGCCACCTCGCGCGCGGCAAGGCCCGGCACCAGCGCAATGCAGATCTGCCAGTTGAAGCCCACCGGCGCGAAGACATGCTCCAGCGCCTTGCCGATCATGCCCGCAAAGCTGTAGTCGATGGCGGGGCCCGTCGCGCCTGCCGGCGGAGCCGGGAACGTGGCAAGGAACCACAGCAGCACGGTCAGCGCCAGGATCACCCTGCCGACGCGTGCCAGGAAGATACGGGCACGTTCCCACAGCCCCAGTGCCACGTCGCGCGGGTTGGGAATGCGGTACGACGGCAGCTCCATCAGCAGCGGATGGTCGGTGCGATCGTGGCGGAAATACTTGAGCGCGTAGGCCACCGCCAGCGCGCTCACAATGCCTGCGACATAGAGTGCGAACAGCACCAGCCCCTGCAGATTGAACAGGCCCATTACCGTGCGTTGCGGGATGAATGCGCCAATCAGCAGCGCATAGACCGGCAGCCTCGCCGAGCAGGTCATCAGCGGCGCCACGAGGATCGTGGTGAGCCGGTCGCGCGGATCCTGGATGGTACGCGTGGCCATGATCCCCGGGATCGCGCACGCGAAGCTCGACAGCAGCGGAATGAAGGAGCGGCCCGACAGCCCCGCGCCCATCATCAGCCGGTCCAGCAGGAAGGCCGCGCGCGGCAGGTAGCCCGATTCCTCCAGCGTCAGGATGAACAGGAACAGGATCAGGATCTGCGGCAGGAACACCACCACGCTGCCCAGGCCGGCGATCAGGCCGTCGACCAGCAGGCTCTTGAGCATGCCGTCCGGCAGGTGCGTGCCGACGATCTCGCCGAACCAGTGCACGCCGGCTTCGATGCCGTCCATCAGCGGCGCGGCCCACGAGAACACCGCCTGGAACATCAGGAACAGCAGTACGGCCAGCAGCAGCAGCCCCAGCACCGGATGCAGCACGATGCGATCGAGCTGGTCGTCCAGCGCGGCGGTACGCGCGGGCATCGACACGGCGGCCTGGAGCAGCCGGTTGACCTCGGCATGCACGTCGAGGTCGTCGGCTGGCGGCAATGCCGGCGGTGCGGGCGGCAGCGCACCATCGAGCACGCTGAGCAGCGCCGCGGCGCCTTCGCGCTTGATCGCCACGGTCTGCACGACCGGCACGCCAAGCGTGGCCGCGAGCTTGTCGCGGTCGATATGAATGCCGCGTCTCGCAGCCGCATCGCTCATATTGAGCACCACCACCATGGGCAGGCCCAGGCGGCGCAGCTCCAGCACGAACCGCAGGTGCAGGCGCAGGTTGGTGGCGTCGACCACCGAGACCAGCAAGTCGGGTTTCGGCTCGCCGGGGCGCTTGCCCATGCAGATGTCGCGAGTGATGGCCTCGTCGAGGCTCGCCGCATGCAGGCTGTACGCGCCCGGCAGGTCCAGGATGCGGACCTGCCGGCCGGCCGGCGAGACGAAGAAGCCTTCCTTGCGTTCCACCGTCACGCCGGCATAGTTCGCCACCTTCTGACGACTGCCCGTCAGGCGGTTGAACAGCGCGGTCTTGCCGCAGTTGGGATTGCCCACCAGCGCAATACGCAAGGCGGAAGAAGAGGGAGCTGCAGACATAGTCGAGGGAGAACTCAGGCGCTGCGTTGGGCAGCCTTGGTATCAGGCTGGCCGGCGGCCTCGCTGGCCGGCGCAATGCTGGTAACGGTGGCGCTGACGACTTCGACGCCGATGCGCGCTGCCTCGGAGCGCCGCAGCGCGAAGCGCGTGAAGCCGACCTGCGCGACGAGCGGGTCCATGCCGAAGGGGCCAAAGGCGATCACTTGCACCTGTTCGCCAGGAACGAAGCCGAGTTCGCGCAGGCGGCGCGCAACGGGGTCGCCGGGCGTGGCATCGTCCACCGATTGCACTACGGCGGGCGTGCGCCGTGGAAGTTCAGACAACTGCATCATGCTTCCAGTCGGAAGGCACGGACTGCTGCCGAGCACACGGCGCATTCCCGCCAGGGTACGTAAATGAAAATCGTTTTCATTGTATCTCAATTCCACGGCAGCAATGCCATTCCGGCGGACGGGGCGGGCACATTCCGTAGATTTGCCAGTACGCGCAAAGCCGCTATTTTGCCTTGCCGGCTCAGCTAGTGGGACGGGCTTGTGCGTACTTCCGCTTGCCTGCCACAGCCTTGCTTATGCGGGATGCTTGTCCTGTTGATTACTGCATTTGTGTTATTGGTGAGACAAGGCCCCGGCGTTAAGCTGCTCTTACGCTGAACACCCCGTTCCACGCGTACTTCACAAGCCACCAGCCTTTGGGCAGGTGGCTTTTTTCTTTGCGGGGCGAAATCAGTTCAGGGCCTGCGCCGCCTGCGTCGCAGTGGCCGCGCGCACCATCGCCACGAAATGGTCCCGGGCCGGGTGGTCCGGCGCGGCCTTCCATGCGCAGTAGACCTCGGACGGCACCTCCGCCGCGTCCGCCAGCGGCCGGAACGCCGCTCCGGCCATGCCGGATCTTGCCAGTGCGGCCGGCACGACGGCCACGCCCATCCCTTGCGACACCAGTGACACCACCGACAGCCAGTGACGGACCTCGTGCCGGATCTGCGGATAGAAGCCGCGCGCGGCGCACATCTCGAAAATCCGGCTGTAGTAGTCCGGCGACGCCTTGCGCGAGAACAGCACGAACGGCTCGGCGCGCAGGGCGGCCAGCGCCACTTCGGCCTGTGCCGCCAGCGCATGGTCCTGCGGCAGGCAGCAGACAAAGGGCTCGCGATGGACCAGCACGGCGCCGAGTTCGTCTGGCAGGCGTCCCGTGTGGACGAAGCCGGCGTCGAGTTCATCATGCAACAGGGCGTCGATCTGTTCCTGCGAGTTGAGTTCGGTCAGCGCCACCTGAATACCCGGAAAGCTCGCCTGGAAGTCGTGCAGGTGCTGCGGCAAGCCCCGGTACAGCATCGACCCGACAAAGCCCACGCGCAGCCGCCCGACCGCGCCGGCCTCGATGTCGCGCGCCAGCACGCGTGCCGCCTCGGCCTGCGCCAGCAGCGCCGTGGCCGATTCGCGAAAGGCCCGCCCGGCCGCCGTCAGCCGCACGCCCCGGCTGTCGCGCTCGAACAACCTGGCGCCGACCGAGGCCTCGAGCTGCTGGATATTGAGCGACAGCGGCGGCTGCGAGATGGACAGCCGTTTGGCCGCGCGGCCGAAGTGCAACTCCTCGGCCAGGACCAGGAAGTAGCGCAGGTGTCGGAATTCCATGCCGATACAAAAAACATATTGATCAAGCCAATTTTAGAATTAGACGCGAATCCATGGGAGTCCAATAATGGCGCAAACAGGTCCGCGGCTGGACGGCGGATCAGGCCCATCCAGGAGACCTTCTATGACCAGTCCTGTGCGTCATACCGCACCCCAAGCCCAATCCATTGCATCGCAGGCTGAGCACCCGGTACCGGATCGCCAGGGCGGCAGCCTCTATACCGCCGACCCGGACCTGCGCGCGCTGCTGCCGCTTTACCTGCCGGCGGACCTGCTGAATGTCCTGCAGCCGCACCTGGAGCGCATGGGCGAACTGGCCGGCGGCGTGTTGGACGAGTTGGCAATGATCGCCGACCAGAACCCGCCCACGCTGACCCACCGCACCCGCAGCGGCATCGACCAGCAACTGGTGCACAAGCATCCCGCCTACGTGGAACTGGAGCGCGTGGCGTTCTCCGAGTTCGGCCTGGCCGCGGTCTCGCACCGCGCCGGCGTGTTCGGCTGGGACAATCCAATGCCGCCGGCGGCTAAGTACGCGCTCACGTATATGCTCGTTCAGGCGGAATTTGGCCTGTGCTGCCCGCTGTCGATGACCGACTCGCTCACGCGCACGCTGCGCAAGTTCGGCGATCCGGCGCTGGTCGAGCGCTTCCTGCCCAACCTGACCACGCAGGTCTTTGAAGACCTGTTCCAGGGCGCGATGTTCATGACCGAGCAGGGCGCGGGCTCCGATGTGGCCGCCACCGCCACACGCGCGGTACGCGACCCGCAGGCCGAAGGCGGCTGGCGCCTGATCGGCGACAAGTGGTTCTGCTCCAACCCCGACGCCGCGCTGGCGATGGTGCTGGCACGCGTGGAAGACGAAGCCGGCAACGCCGTGCCCGGTCACAAGGGCGTGTCGCTGTTCCTGCTGCCGCGCAAGTTGTCCGATGGCAGCGACAACCGCTACCGCATCATCCGGCTCAAGGACAAGCTCGGCACGCGCTCGATGGCCAGCGGCGAGATCCGGCTGGAAGGCGCCAGCGCGTATCTCGTCGGCGAGCCGGGGCGCGGCTTCGTGCAGATGGCCGACATGATCAACAACTCGCGCCTGTCCAACGGCGTACGCGCCGCCGGCCTGATGCGCCGCGCGCTGACCGAGGGCCTGTTCATCGCCCGCGAGCGCAAGGCCTTCGGCAAGCGCCTCGAAGACATGCCGCTGATGCGTCGCCAGCTCCTCAAGCTGACGCTGCCCACCGAGCAGGCGCGCACCATGGTGTTCCAGACCGCCGAAGCGCTGCGCCGCGCCGATGCCGGCGAAGCGGACGCTTACCCGCTCATGCGTATCCTGACGCCGCTGATCAAGTTCCGCGCCTGCCGTGACGCGCGCAAGGTCACTGGCGACGCCATGGAGATCCGCGGCGGCTGCGGCTATATCGAGGAATGGAGCGACCCGCGCCTGGTGCGCGATGCCCACCTCGGCTCGATCTGGGAAGGCACCAGCAATATCGTCGCGCTGGACGTGCTGCGCGCCATCCGCCGCGAAGGCTCGCTGCCGGCGCTGCGTGCGCACCTGGCAGGCCTGCTGGCCGACACGCCGCTGCATGCCACGGCCCGCGCCACCTTCGAGTCCGCCATCGAGCGCGCCGCTGCCTTTGCCGCGAGCGCGGCCGAAGCCGGCGCCGACGGCGACCTGCTGGCCCGCCAGGCGGCCTCGGGCCTGTACCACGTCACTACCGCCGTGGCGATGGCCTGGGAAGCCGGGCGCATCGGCTCGGTACGCCGCATGCGGCTGGCGCAACTGGTGCTGCGTCACCGCGTGCTGCCGCAGGACCCGCTGTCCGCGCAGGCCGAGCCGGAATGGCTGGCCGAAACCGTCGCGCCGCCGGCCGATGGCGTGGTGCGTGCCGCCGGCGCGGTGGATCAGGTCAACGTGTTCTGACCTTTTCCTGAACTTCCAAAATCCTTAGCCCCTGACGGCACCGCCAAACGGTGCTGTCCACCGCATTGCCCGACGTTCGCCCGGGGCAATGCGAGACGACTCATACCAGGAGACAAGCCATGCAATTCTGGCACCGCATCGCGGCGATCGCCGCCTGCACGCTGTGCGTCAGCGCCACCCCCGCCTTCGCGCAGAAGGACTATCCCTCCAAGCCGATCATGATGGTCGTGACCTATCCGCCGGGCGGTCCCACCGACGCCATGGCGCGCACGCTGGCCGCGGCCCTCAAGACCAGCCTGGGCCAGCCCGTGGTGGTCGAGAACCGCGCCGGTGCCGGCGGCAATATCGGCGCCGAAGCCGTCGCGCGTGCCGAGCCGGATGGCTACACGCTGATGTTCGGCACCTCGGCGCCGCTCGCCATCAACGTCAGCCTCTACCGCAAGATCAACTACGACCCGGTCAAGAGCTTCGCGCCCGTGATCCAGATCGGCCAGCTGCCGAATGTGCTGGTGGTCAACCCAAGCGTGCCGGCAAAGAACGTCGGCGAGCTGATTGCCTATGGCAAGGCGCATCCGGGCAAGCTGAGCTACGCCTCGTCGGGCAATGGCGCGTCGTCGCACCTGGCGGGGGTGCTGTTCAACAACCTCGCGGGGACCGATTTCCAGCATGTGCCATACAAGGGTACGGGGCCGGCGCTCAATGACCTGCTCGGCGGACAGGTCAGCATGACCTTCACCGACGTGCTGACCGCGCTGCCGTTCATCAAGAGCGGCAAGGTGCGTGCGCTCGGCGTGACCACCAAGGCGCGTTCGCAGGCATTGCCCGATGTGCCGACGGTTGCGGAGCAGGGCGTGCCCGGCTTCGACGTATCGGTGTTCTTCGGCGTCGTAGTGCCGGCCGGCACGCCCGCACCGGTGATCGCCAAGCTGAACCACGCCTTCGCCGAAGCCCTGCAGAAGCCTGACGTGCGCAAGACCCTGCAGGCGCAGGGCCTGGAGTTCGCACCGTCCACCACGCCCGAGCAGCTCGGCGGTTTCGTGAAGTCCGAAGTCACCAAGTGGCGCACCGTCGTGCAGAAGTCCGGCGCGCAACTCGACTGACAAGGAGCCATGTCATGACGCAATCCAAGACGGGCGCGCTGGCCGGCATCCGCGTGGTCGACCTGTCGCGCATCCTGGGCGGCCCGTTCTGCGGCCAGATCCTCGGTGACCACGGCGCCGACGTGCTGAAGATCGAACCGCCGCAGGGCGACGACACGCGTACCTGGGGCCCTCCGTTCAGGGACGGCGTAGCGTCGTACTACTTCGGGCTGAACCGCAACAAGCGCGTGATGAAGCTCGACCTCACTGCCGAGACGGACCGCGGCGTGCTGCTCGCGCTGCTCGAAGACGCGGACGTGCTGGTCGAGAATTTCAAGACCGGCACCATGGAGAAATGGGGGCTCGGCTATGACACGTTGTCGGCTCGCTTCCCGCGGCTGGTGCATTGCCGCGTCTCCGGTTTCGGCGCGGATGGTCCGCTTGGCGGTTTGCCTGGCTATGACGCCGCCGTGCAGGCCATGGCTGGTCTCATGAGCATCAATGGCGAAGCGGATGGCGCCGCCTTGCGCGTCGGGCTGCCTGTCGTCGATATGGTGACCGGCATGAACGCCGCGCTCGGCGTGCTGCTGGCGCTGCAGGAGCGCGAGCGCAGCGGGCGCGGGCAGTTCGTTGAAGCGGCGCTCTATGACTCCGGCCTGTCGCTGCTGCATCCGCATGCGGCGAACTGGTTCATGAATGGCAAGACGCCGGTGCGTACCGGGAATGCGCACCCGAACATCTATCCGTACGACACTGTTGCCACGGGCACGGATCCGATCTTCCTTGCCGTTGGCAATGACCGGCAGTTCCGCATCCTGTGCGAGTACTTGCAGGTGCCTGCATTGGCGGATGACGAGCGTTATGCCACGGCTGGCGCGCGCTCGGTCAATCGCGTTGCCTTGAAGGCGGAGCTGGAAGCGCGGATGCGTGAGCTGGACGGCAAGGTCCTGGCCGATACGCTGGTGGCCGCGGGCGTGCCGTGCGCGCCGGTGCTGTCGGTGCCCGACGCGTTGCAGCATCCGCATACCATGCATCGCGAGATGGTTGTGGAGATGGAAGGCGGCTATCGCGGACTGGGCGCACCCGTGAAGCTGAGCCGGACGCCGGCGACGTATCGGTTTGCCCCGCTGACGGAAGGAGACCAGTTCCTGCCGAAGGAGGATTGAAGTGAACAGGGGGCGCTGTGGACCTATCCGGAAATTTGTGTACGAGGCATATCATGAGAGGTAATGACCATGGATATGCCGATGAAGAAGAAACGTACGGTGGCGTCTCAGGCAGCGGCCCGCGGGCCGCTGCCTGCCTTGCCTGACGGCTTGCTTGATGAGTTGGTTAAAGGGCCGATGACGCCCGGCGAGGTCCAGGATCTGATGCTGGCGTTCAACAAGGCCATCATCGAGCGGGCGATGAGCGCCGAGATGAGCATGCATTTGGGCTACAAGCCAGGCGAGCCCAAGCCGGCCGAGCAGTCCAATGCGCGTAACGGTCTGAGCGGCAAGACCGTGATCACCGACCGCGGCCCGGTGCGGGTCGAACTGCCACGCGACCGCGATGGCAGTTTCGATCCGGTTCTGATCCCGAAGCACGAACGGCGCTTTACCGGCTTCGATGAGCGCATTATCGCCATGTACGCGCGCGGCATGAGCGTGCGCGAGATCCAGGCGTTTCTGGCCGAGAGCTACGGCACCGAAGTCTCCCCGGACTTCATCAGCTCGGTCACCGACGAGGTCATGGCCGAGACCATCGCCTGGCAGAACCGTCCGCTTGAGGCCATGTACCCGGTCGTGTTCTTCGACGCGTTGCGGGTCAAGATCCGCAGTGACGGCATCGTCAGCAATAAGGCCGTGTATCTGGCATTGGGAATCCAGGCAGATGGCCAGCGCGACGTGCTGGGCCTGTGGGTCGAGCAGACCGAAGGCGCCAAGTTCTGGCTCAAGGTCTTCAATGAACTCAAGAACCGAGGCTGCCAGGACATCCTGATCGCAGTGGTCGACGGCCTCAAGGGGTTGACGGAGGCCGTTGCCACGGCCTATCCCCGCACGACGGTGCAGACCTGCATTGTGCATTTGATCCGCAACAGCCTGGAATACGCCAACTATAAGGACCGCAAGGTGCTGGCACAGGCGCTGCGTCCGATCTACAGCGCGGCCAGCGAACAAGAGGCCGGGCAGGCGCTGCAGGACTTCGCCGACGGCCCGTGGGGAGCCAAGTACCCGATGATCGTGCAGTCGTGGCGACGCGCCTGGGAGCACGTCATACCGTTCTTCGTGTTCCCGCCCGACATCCGGCGTGTGATCTACACCACGAATGCCATTGAGAGCTTGAACATGCAGTTGCGCAAGATCATCAAGACCCGGGGCCACTTCCCTTCGGATGAAGCTGCGATCAAGTTGCTGTGGCTGGCGCTGCGCAACGTGCTGACCAAGTCCGTTCGCACGACCTATGACTGGAAGTCCGCCATGAATCAGTTTGCTATTCTGTATGGCGAGCGATTTACTGCCGCTCGAAGCTGACAGAATTCAAAACCGCCTCGCACACAAAAATACGGACAGGCCCGGCGCTGTCCACGGCTGCATGGATCGCATAGATGGCACCCCTGAATCAAGCTCACTGCGTCTTGAGGTCCGCAAACAGTACCGATGCCACGCTACCGAGCCGCGCGAAGCGCAGCCGAAGGCGATGATGCGATATCGGTGTTAGCAGGCGGCCACCGCTACATGGGGATCGTACAAAAGCCGGTTATCGCAGGCACAGGTTCTGACTCACTATGCGTAGCAGGTCTGAACAATAGCCAAGCCTCGCGAGACCAAAGCCGCTCGAGCCATAGAAGCGCATCGTTGATGGCCAGCCGCCAGGCGACGCGTTCTTTGCCTACTTTCTGTCGCTCGGACAGAAAGTAGGTCGCCGGCTACGCCGGCGAAACAGCAGCGCCCGCCAGGCACCAAAACCTTCAAAACAACGTATACCCCCCATCAATCACAAACGTATCCCCCGTGTGATACGCAGAAGCCGAACTCATCAGATACACCGCAATCCCGGCGAAATCAGACCCCTCCCCCCATCGCCGCATCGGCACGCGCTTCCCGACCATTTCCTGAAACGTCGCATTGGCCTGCGCATTGCTGGTCATCTCAGTCTTGATCCACCCCGGCAGCACGGAGTGCGCGCGAATCCCCTGCCGCGCATATTCCACCGCAAGCCCGCGCATCATGGAAATCAGCCCGCCCTTGGTCGCCGCGTAATGCTCATTGCGCGCAGCACCCTCAATGGCCGCAACCGAGGCGGTGCCAACCAGCACCCCGCCATCTCCCTGCAAGAGCAACTGCCGGGCCGCCGCGCGCAGCGTAAAAAACGCCCCATCCAGATTGACCCGCAGCACGCGGTGCCAATCCTCCGTACCCATTTCTTCGAAGCGCGTGCCACGCGCCGAGACCCCGGCATTGGCGAAACAGCCGTCGATGCGACCCAACGCGGCGAGCGTGCCATCCATGGCAGCGGCGACGGAAGATTCATTGCCGACATCGCAGATCGCGGTATGAACCTTGCGTCCATACTGCGCCAGCCGCTCGGCGGCGGCGGCATTCTTCTGCGCATTAGTGCCCCAGATCGCGACATCGGCGCCGGCCTGGGCCATGCCCTCGGCCATGCCGAGGCCGATGCCGCCATTACCGCCGGTCACCAGGGCCACCTTGCCCGTGAGGTCGAAGGGAGTGAAAGGCATGATCTGTCTCCTGTGAGGATGGATGAGCCCGGCCCTTGTCTGCGGGCGGATCAGATCATGCTAAGAGGCCGCCTTGCCGGCGGGCATCGTCGGATACGACGAAACCCGCCCGCGGCCGGAGAGGCTTAGCCCGGGATCATCCCCGGCAGCACATAGGCCTGGACCACGGTGATGATGCCGATGATCACCGCGAACAGCAGGCTGTGCCTGACGGTGAAGCGGAACAGTTCCGACTCCTTGCCCACCAGCCCGGTCGCCGCGCAGGCCACCGCGATCGATTGCGGCGAGATCATCTTGGCCGTCACGCCGCCCGTGGTGTTGGCCGCCACCAGCAGCGTGTCGGACACGCCGATCTGGTGCGCCGTGGTGTTCTGCAGCGAGCAGAACAGCGCGTTCGACGACGTATCCGAGCCCGTCAGGAACACACCCAGCCAGCCCAGGAACGGCGAGAAGAATGGGAAGGCCGCGCCCGTACCCGCCAGCAGCAGCGCCAGCGTGGAAGACATGCCCGAGTAGTTGGCCACGAACGCAAACGCGAGCACCAGGCCAATCGACAGGATCGGGCGCGCCAGTTCCACCAGCGTCTCGCCGAAGGTCGACACCAGGTCGCGCGGCTTCATGCGCAGCAGCACGGCCGAAATCAGCGCGGTCAGCAGGATGGCGGTGCCGACGGCCGACAGCAGGTCGAGCTTGAGCACGGCTTCATACGGCTTGGGCGATGCAACGATCGGCGCGGCCTTGATGACCAGCTGGTCCAGCCCCGGCACCTTGAACTTCAGCACCGTGCCCGCCAGCGCGCCATTGCCCGCGAACAGCGCCTTGAACGGCTGCAGGCTCCACACCGTGACGATGGCCGTCAGGATGCCGAATGGCGCCCACGCACGGATCGTCTGCGCAGCGGTGTAGGGCGACTTGCGGTTGCCACCGGTCTGCACACCGTTGCTGAAGCCGCCGCCACCAAACGCCGACATCGCCATGGTGCCGCCGCCCACATTGCCGCCCGCGCGTTGCGAGGCGGTGCGCGGCTTCCACACCTTCAGGAACGCCGCCAGCGACACCATGCTGACCAGCGCCGAGGTGATATCCGGCAGCTCAGGCCCGATATGGTTCGACGTGAAGTACTGCGTCACGGCAAAGCTGCCACCCGTCACCAGCGCCGCCGGCCATGTTTCGCGCACGCCCTTGGCGCCATCCATCATGAACACCAGCCAGAACGGCACCGCCAGCGACAGCAGCGGAAGCTGGCGGCCAGCCATCGCGCCGATGTGCATGGCGTCGATGCCCGTCACCTGCCCGGCCACGATGATGGGAATGCCCATCGCACCGAAGGCCACCGGCGCGGTGTTGGCGATCAGGCAAAGCCCTGCTGCATAGAGCGGATTGAAGCCCAGCCCGACCAGCAGCGCTGCCGTAATGGCCACGGGGGCGCCGAAGCCGGCCGCGCCTTCCAGGAACGCGCCGAACGCGAAGCCGATCAGCAGCATCTGCAGGCGCTGGTCATCGGTGATCGACAGCACCGAAGCGCGGATGACGTCGAACTGCCCGGTCTTGACCACGATCTTGTACAGGAACACCGCGGTCACGATGATCCATGCAATCGGCCACAAACCATAGGCAAAGCCGAATCCCGCTGCCGCCAGCGCCTGCTGCGCCGGCATGCCGTAGGCGAAGATCGCCACGGCCAGTGAAAGCAGCAGCGTCACTGCTGCCGCGACATGGCCCTTCAGGCGGAAGACCGCCAGGGCTACGAAGAAAAACAGAATGGGAATGGCTGCCGCCAGGGCGGACAGCCACAGGCTGCCCAGCGGCGTGTAGATCTGAGTCCAGGGTTGCATGCTCGGTCTCCTACTTCAGTGGTGTTTCGGGTGTTGTTTGTTGTTCGGCGCCCTGGCCGACCCGTCTGTCGCGACGGTGTCATCGCTCTCCGGCAGGCGGGAGAGCGATGGAGCCTGCCGGTTTCTTACTCCGGCTGGCCTTTTTCCTTCAGCAGATCCGACAAGCTTCGCGCCGCAGGCGTCAGTGGCGTGCGATGCTGCGTCCACCCCATCTGCTTCGCCGGTGTCAGCGCACGCAGGCGCGTCGCTGCCCAGCGGAACATGCGGTAAGCCTTCGGATGCGAGAACGCCCCGCTCCAGAAGCGCCAGATCAGGTGCTCGCCGCGGCTGTACTTGGCGCCCTGGCCACGCAGCGGATGAGCGACCTGCTCCTGCGGGTCGCGGTTGGCTTCCGTGCGCAGGCGCACCAGCAGTTGCGGGATCGGGATGCGCACCGGGCAGACCTCGCCACATGCGCCGCACAGGCTCGATGCGGTGGGCAGGTCGGCAGTCGCCTCCAGCCCCAGCAGGTGCGGCGAGATGATCTTGCCGATCGGTCCCGGATACGTCGTGCCATAGGCATGGCCACCGATGCGCGTATAGACCGGGCAATGGTTCATGCACGCGCCGCAGCGGATGCACTGCAGCGTCGCGCGCAACTGCGCGTCGGCATAGGCCTGCGTGCGCCCGTTGTCGAGCAGCACCAGGTGGACCTCGCGCGGGCCATCGCGTTCGCCTTCGCGGCGCGGGCCGGAGATCAGGTTGAAGTAGGTCGTGATGGCCTGGCCCGTGGCCGAGCGCGTCAGCAGGCTCGACAGCGGCACGATATGTTCAAGCCGCGCCACCACCTTCTCCATGCCCATGATGGCGATGTGCACGTCCGGCACCGTGGTCGACAGGCGCCCGTTGCCTTCGTTCTCCACCAGCCACAGCGTGCCCGTATCCGCCGCCGCGAAATTCACGCCGGACAGGCCGATATCCGCCTCGACGAACGCCTGGCGCAAGGCGCGGCGGCCGGTCTGGATCAGCGCGTCCACATCTTCGGTATAGGGCGTGTCGGGGATGTGCTGCTCGAACAGCGTGGCGATATCGCCCTTGGTCTTGTGGATCGCCGGCATGACGATGTGCGAGGGCTTCTCGCCGGCAAGCTGGACGATGTACTCGCCCATGTCCGACTCGATGCAGTCCACCCCGCGCTCGGCCAGGTAATGGTTGAGCTCGATTTCCTCGCTGGCCATCGACTTGCCCTTGATCACGCGGCGTGCCTGCTTCGATGCGGCAATGCGGTGGATGATCGCGTTGGCCTCGTCGGCGGTCTCGGCCCAGTGCACCTGCACGCCGGCGGCGGTCAGGTTGCCTTCGAGCTGCACCAGCAGGTCGGGCAGGTTGGCCAGCGCGTGCTGGCGGATCGCCTCGCCAAGATCGCGCAGGTGTTCCAGTTCGTCGGCATCCGGGAACTGCGACCGGCGCTTGCCCTGCAGGAAATCCATCGCGCCGCGGAAGCTCTGGCGCAGCTTGGGATCGTCCAGCGCCTCGCGGGCGCGTGCCTTGAAGTCCTGGGACGGGACGAAGTGCAGCGTGCTTTCGCTCATGCCTGGCTCCCCGCGTTGCTGTCATCGACAATCACCACCCAGAGCTGGCGCGGACCATGCGCGCCGTAGGCCAGGGTTTGCTGGATATCAGAAGTCTTGGAGGGGCCCGACACCATCACCAGGTTCGTGGGCATGCCATCGCGCCAGCGTTCGGCGCGCGCGGCCGTGTGCAGGTCCGCATGCAGCGTGGAGGCATGCACCAGCGCCACATGCAGCGGCGGCACCAGCGACACCGTGCGGGGCGAGCCGGCGTCCGGCGCCAGGATCAGCGTGCCGGTGGCGGCAATGCCGGAGCGCGCGACCGTGAAGCCGGCATCGACCGTATCGAACAGCTCGGCCTTCCACTGCTCGATCGGACGGTCATAGCCGATGGCGTCGACGTGCGTCGGCAAGGCCTGCTTCAGCGCTGCGCCCGCGGCTTGCGACGGGTCCAGCAGCAGGCGCCGCACGCCGGCATGCGCGAGCTTCTCCGCGAGCAGCGCGGGCCATGCCGAAGCCGTGGTGCGCCAGACCTCGGCGTGCGAGGCCTCCAGCCCGGCCTGCATCGACGCAATGCGTGCCTCGAGCCCGTTTGCAGCGGGTGCGCGTTCGGCGTAGTGCGCGTCGATGCGGCCATCGATTTCCGCCGTGGTGGTGGCACGGGTTGCCGGCGCGGCGGCGCGCAGCCGGCCCAGCATGCGTTCGCGTGCGGTGAGCGCGGTCATGCGGCACCTCCGGTACGGCGCCACAGGAAACTGGCAAGGTGTTCGACCTCCAGCGGCGCGCCGTCATGCGCGGCCGTGTGGCCGATATTGAGCAGGCAGCCGCAATCGGCCGATACCAGCCGGTTGCAGCCCGTGGCGCAGGCCGAAGCGACCTTGTCGCGCACCATCGCGCCGGAGATATCCGGATGCTTGAGCGAGAACGTGCCGCCAAAGCCGCAGCATTCGGATTCACGCTCGTGTTCCAAGCGCGTCACGCCGGGCAAGGCATCGACCATCGCCACGCCATGGGCGCGCGTACCCATTTCTCGACGGGCGCCGCACGAGGTATGAAGCACGATGCGCTCTGCCGCGTGACCGCCCGGCAGTGCCTGGCTGAAGTCGACCTTGAGCACGTGCAGCAGGAATTCGGTGAGTTCGTAGATACGCTCGGCCAGCGCGCGGGCCTTGGGGCCGGCGACGG
The DNA here is from genome assembly GCF_029278605.1 of Cupriavidus sp. WKF15. NCBI lineage: Bacteria > Pseudomonadati > Pseudomonadota > Betaproteobacteria > Burkholderiales > Burkholderiaceae > Cupriavidus > Cupriavidus sp. WKF15. The sequence goes on from NZ_CP119573.1 coordinate 821,342, forward strand.
GGTCGTCGGCAAACAGCTGCGGCCAGTGGTGCCGCATCATGCCGGCGCAGGAGCCGGACGGGACGATGACGGGCCACGGCTCGCCGAACAGATCCAGCTGGGCGCGTGCCACGTCGCGGGCCTGGTCGGGAGTGCCGCTGCTGTAGGCCGGTTGTCCGCAGCAGCTCTGCGCGCGCGGAAAGTGCACGGTCAGCCCTTCGCGCTCAAGCAGCCGCACGGCGTCAAGGCCGGCCTGTGGCACGAACAGGTCGACCAGGCAGGTCGCAAACAGGTAGACCTGCGCGGGGGCAGTGGTGGGGTATTGCCTGTCCTTCATGTCTCGCTCCGCACGCGCTGGAATCGCACGTTCGGGCGCATAATTCCCGCTTCCGCGCTACAGTACAAATTGGTTGGACCACTTTGCGTGGGGATCACATCGGCCAACGCCGACGCTCAGGGCAAGTCAGGAAGGGAAAACGAGATGGCAACAGGGACGCAATTGCACGCAGGCGGGCGCGGACGCGTCGAGGCGGTCATGCGGCGCATGGAAACCGCCTTGCTCGACGGCACCTGGCCCGCGGGCGCACGGTTGCCTGCCGAGCGCGTACTGGCCGAGCAATACGACGTGGCGCGCAATACCGTGCGCGAAGCCATCCAGCGCCTGGCAGCGCGCGGGCTGCTGCAAAGCCGGCGCGGCGCCGGCGTCTACGTGACCGACAAGTTGCGCTCGGGCATCGCCTCGCCGTGGGGCCAGCTGGTGGCCGACCATCCGGCGCTGCGCGATGACATCCTGGAATTCCGCCGCGTGCTGGAAGGCGCCACCGCCTACTTCGCCGCGTTGCGCGGCAGCGATGAAGACCGTGAACGCATCCGTGGCCTGATGGCGGAACTCGAACGCGCGCGCATGGCTGACGACAAGCAGGCCGAGGCGGAGGCCGACACCCGCCTGCACGATGCCATCGCGCAGGCCTCGCACAACACCATGTTCCTGCACCTGCATACCAGCGTCATCAGCATGCTGCGCGAACACATCACCATCAGCGGCACCGGGCTGCGCGAAGAGGGCGAGGCTACTTCAGCGCTCCTGCTGCTGCAGCACCGCACGGTGTGCGACGCCATCTGCGCGCGCCGGCCGGAAGAGGCGCGCACGGCCATGCAGACGCATATCGATTTTGTACGGACGTGGGTGGAGAGCGGAGGCGGGGCGGATAAGGGGATGGATTAGCCGGCAGAAACGCCGCACGAAGCGAAGCCACATGGACATGCGGGAGAGCGGCTAAAGCCGTGCGTCGTACAGCCACTTCCGAATCTTCGTGGCCTTGATCTTCCTGGCGTCCGGGTGGCCGGGGTTGATGAGCACGTTCGTTTCTTCCGGGACGATTACCGACGGGACCACCAACAATGCGCTCTTCCCCAGGGCAAGCCACTCGTCCCCGGCGTCGAGGCTCACCTTGCCAGCGGGTTCCGCATCCCAGCCTACGGCCGGCTTGAACGTCAGGCGCCCATCCCACACTTCATCCGGCACCTCGATCCGCACCAGATAGCGGTTGAGCGGGAGACCGTCATCGATCAGATGCACAACGGTCTCGAGGCATGCCAGCGCGATATTGGTCGACGTGTATGCCACGGCATTGCCCTTGCGATTCCACCGTCCGCCCGAGACCTTGGCCCCGGTGCCGCTCAGGTCATGGGCCTCGTAGGTCGGCGTATCCGTGCGCGATCAAGCCCGGGATCACACCAGGCCGGCGTTAGACAGCTCACGCTTCAAATAGGCATAGAAGATCGGCCCCGCAATCACGCCCGGAATGCCATACAGCGTCTCCATCAGCAGCATCACGATCAGCAGCTCCCAGGCGGCCGCCTGGATGCGTGCGCCGATGATGCGGGCGTTCAGGAAATACTCGAGCTTGTGGATCACCACCAGGTAGAACAGCGACGCCACCGCAATCGGCAGCGACACCGACAGTGATGCCACCACGATGGCTGTGTTCGAAATCAGGTTGCCCAGCACCGGCAGCAGCCCGACCACGAAGGTAATGACCACCAGCGTTTTCGACAGCGGCAGGTGCACGCCGAACAAGGGCATCACCACCAGCAGGTAGATCGCCGTCAGGATCGTATTGATGGTCGAGATCTGGATCTGCGCGAAGATGAACTGCGCAGAAGCCTGCTGCAGCGAACGGGCCCGCGACACCAGCGCCGTCGCCAGCGGTCGGCGGTTGGGGCGCGACACTGCGCGGTAGAGTGCCACCATCGCGCCGATGATCATGCCGATGATGATATGCAGCAGCGTGCGCAGGACCTCCGCCCCCAGCTTCTGCGCCATCTGCGCGTGTTCGCGCAGCCAGTGGATCAGGGTGTTGGCCAGTTCTTCGACGGTACTTGGCAGTGCGCCGCTGACCCAGTTGGGCAATTGGCCGCGGGACTGATCGATGATGTCCGCGACGTGGTCCAGCAGCGCGTCCAGCGTGCCCTCGCCGCTGACGAAGCGCACCAGCGCCCAGATGCCGAGCGACAGCGCTACCAGGATCACGAGTGACAGGATGGCGACTGCCAGGGCGTCGTGCCGCTGGTTCAGGCGCTTCAGGCGTGGGGCCAGGACGTCGACCAGCGAGTACAGCAGCAGGCCGGAGAGCAGGGCGGCGACAAGATTGGCCTGGAGCACCGTCCACAACGCCAGGGCGGTGAGGAGGTAAGAGGCGCCGACCACGGTGAACCAGGCTGCGGGGAGCAGGCGGGGGGTGGGGGGCGGGGGTTGGTGAGGCATCTGGCTCTCCGGCGTATGTGTTGCCCCTGCGGCATTCGGCGGACTTGGTGCGCGAGGCTGCTGGCGGGAGCGCTGGAGGTTGATTTTCGGGGCTAGATTGAGACTAGGCAAGCACCTCGATATGTCGCTGATCGTTTCCAGCCATGAAAGGACAAGTGGCATGGCTAGACTATCCGCCATTGTCGGGAAGAGCCGACTGCTCACGGCAAACGACCGAGCGCATAGACCTTGCGCTTTACCAGCTTCCGTAGTGCCGGACGACACCCCGCCAGAACGCGTCCGCATCCTTGGCAAGGGTTGTCTGTCCCGCCTTGGGAGTCGCGTTCGCCGCCGCCTGTACCATGACCAGCTTCAATTCGGGATCGATCAGGATCATCTGGCCGTACACACCGAGCAGGGCAAAGCGCCGTTTCTCGCCGGGGAATATCCAGAACTGGTAACCATAGCCATAATAGGCAGTTGCCTTGCCGGGCCGGAATGCTTCCGGAATTCGCCGCGAATCCGTGCTATCCAGCAAATATTCCCTCGGCACAATCTGCCTCTGTTGCGGATCATCCGGGCGGACACCGTTGTTCGCCAGGACAATGCCCAAGCGCCCATAGTCCCGTAGTGTTGCATTGAAGTTCCCCGCCGCCCGCTCCATCCCTGTACCATCGGCCCGCCAAAGCGCGGAGTTTTCCGCCCCGATGGGCTGCCACAGGCGCGGCGTCAGGTATTCGCTGAGCGTCATGCCTGTGGCGCGATGCACGACTGTTGCGAGAATATCGGTCTCGGCACTCGAATAAGAGAATCGCGTGCCTTGAGGCGCCTCCCGCTCGGTGATGAGCCTGGCGGCTGCCTCCGCACCCTCGCGTTGAGCCGCCCGGGCAAAGCGCGCCAGATCGTCGTGGCCGTCGTAGTTCTCGGTGAAGCGCACCCCCGACGACATGCGCAACAGGTTGCGGATCGTGGTGCCGCCGTACAGCGTGCCGGCCAGCTTGGGGGCGTAGCGTTCGGCGAGATCATCCAGCGAGTCGATTTTTCCTTCCTGGAGCGCAAAGCCCACTGCCAGGGAGGTAATCGACTTGGCCATCGAATTGGACAGAAACCGCTGCGACGGCTGACGGTCATACTGATACCGCTCCACCTGAATCACGCCATCCTTGATAATCAACAGGCCCATGATTCGTTGGCGAGCCAGATAGTCGTCAATCGTCAGCCGTTTGAGATGATCGACGTCCCAGCGGATGGACGGTTCGCTGTCGCTGCGCGACAGAACCATCGGCGCGACGCTTGGGGCAAGCACATTCATCTTGATGCCCGAAATGTCACCCAGCGCGGAAAACGAGCCCACCCTGACGGACTCGTCGTAGGAGAAATTCCCAAGTGTTCCGAGCGGATATCCCTTGGCTTTACCTAGCCTGTCTTCGTCAGGCGCGGCGTTCGCCGAGTTTGCGAGCGCGACCACAAACAGGGCAACGGCAAATTTTTGGTTCATCGCTGAATTGCGGGGCGGGTTGGGGGGAAATTTTATGTATAGAGGGGATTCATTGTGCTTGGCGGGGGCGTTTTTCGCTAGCGTCCCCGGGGCTGCGGTGATGATTGGGGCGTCGCCCTTGGCAGACGCTGCTGTTTCGCCGGCGTAGCCGGCGACCTACTTCTTGTCCGAGCGACAAGAAGTAGGCAAGAAGCGCGTCGCCTGGCGGCTGGCCATCAACGATGCGCTCCTTGTTTTCAAGCGGCTTTGGTCTCGCGATGCTTGGTGCTCAGTTCAAGCCGATGCCGTGCGACAACACCTCGTGCGCCCACTTCACCGCCTCGCGTGCCGGCGCCTCGCCCGTCGACTCTACGCGTTGCGCGAGCCTGAGCACCCGGTCGCGGATACCAGCCACTTCGTCGCGAAGGGCTGAATCGTCGACGCCGCCGAGGTATTCCCGGGCGCAACTTACGATGCCACCGGCATTGATGAGGAAATCGGGCGCGTAGAAGATGCCGCGCCGATGCAGGGTGTCACCTTCGGCCAGTGAAGCGAGCTGGTTGTTTGCGCCGCCGGCGATGATCTGGAAGCGGCAGCTTTCGGCCACGGCCGGGGTGATGACGGCACCCAGCGCACAAGGAGCAAATACGTCGACATCCGCGCCCGTGATGGCTTCCGGCGATACGACGCGTGCGCCAAATTGCTGTTGCGCCTGCGTCGTGCGCCCGGCGTCAATATCCGCCACGGTCAAGGTCGCGCCCGCCTCATGGAGGCGGCGGCAGAGTTCCCAGCCTACCGAGCCCAGTCCCTGGACGGCCACGGACAGCCCCGCGAGCGACTTGCGGTCCAGGCGGTACTGCGCCGCCGCCTGAATACCGACGAACACGCCGTAAGCCGTCCACGGCGAGGGGTTGCCACCGAATCCGCCGTCGCGCGGCATGCCGCTGACGTAGCCGGTCTCGGCCTGGACAGCGCGCATGTCGTCCACCGTCGTGCCCACATCTTCAGCCGTGATATAGCTGCCTCGCAGCGACTCCACCATGCGGCCGAATGCGCGGAAGAGCTGCTGGCGGTCCGTCTGCGCCGGCGAGCGCAGGATCACGGCCTTGCCGCCGCCGAACGGCAGCCCGGCGAGCGCGTTCTTGTAGGCCATGCCCTGCGACAGGCGCAGGGCGTCGGACAGCGCCTCGGTCTCGGCGGAATAGGCCCAGTACCGGCAGCCGCCGAAGGCGGGGCCCAGCCTCGTGTTGTAGATGGCGATGATGGCCTGCAGGCCGGATTGCGGATCCGTGGCGAGCGTCACGCGCTCGTGGGACAGGCCTTCGCCGGTGCCGAACAGGCGGACAGCGGCTGCGTGGGTACGATCGTTCAACTTCTTCTCCATGACGTGTGGAATGCAAAGCTGTAGCTCTGCCTTCCTTGGCACACCGCCTGGGTTGCAGTGCGGTGCGGCTTTGATGGGCGCGGAGCCCCCATCGTGTTCGGCTTTGGGCGATTGTGTCGCGCCAGCGCCGGGTTGGCATCTTACCGAGATCCTAGGTACGGAAGGGGCTGGGGTTTTCGCTTACTCCAAGGTCGGCCTCGACATCCATTCACCCGTTCTTGACTTGGCAAACGGTGGCGTCCATGTAGGCGCTTACGGCCGGCCCTGCGTGCTACCTGGCGCTACCGTGCAGCACCGCGTTGCGGCGCGCGTACAGGAAGTAGACCGACAGCCCGATCCCGAGCCAGGTGAGGAAGGCGATCCAGGTCAGCGCTTGAAGGTGCGCCATCAGGAACAGGCAGAAGCCCACCGATAGCAGCGGAACCACCGGCACGCCGGGACAGCGGAAGGCCCTCTTCAGTTCGGGACGGGTCCGGCGCAGCACCAGCACCGCGATCGAGATCAGCGTGAAGGCGGAGAGCGTGCCGATATTGATCAACTCGGCCAGCACATTGAGCGGCACAAAGGCGGCGATCATCGCGAACACGATGCCGACGGTCCAGGTGGCAAAGAACGGCGTGGCGTGCAACGGGTGCACCGACGACAGCTTGGCGGGCAACAGTCCGTCGCGCGACATGGCAAAGATCACGCGAGTCTGGCCAAAGGTCATTACCAGGATCACTGTGGTCATGCCGAGAATAGCGCCCAGGTCGACAAAGCCGGCCACCCAGTTCTGTCCTGCGTACTGCAACACCAGGGACACGGGATGGTCGATGCCGGCGAACTTGGCGAAGGGGACGACGCCAGTCATGATCGCCGCGACTATCACGTATAGCACTGTGCAGACCGCCAGCGAGCCGATGATACCCACGGGCAGGTCGCGATGCGGATTTCGCACTTCCTCGGCGGCCGAGGTCACCGCATCGAAACCGATGAAGGCGAAGAAAACCAGCGCTGCCGCATTGAAGATGCCGGATACCCCGAACGGCGCGAATGGCTGCCAGTTGGCCGGCTTGACATGCCAGACGCCGACCGCGATGAACAGCACCACCACCGCAATCTTGATCGCCACCATCACGTTATTGAGTCGGGCCGACTCCCGCACGCCGCAGGACACCACCCAAGTGGTGATTAACATGATCAGGAAAGCCGGCAGGTTGAACAAGGTGTGCACGCCTGGCACCGCCCCCGGCGCTGCCGTCAGCGCCGCCGGTAAATGCAGGCCGAAACCCGCCGCCAGCGACTGGAAGTATCCCGACCAGCCCACCGACACCGCCGAGGTAGCCAGGCCGTATTCGAGCAGAAGGTCCCAGCCGATCATCCAGGCGATGATCTCGCCCAGAGTCGCGTAGCTATAGGTATAGATCGATCCCGACACCGGGATGGCGGAGGCGAACTCGGCATAGCACAGCGCGGCGAAGCCGCAGGCCATGGCCGCAATGACGAAAGACACGGTCAGCGCCGGGCCGGCGGTCAAAGCGCCGGTGCCGGTCAGCACGAAGATGCCGGTGCCGATAATGGCGCCGATGCCCATCAGCACGAGGTCCATCGGACCCAGCACCTTCTTCAGGCCGCCAACGTGGCGGTCCGCCAGCATGGCGTCAATGTCTTTGGTTCGGAACAAGCTCATACAGGGGTCTCCTTCATGTGCTGCCGAGCGATCGCACGGGCCCACGCCGGGGATGGCGACGAGTCATGCGGGCGCGATGGCATCCGGGGAGCGTGCTGCCGGATCGGCGGCACGGCTTGCCGGCACGCAGGTCGCGCACCGGTCCCGGTATTTGTGGGAATTACCCGGACCGCTCAGGCCGCGGGGACAGACATCAAACCGAAACAACGCGGCGCATACGGTCCTCCGATTCCTTGCACGCCGCTGATATCAAACACGCCGGTCTCAATCGACGTGATGAACCCATCCGAGCGGGGCGACGATACGCGGCCAAGGCTTCGCGCAAGTTGGCGATAGTGAGGTAATCACGATGTCTGTCTCCGCATGTTTCTATTGTTCGGGGGAGTGTAGGAAGCGCCCGCGCCATCGTAAAATCAAAAAATCCAAGACCTGATATCCTCAAAACGAATAGCGTAAGGCTCCGATCTGAATGCAGGGTTCACCCTTCCATAGCGAGGATCGTTTGCGGCTTCTCGGAAAGTAATGCGGGCTTGGGACTCCGCCCCCCGCTTACTGCTGCAGTTGTGCTTGAGCCAGGCTGACAATCCGCAGCGCTTCTGAAAAGACGCCATCAAGATTCTTCCCGCTCTCAGTATTGGGTCGGACCTTCAGGGGCGTCGCTTGTCACCTAAAATATTGTCAAGGTGTCACGTAACCTGGCACGCCGCCAACGCGAACTTCTGGAGACCGTTAGAACCACGTCACAATCACTGATGGGTGGTCTATGGTGCTATCACTTCGCTATTTTGGAGTCTTGGGATTCTGCGCTTTGTTCACGGCTTGCGGACAGATTCCGACCAAGCATGCTGCGTGCAGAGCTGATTCCTGTCGCCCTCGGCACGAGCACGAGATGTTGCAATCCGGTGAGGCGTCGTGGTATTCGGCAACGTTCCAGGGGCATTCGACCGCAAACGGTGAACGCTACGATGGCGGCGCATTGACTGCCGCCCATCGAACATTGCCGCTCGGCAGCTATGTGCGCGTCAGATCGTTGGCTACCGGAAAGTCGGTTGTGGTTCGCATCAACGATCGTGGACCATACGTCAAAGGCCGGATTATCGATCTCTCTTACGCTGCGGCGGAAGCCTTGGGTTTGCCAGACGCGCGGTCGATGCGCGTGCAGATTGAACGTTGATTGTCTGCTTTGGGCGGCCGTTTTCTGTCATTCGTATTAGGGCGCGTTACACATCGCCCCATAACACGTTAGGGCCTCACAGACAGCACTGACCTCAACCGAAGGACCGAACGATGACGAAATACCTTATCTCCTTTCCTGGAAGGGCGATGAAAGTCCTCGCCGAGGACTTTGCCCCCGTGGGCGAAGCTGCGCGCGAGGTCGTGCGCGAGGCGAAGGCTGCAGGCGTGTACGTGTTCGGTGGTGGTATCAATGAGGATGTCGCACCACTCATGGTCGCCGCAGACGGCACGGTCACAAACGAAACCTATCCCCAGACGAAGGAGTTCGACGGCGGCTTCTGTGTCCTGCAGCTCCCATCGCGCGAAGCCGCCATCCTGTGGGCTGCAAAGATCGCAAAAGCTTGCCGCTGCTCGCAGGAACTCCGCGAGTTTGGGTATGACCCCGAGAGCTGACGGGCAGGGTCCGTACCCGCTGCGATCGATGACACGGCACCAGCGCACCCGTGGGCGGGTGGCCGACGTCAGAGTCCGGCCAGGAAGCGACGTGCGATGTCGCCCCGACCGTGCCATTCAGACGACCGCTTCGCCACCGAGCGGCACAAGCGCGCGCGTGTTCTACGTTCCGGATATGCACTGGTCTGACTTGGGGTTAGCGAAGCGTGCGGCCATGCAACACGGCGAACACATTATCGAAGGCCAAGTCGCAGGTGAATCGCTGGCCGGTCTTTGATGGCAAACGCGGAAGCCCTTCTTCGGAATAGAACTTACGTGCAGACGCATACTCCTGACGAAAGACAGAAGTGCGGCCTATGGCCGCAAAGCGGTGCGTCTTAAGGTGGATTGCTTCGTGGATGGCTTTGGCCGAGGCTCGCTACTTCCCTTCGTCCGGCACGTTGTACATCTCGCGTAGCTGGCTAGCGAACGGGCGGATCGCCTCCAGGCATGCGGCGCTGTTGTCGCCTTCCATGGTTGACAGACTCCAGTTGCAGCCGCTGGCATCCGCGGCATGCCAGAACACGTCGCCAAAGCAAGCGCCCTCGCATTCCGAGAATTTTGCCTGTTCCGCACGAAGCATGGCGCGCAGTTCGGCCTTGTTCTTGACCTGTCTTGACATGGTGTCTCCCCTTTCTCTTTCGATCTGAGCCTGTGGCATGGCCGACGGGCTACCTCGCCTTGACGGAGGTGGACATGCCGTCGATCGCGTCCCTGGCTGATGACAAGGCCAGCGCGATGGCAGCATGCGGGGCGCTGGCAAAATGCTGGATCATGGGTGGCAGCCGTCTGCGGGATCCCATTCCTGTACTCACCTGCGTGATCGTTACGGTAGCGAGGAAGCGCGGCTGAACCAGGTCGCCGCCGAGGACCGCACCGGGGGCGTGACGCACCCTTGCAGATACCCTGAAGCCTTTGTAGATTGCGTTGTTCTGAGACATGTTGGTCTCCTTTCAACGTTGAGCATACGCGGATATGCCTTGATGTGTCCGATTTACATTCGGTGACAAGGTAGCAATGTCATCGCGAGCCTTTGCCTCTCCGTAGTCCAGCGCCGCATCGACGCTGTGAAAGTAGTCGGTGCCGTCGATGAGATCGAAGGAATGTGCGCTGGGAAGATCGCCTCTGATGGGCCGGCAATCCGTACGAGCAAGCGAGTAGCGCACTACGTAGCCAACCGCTCCGGCCAACTGGGTGGGACCGTGGTGTTGCTCCGCTTCGATCAACACTTCATATTCACCAATCGTGGCGCGTCGTTGCATATCTGACCTCCGCTCTCGGCCTCCGCTCATTCATCCGGCCCAAGAATAACGTCCACGGCGGCCCGTCCTGCCAGCTCCGCCACCAGGTAAACCCAACGTCTGGAGTACGGCCCGCCAAAGACTTTGATTCGCTTGCCAATCGCTGCAACGCCTGGCGGACTCATGGGTCCCTCAACCTGGAACCAGACGTCGAACATGTCCTTGGACGCCAGATTGAGATCGACATGGATATCGAACCCACGGTACTCCGTCACGCGATCCATAGCCATCTTCAACCTTCCAGGAGGAGTGAGTTTTTCAACGTAATACCACGACCAGTAGGGATTGAAGTTGATGTGAGTCCGGAGCAGTAGGATCCAACCATAGGTACGTGGGGATTCGGCCGCCAAACTTCTTTCTCGCTCAGGCCGCGCAACATACGTTTCCGGGGACGCATCGGCACGGCCGATCCGAAGCGGCAGTCATAGCCATCTGAAATTCGGCATCAGGTCACTATGCTCGTCGACCCCGACGCCGCCCAGTTCGTTGATGATCTCCTTCAGGGCTTCCTTCGATCGCGAATCGCAACTGGCGATCATCAGCAACTGGCCCGGTGCCATTTGCGCATTCTGCCGCCACAGTGCAAGGCGGCCAATCCTGGCGCCAACCAATCCGCCGACCCACCATCCGATCATCGCGCCAAGCATGACAGCACCAACATACGCAACGGCAGTGGCACTGGCGCCGGCGGAAACGCCGTATCTGAAGATGACAAGCGCGCCGACGATCGCGCCGACGAAGATTCCTGTGATCGCCGCCTCTTCGCGGTACGTGGTCTGACCGACGTCGATCCTCGGCAGTCCGTCGACGGGCTGATTGTCGCGCTGGACAAACCACGGCCCTGCGACGAGTGTCGGGGTACCGGCCAGATCGCCCAGTCGCGCTTGTGCAAGTCGCGCGGTGGCCTTGTCTCTCAGACTGAAATACAGCAGCGTACGCATGAAATTACCTCACGCAATCTCAGTTTCCATTTCCGGCGAGCCGGCGGATGCTTGCTTGATGGCTGCGGCCCATGCTCCTGATGGCCCTGGTGCGGGTGCAGGACGGTGACCGCAGGTCTGGCCAGCCTTCGTTGACAGCACGATCCCAGTCAATCAGCAGCATATTTGCCTGATGCCACCGGGACGCTGCCAATCGCATGACTCCGAATCGCTGGGTGTTTCCCTTCGGCGGCCTGCCCATCGGGCGGTCGCGTAGAAGGCGTGTGACATGTATGGCCCGGTAAGTGGTCTCTGCAGATTCTTTCGGCACGATATGTTCCTTCATCGCTTGCCAGGCTGAAATAGTGATGGCAGTGTTGAAAAATGGTCACCGTTATGGGCACCGATCTTCCATTGCCAGCGGGTAATCATCTCCACCCATATCGCATTGCTGGAAATCGTTACGGCATCGTCATCACGATGAGAGCACGGCTCCGCCAGTCTGAAACGCGGAAGCGCAGGAGCAAAGGCGGAGACCAGCTTCGCGAATGGTCTTGCGGAGAAGAGTCTCCCTCGCCAGACATCGGTTGCATCAATCCCGGCGAATGACTGACTGACTTGACTACTGGGGGACTGGGCGAACGGCGGTCGCCGCGCGGCATCTTGCATGAATTTTCCAGGGATCCCCGTGAGTGACTTCAGGAGTCACCAGTCCTAAGACGTCATCGAGGGGGAAGGCCCGGAAACGAGTGATAGGCGAACCAGAAGCACCTGGCTACTGAAACGCTGCTCCTATCAGTATAGGGGGGCGATGCACACCGTCCTAACCCGCTTACAAATTGATCAGGCAGGCGCTGCGTCGCACCTGCGGTGCCCGCTGATGCAGACCTTTCGCCCGCTTCCGGCGCTACACTGAAATGGTGGCCAGAGCCGTTCACGCGGCCGGCACCATTTCCGCCCCCATGTCGACACAAGGTCAGCAATGAACCGTCTTAGGTACTCGGTGAACCTGTCCTATGAGATCCTGGATCCCACAGGAGACTTTCTGTTGATTGTCGAAGCTGCGAAGACCGCAAGACAGTCCGTTGTCTCCGAGCGTCTGGCGCTCACGCCACCGGTTGAAGCCGATCGGTACACGGATCCACTCTGCAACCGCCTGCTCAGGATACGTGCGAACAAGGGCCCGCTGGCCATCCGCTATGAAGCTGTGGTGGACATCGATCATCGCCTGGACGATGGTATGTCACTCACGGAGGTACCCGTCGCCGAACTCCCCTTCGATGTCCTTTCGTACCTCGCACCGAGCCGGTATTGCGAATCCGACCGCATGATGGAGTTCGCCATGCGCGAGTTTGGCGGCATGCGCCCCGGCTATTCGCGCGTGTATGCGATTCGGGAGTGGGTGCGCAACCATGTGCGCTTTCTTTCGCGATCCACCAATGAGCGCACCTCGGCGATCGATACGATTGTCGAGCGCACTGGCGTATGCCGGGATTTTTCCCACCTGATGATCGCGATCTGCCGCGCCCTGAGTATTCCCGCCCGTATGTCCAGCAGCGTGGACTATGGCGCGGACCCCGCCATGGGTGCGCCGGACTTTCACGCGGTGGTCGAGGTGTTCCTGTCGGGCGGATGGTACCTGCTCGACCCCTCGGGGGTATCCATTCCGACTGGCCTGCTGCGCATCGGCACCGGCCGCGATGCCGCCGACATTCCGTTTGCCGCCATATTCGGCAAGGTCGAGTCGAAGCGGCCCTTTATCGAAATCCAGCCAATGGCCGACCCGGCTGCCGGGATTGGCCTGCCGCTCGCAACGACAAGCGCCATCTCCACCTGGTAAGCGGCATTAGCGCGCTTCGCCTTTCATCCCTTCCATTTCCATGGCGGCGTTCCAATCCTCGTATGCCGCAATCGGTTCCATGGCCTCGTCGACGAACGATGACGCGCGTTCCGCGGCAGCCGACGGCCCCAGAAGAACATCCTCCCGATCACCATCCTCGGCCTTCGGCGGCAGCAACATGTCTTCGAGCATCCCGCGTAGTTCCGGGATATCCCATGGCTTGCCAAACCTCGTTTTTCTGTTCTGATAGTGGCGAACCTCCGAGTCTTGCTCGGCGGTAGGTGGCAGAACTCGGAATGTAGGGCCTGTGTCGGGTTGGATCATGGTGTGCCTCCCTCATCGGTCGGCATTCGTTGAATGCAGAGGTATCGCCCCCGGTCATGCCGACGGCTTCGCGCTACCGTCTCACGGACACTGTTCTGATGCAGCTTCCAGCCCCTATGCGGCGCAGTGTTATCGAGCAAAAATGCACAGAGGTGGTCCCGTGGGCGTGTGTGTTTCATTGCTGGACACCTCACCTAAAACGCTGATGTTGCCAGTCTCTGCCGCCTCTGGCATGGATGACTATGGGTTCTGTCCTACATGCGCCGTGTCGTTGGGCGCACGTTGCTAGGCAGGCCGCCAGGCAGTTATCTCACCCAGCCCGTTGTCCGGCACGCGACCAATTCCCTTCAGGGAGACGTCTATGCAACGTCCTATCCTTAGGGGGATTCAGTCGGGAGACGTCACGTGCTTGACGTTAAGACGGAGCTTCGGGATCTCGAAATGAGCACCCGGCATATCACTGAGGGACGCCAACGCATTCGCCGCCAGATTGCCCTTGTACGAGAGTTGCGCGCGGACGGTCATGACGTCGCCATGGCACTCCAGCTCTTGGACGCTCTGCGAGGCTCAGTGTCTGCCCAGCGAGAGCATCGAGCGCTGATCGTGAAGGTGCTAAATGACCATTCCAGACTGCGGCTTGGCGTTGCGCTAGCCGAGGGGGCGTTCGAGCCTGCGCCCAGGCGGAGATAACACAGACTCCACCGGGGGAGCCTAGCGAATCACTCCGCCCATCGATTTCCCGTACTGAGCGTGCCCATACGGTCTACTCAGACTCGGCGACATCGCTGACGACACCAGCGTTTGTACCATCTGGCGTTCTCTGTCGAGAAGGGTCGCCTTGGTCCCTTATGGTAACCATCCTGATCCCGAGCGGATTCCGACATAGGGCCATCTATCGTTCGGCGGGGAACTGCAACGTCTAGACGGTGCTGGGCGGACGCTTGCCTCGTGACCGTTGTAGCTTGAAATCCGCCGTTGGGACGGCGACGGGTCGAATGGCCGCAAGGGGTCGCAGATTCACGGCTGGCATCTGACCGCGACCGACCAGTTCCGGCGTTCGCCGGCGAGCGTGGGCTGACACTCAAGCGTCAGCTCGCGACAAACTGCAGACGTCGGCCGCTGTCTATCTCCCGCATCAGTTCCCTGGTTTTAGATGCTCATGCTCAGTACCGTTCCGCACGAATGAGCGAGGAGTCTAGCCTTGTGTTGCCTAGACCACTAAAGCAACGTCGGGGAACTCTTATGCTTGAAAAGTCCATTCAGGGCTTCAAGCAAGGAGGATGATCATGCGCATGCTTCTCAACATACGAATTCCCCACGAGCCATTTAATGCCTTCGTGCGCGAAGGCACCATTGGGGAAGTGATGGCGAGGATACTAGAAGAAACAAAGCCGGAAGCCGCCTATTTCACCGAGCAAAACGGAACACGCGGAGCCATCCTCGTCGTCAACCTCGATGAGCCGTCGCAGATTCCTGCGCTCGCAGAGCCGTGGTTTCTAATGTTCAACGCCGACTGCGAGTTTCGCGTAGTGATGGCTCCGGAAGACCTGAAGAAAGCCGGGTTAGAGAATCTCGGATCGAAGTGGAAATAGCAAGAGTTGGGGAGTTGCATGAGTCTAATTAGGTGGACGACCGTTAGTTAGGAGTTATCTCCCTCGAAGCGGTGACAGATCGAAGGCTCGGAGCGGGGCGGCAAGCGACTAGCGGCCGCCCTAATGGCCAAGGGCACTGCCCGGCCATGAGCCGTCGCTCGTCAGCACGTCGTAAGGACATTCCGACGTCAATTCAGCCTCGCTAGCGGCCATTGCACTCCGGAAGACGGAAGCCGCTTCCTAGCTCAGACCTTCGTGGAGGCTGCTACCCACGACGCGGTAGACGCACAGCAAACGCAGTCTCTGCCTGGTCGGACCGAACCTCAATTGATCCCTGATGGGCTTTGGCAATTTCGCTCGCAATATAGAGCCCGAGCCCGAGGCCGCGCGGGTTGTTGTCTTCCTGATTTGGGCCTCTGCGCAGCGGCTCGAAAATCCGGTCCAGCGTCAGCCGGTCAATGGCAGGACCGCTGTTGATAACCTCTAGACAGACTTCCGCATCGAGACCGGTGACTGCAATGCGGACCGGCTTGTCCGGCGCGCCGTACGCTATCGCATTGAGCACCAGATTTGAAATCAGTTGCTGCAGGCGCACGCCGTCCCAAACACCCAGTAGGTCGCCGCTTACCTCAAGATCGATGCGGCGGTCTGGATTGGCGGCACGCAACTGGTCTACGGTATCGCCAACCAGGTTAGCCAGGTCGACTTCATCAGGCGCGATGTTGATGCCCAAGCCGAGTTTCGTTCGGTTGAAATCGCACAGATCATCCAAAAGCGCGTTCATGCTGGCACCGCTTCGAATCAGTCGGGTTGCCGCTTCTGATACCTTCTCCCCGGCGTTCAGCGCGGCCAGGTATTTAGCGGTCATCTGGATGGTCTGGAGGGGACTTCGCATATCGTGCCCAAGCATGCCGAGCAGCAGATTGCGAGACTGCTCTACCTCCGCATCGAAAAAATCCACCGATTCTGCGATTGCCTGATCGATCGCTTCGTTGAACCGGACCATGTCGTCCAAGTCGTCGGCGACCAACTGAAATTCGTCTAGCCACAAGCGCAGCACGCTGGCGCGAAGAGCGCGGTACTCGGCAACCAGTTGGTTAATGCTGAAGCCACCACGCGCCCGCATGACGGCGTGCGTCTGCGCTGCAGTTTCCGGCGCGTCGGGCAGTGTGGGGGCCCGCCCCAGTGACTTTTCGCGCTGAGCGTCCCTCGTTTGTGAGGTTGATAGATCCTTGGCAATGGCCTGCAGGATCTGCGGTGCGCTGTCGCGTAGGGCGAGAGAGTTCAGGCACGTGCAGCCGGCAGCAACGTGGTGGCAAAGGCCTCCCATTCCGCCAAAATGTGCTCCATGTCCCGCAAAATGAAATCAGCTAATCGCATGGCAACCAAGAGGAATTGAAGACCTACATTTCAGCAGAATAGGAGTTTGGCTCCTGCTGAGGCAACGTCGCCACTTAGGCACACGGTCATTACCTCATGAAGTGATGGAATCTTGGGGAAAAGCCTAGGAACGAAATCAGTGCGACTGCTCTAAATTCTTCCTGGATTTGTGCGGCGCAGCAATCGAGGGCCGGCCTCCCGAAGCCATCCCAACCGGACTGTGTGGTGCGCGAGGCATGCCCTCGCGACCAGGCCCATGCGGACCCAGCGACGCATTCCAGAGTGGCCAGCGCTTGACATCTCGGCCGGCGCGAACTTTGCTTGTGATAGGAAGCGGCTCTCCAGTTATCGCCCATGTCCTTGCAGACGCCCCCGGCCCGTACCTGGGCCCTCCACTGCACCCTCTTTCGGGGGCAGACGCCGCCGCGCGCCTGCCTGTACCTGCTCGCGGACCTGCGCCGGGGCGTCGCGCTGTCGGCCATACTGGCCGAGCAGCCGCTAGGTGGTGCCTTGGCCGCATGGCTGGAGGCGGCCGCGATCGGCAGGCCCCCGCCACGGGCGCTGCAGTCGACCGAGCTGCCTTCGGAGCAAGACCGGCGGGCTCTTTTCGCCTGGATTATGGCCTACGACGTTGTTCTAGAGCCGCAGAATCTGGGTGGGCGTTTCTGGAAGCCAGTTGATCAACTCTTGCAGTCGGCGTGGGAAAGCCTTGGTCTGGCGCCCGGCGCAGTCGGCGAGATGCCGACTTGGTCCGGCGCGCAGCAGGGGCTGGACCGCTGGTTTCGCGTACATTGCCAGCACCTCAGCGGAGTGTGACCGCGTGCAGGAGGCGTCTGCGATATTGGCGACCCGATGGTGGGGGTGGCGGTAGCCGCTGCAGGTCCTGAGCACCCGGCGGGGGCCGCATCCGGTGGAAGCAACAGCGGTGAAAGAGATGTTCAAGGAAGCGCGGGTGCGCAACATGTGGGCAGAGACCGGCCACCACCTGTCACTCGCAATTCGAAACTTAACGACCAGAGTGCGCCAGACATCGGTCGCTGACCGCCTCAGCGAAGTGCCTTTCACGATCACCATTCATCGGGCCACTAGACACTTGGCTCTCATGAGGTAATCAGAGCATTGGCTCAGAATCGCCCCCTCGAAATCAGGGATGCCATGTCGTAGGCCGGACGGTCTGATCCCGGGAGCCGGAAATTGCATAGGACACTTCCTTTCCGGCGGCCAGCATCAGATCCACATACTCCGCCAACTTATCTCGCGTCAGCCGACTAATGGGCCCTGAGATGCAAAGAGCCCCGGCCAAAGTCCAATTGATTCCGAACACCGGGACAGCCAGGCTCGAAACTTCAGGCTCCCGTTCGCCCATTGAAATGAAATAACCATCTTTGCGAATGGCCTCGTATGGCTCGCCGCTTTCGCCTGCGAATGCCCGCAACACTCTGCCCGGCGCTCCGGTGAGAGGAAGCCTTTCCCCGACGCGCACGTGGTGCCGCACCGCGCCCGGTCCTTCGACTCGCACCAGGCAGGCCCGAGTGTCTCCCTCCCGGACATAAAAGGCCGCGCTTTCGCGTGTTTCGTAGGTAATTCGCCTGAGCACGGGCTCCACCGTTTCATTCACGCGAAACGCAGCCTGATAGCGCGCGCCCAGCCATCCTGCGGCCGCTCCGAGGCGCCATTGGCCATCTTCGCGTTGGACCAGGTACTCGCTTTGCGCCAGTGTCCGCGCCGTGCGCAGCACGGTCGATTTGCCCATCCCGACCCGTCGGCTCAACTCCGACAGGGTCAACGAAGCGTCATCGGCAGAGAAGGCCTCGAGAATTTGCAAGGCACGGGTGACCGCGATGATTGTGTCTTTATCCGCACCTTCCGGCACCTGTTCCGGCTGAGCATTCCGTTTCATGGCACATGTTCCGCTATGGACAACGCAATTGTATAGCACGGAACAGCCATCTATAGTCAAGGCACAAATACAAGGCTTCGATTGGAGACACCCTTGAAGATCATCCTTCGCGTTCTGGCCGCCTGCACCATGGCTGCAGTGCCTGGCCTTCCTGCGTATGCCGCAGACACCTATCCGGCCAAGCCCATTCGCCTGATCGTTCCCTTCCCACCGGGCGGCGCGCCGGATACCTTCTCGCGCGAAATTGGCCAACAACTGAGCCGGGATCTGAAGTGGACCATCATCATCGACAACAAGCCAGGTGCTGGCGGCAATCTCGGCGTCGAGGCTGCGGCAAAAGCGTCGCCTGACGGCTACACGCTGGTATTCGGCCAGACCAGCAATCTTGCCATCAACCCGTCGTTGTACAAGAAGCTGCCGTATGACCCAGCGAAAGATCTGACGCCCATCGGCTTGATTGCCTCCGCACCTCTCGCGATTGTTGCCAACAACAGTTCACCATACAAGAACCTGGCCGACGTGCTTGCCGCCGCGAAAGCCAAGCCAGGCACGGTAACGTTCGGCACGCCGGGCAATGGTACGGTCGCACACCTCGCCATGGAACTCCTGCAGAAGCAGGCCGGTGTGAAGATGCAGCATATTCCATACAAGGGTGCATCGCAGGCTCTCACCGACGTTTTGAGTGGCCAGGTAGAAATCTATATTGGCTCCGTCCCTACGGTGATGGGTCAAATCAAGACGGGCAAGTTGCGCGGAATCGCTGTGACCTCTGCGAAGCGTTCGCCGCAATTGCCTAACACGCCCACCGTAGCGGAAGCCGGCGTGAAGCAATTTGACGCGGACACATGGTTCGGCCTGCTTGCACCCGCCGGCACCCCGGCACCCGTCGTCGCAAGACTCAACGCTGAATTGAATCGAGTACTCCAGGTCCCGGCCGTTCGTTCCAAGATCGAGGCGGAAGGCGGACAGGTCTTGGGCGGTAGTACCGCAGCATTTGCAGGCCTATTGCAAAAGGATCTTGCTCGCTGGCGAGTCGTGGTCAGAGACTCGGGCGCGACCATCGATTAACGCCTCGGCGCGCGCCCGCGCGCCGGATTCCACTTTCGCAGTTTCACAATCCGTCGGTTGGCTTGCCAACTGCGCGGCTGGATTCACTCGCAGATTTTAGGAGCAACTATGTCGGCAACCCAACAACTCCCTGATGTCATCCGTGATTTCGAACGCGTTTCGTCCGATATCGTCAAGCAGGCGTCCGAGTACGCGTCTTCGATCTTCGCCGATGTAGCGGGACGCCGCGGCGGCCTGCACGGGCGGATCGCACCACTGAGCCAAAAAAGCAAGTTCTGCGGTCCGGCTGTCACCGTGGAAGTTCGCCCGGGCGATAACCTCATGATTCACGCCGCCATGGCGCTAGCTCAACCAGGCGACGTCATTCTCGTCGATGGCAAAGGCGACCAAAGCAGCGCGCTGATGGGCGCAATCATGGTTAATCAGTGCATTGCACTCGGTGTCGCGGCCGTCGTCCTGGACGCCGCTGCGCGTGATGCCGAAGAGATCATCGAGACTGGCTTCCCGATGTACTCTGTAGGACTGAATCCCAACGGGCCTACCAAATTCGTACCCGGCCGCGTGAATCATCCGATTCAATGTGGCGGCGTTACGGTGCGCCCGGGAGACCTGGTCATCGGCGATGCAGACGGCGTGGTCGTCATCGAGCGCGAAAAAGCCCCGGCTCTGATTGAGGAGGCTGCAAAGAAGGTAGCGGCGGAGCGCAAACGCATCGAAGGTATCAAGTCTGGCGAAGCACTGCGACCATCCTGGCTGGATGATGCCCTGCGTGCCGCAGGTGTCCTGAAGGCTGGGGAAACGCTGTGAGTACGCCGGACAAGCCCGTAATCGTCGTGACCGCGGCGAACATTGCGCCACAGGCAGTCGCGCTGCTGTCCGACTTCGAACTGGTCTATGCAGGAAAAGCGGCAACCGAAGAAGAGACCGCAGAACTTTGCCGGCGTTACGCGCCTGTGGCTATCATCGTCCGCACAAGCAAGGTCGGCGCCATGGCGCTCGACGCGGCGCCGTCGATTCGCGTCCTGTCAAAGCACGGAAGTGGCATCGACAACATCGACCAGGAAGCTGCGAAGGCTCGTGGCGTCAAAATCGTGGCCGCGACAGGCGCAAATGCGGCAGCAGTGGCCGAACAAGCGCTGGCGCTAATGCTAGCCTGCGCAAAATCGGTGGTGAGCCTAGACCAGCGCACACGCAACGGCCATTGGGACAAATCGACGCATCAAAGCCTCGAACTGAAGGGGCGCACGCTCGGACTTGTAGGCCTGGGGGCGATCGGCCGACGTTTCGCACAGATGGCGAATGCCATGGACATGAAGGTCATTGGATATGACCCTTATGCCACCGATCTGCCGGCGAAAATCGAGCACGTCAGCCTCGACACGATCTGGCGAAATTCGGACGTCATATCGTTCCATTGTCCACTGACCACCGAGAATCGAGGACTCCTCAACGCGGATAACCTGGCCAAATGTAAGGATGGCGTTATCGTCGTCAACACCGCGCGCGGTGGACTCATTGAAGAAGGCGCGCTTCTGGCAGCGGTTGAGAGCGGCAAAGTGGCCGCAGCAGGCCTGGATTCGTTGCAGCAAGAACCGCCGCCCGCCGATCATCCCTTCTTCAGAAACAGCAAGTTCATCATCAGCCCGCACATCGGCGGCGTAACGAGCGATGCCTTCGTCAACATGGGTGTTGCCGCCGCGACAAACGTACTGGCTGAACTCTTTAAGCAGGGGTAAGGAGCCGACATGAGCGAGGCATCCCAGCGCCGGTGGCAGCGGAAGCCGGCCGGCAGCAATTGGGGCGAATTTGGACCGAACGACCAGCGCGGACGCATGAACCTGGTGGATCGCGCCAAGGTACTGCAAGGCGTCGCAGAGGTACGCGAAGGCATTACGTTCTGCCTTTCGCTTCCCCTCGATTACCCCGGCGGCCAAACTATGAACATGCGTCGGCAGCCACCGCGGCGCTTCGCAGTCCTTCGGGATGGAAAGAGCGCCGGGCAGCAGGGTTTCTGCTGGTCGTACCGTTCCGAGGATCCCGATCTGACGGACGTGGTCAATGACGATGTCGTGCTCATGAGCCTGCAGTATTCAACGCAGTGGGACAGCCTTGCACACGTAGGCAGTCATTTCGATGCCGACGGTGACGGCAGCGACGAAGCTGTCTTCTACAACGGCTTTCGGGCCGGCGAGGACATCAGAGCCGGTGTCGAGACTCAAGCGCCCGAGGCGTGGGCAAGATACGAAAACCCGGAAGCCGGAGCGTTGAGTATCGCCGTCCTTGCTGAGCACGGTGCCCAAGGCCGCGGCGTCATGATCGACATCGAGCGCCACATTGGGCGTAAACGACAGGCTGTCGGCTACGACCAGCTCATGCGCATTCTGGAAGCAGATAACGTAACCGTCGAGTCGGGTGATATGGTCTGCCTCCATACCGGGTTCGCCGACACATTGTTATCGATGAACAAGTCGCCCGATCTCAAGGTACTCCACGAATCCGGCACCGGACTGGATGGCTACGACGCGAAGCTGCTCAATTGGATCACCGACTCGCGCCTGGCATGCCTGCTGGCAGACAACCCCGCCGTGGAGCTGGTTGTGCCGAAACCGCTGACGCCTTCCCCCATTCGCGGGCCAAGATTGCCGCTGCATGAACATTGCCTGTTCAAGAATGGCATTCACCTCGGCGAGCTGTGGCATTTGACACCATTGGCATACTGGCTGCGCGAGAACAATCGTAGCCGCTTCCTGCTGACCGCGCCACCTCTGCGCCTTCCCGGCGCAGTAGGTTCGCCGGCGACCCCGATCGCGACGGTCTAGTACACAACTACAACATTCTGGAGACGAGAAAATGTTCAAGTCCGTTACCGGCGCCATTGCCGGCCTCACACTGCTGTGCGCCACCACGTGTGCCAGCGCCGCCTATCCCGATCATCCAATCCGTCTCGTCGTTCCGTATCCCGCAGGCGGCGCTGCCGACACGGTCGCCCGCATCGTAGCTGCGCCTCTGGGTACCAAGCTGGGTCAGACCATTGTCGTAGACAACCGCCCCGGTGCAAGCGGTGTGATCGGTGCCGGCGCGGTCGCCAAGGCTGCGCCGGACGGCTACACCCTGCTACTGGATGCTACGGCTCACTCGGTCAACCCTAGTCTGCAACCGAAGCTTCCTTACGATACCGCGAAGGACTTTGCCCCCATCTCCCTGGTGGTACTAGTGCCAAACCTTTTAGTGGTTCCTCCAAACTCTCCATTCAACTCGCCCAAGGATATCGTGGCGCGCGCAAAGGCTACGCCTGGAAAGCTCACCTATGCGTCCGCGGGCTCCGGCACCGCACAGCATCTGGCAGCAGAGCTGTTCCGTCAACAGTCTGGACTGACTATGCTTCACGTTCCCTACAAAGGGGGTGCACCAGCCTTGAGTGACTTGATGGGTGGCCAGGTGGACATGATGTTCAGCAACATGGCAGCGTCTTACCCACTGGTCTCTGGCAAGAAGTTGAAGGTACTGGCGACCACAGGCGCAAAGCGCTCCACCACGTTGCCCGATGTACCCACCATCTCGGAATCCGGACTTCCCGGCTACCAGGTGTATGAGTGGAATGGCTTGTTCGCGCCTGCTGGCACATCTGCGGAAATCATAGAAAAGATCAACAAGGCAACAATCGAAGTCTTGGCACAACCCGCAATCAAGGAACGTCTCGCGGCAATCGGCGCGGAGGCTTCTGGTGATAAGCCACAAGAATTTCGAAAGTTCCTTGATGCGGAGCGCGCAAAATGGGCGACAGTCATTAAACAGGGCAATATTCGCCCGGAATGATGTTGGGTCTGGAGAACGTACTGCGCGGAGTGTCGATGGCCGCTACGTAGGTCCTTACGGCCATTGGCATCGCCGTGCCAACGGCCGAGAAGGTCGGTAGCGGACCGCGGTAGCTGCTGTGGCCAAAACAACTGTTGACCTCCTTGCGCCGACCGATTTCACGACCTCCGCCGCGCTAGCGATAGACGAGCACGGGAATCTTGCTGTGAGTCAGTACCTTCAACGTCTCGCTCCCGATCAGGATCCCCTGCACGCCGCGCCGCCCATGAGACGCCATCACAATCAAGTCGCAGCCCTTGTCTTCGGCCGTCTTGATAATGGCCTCATAGGGATGATCGCTAGCGACATAGGTAGTCTGACAATCCACGCCGCTAGCGCGGGCTTCTCGCGCAAGACTATCCAGATACTGGGTCGCAACCTTCAGTGCCTCGTTTGCATACTCCTCGCGGGTATTCGCCAACATTTCAACGTGATAGCTCATCAGATGGTAGTCCGGACAGACGCGCACCGCGGTGACGCGGGCTCCCATCTCTCTCGTCAATGCGATTCCCTTGTGGAAGGCCGATTCGGCCAAGGGTGAGCCATCGACTGCCAGCAGAAGATGTTTGAACATGTCGTCCTCCTCGCCTGCCGCGCGCTAGAACGAAATGCCGCTCGGCTGCGCTACGGCCAATCCGAGCGACAGAGCATGGAGAGCAGGAGCCACGGTAACGACGTACCGACTGTCTCCGAACGCCCACCATCTGACTCGAGTATAGGTGGCGAGATGGGCACGTCAACGCGCGACGGATCCCCCTTGACAATGCTCGATACCGCAATGCAGCAAGCCCGAATCTGAAACGTAAGGTGCCGCTGCGTCCTGATTTTGGTTTGCTGGCTGGTACACGCGGCAGTAGAATTTTTGCGGACCACGCTGCTCTTTCTCCGGCATCAGACAACTCGCGTACCGGATACGAATTCGCCAAATGCCCGTGCAGCCTCCGATTCATTTGAACGGGGTAACCAATGAGGGAAGCCATGTACCAGCAGACATACGATCCACTCGGGAACGTGTTTCTTTCCACAGCGGTGGCAGCGATTCCAATCCTTGTGCTGCTGTACTTCATCGCCCTGCATCGGCATCGTGACCCGCACGGCAACGTGCACCTCGGCATCTCCGCACCCTATGCGGCGTTCTATGGCGTCATCGCGGCCTTCCTGGTTTCCTGCATCGTCTTCAGGATGCCGCTTGCCTCGGCGGCATCAGCGTTTGCGCTCGGATCCCTCTCCGGCTTCCTGGGAATCATCTGGATCGTTCTCGCCGCAATGTTCCTGTACACGATGACGGTGGTAACCGGCAAGTTCGAGATTGTGAAGGAGTCCATCATCCATATCTCGTTCGATCGGCGGCTGCAGTGCGTGCTGATTGCGTTTTCATTCGGGGCGATCATCGAGGGAACCTCGGGCTTCGGGACACCCGTGGCAATCGCCGGTGCGGTGATGGTGGGCCTGGGATTCAAGCCCTTCCAGTCCGCTGTCCTGAATCTCTTGGCCAATACCGCGCCCGTCGCGTGGGGCGCGATTGGCACGCCGATCGTCACGCTGGCGGCGGTGAGCGGGCTGGACCAAGTCACGCTGTCTGCCATGGCCGGCCGCCAACTGCCTTTTGTCTCGATCCTGGTCCCCTTCTGGCTTGTTGCCACGTTCGTGAAGATGGAAGGCGGCACCTGGAAGGAGGCATTCGAAGTGTGGCCGGCAGCGCTGTGCGCGGGGGCATCGTTCGCCGTCATGCAGTGGTTCGCGTCAGGGACCAACGAGTTCCACCTGATGACGGACGTGGTCTCCGGCGTGTTTTCGGTCATCTGCACCGCACTCTTTCTGCGCTTTGCCTGGCATCCGAAGACACGCTTCCTGCTCAGGGCCGAGCGCGAGGCGCTGGCCGCGGCCGGTAAGGCCAGTGCGACAGCCCCGGCCGACAACACCGAATGGAAGTACGCTTACACGACACGCGAGACAGTCTATGCGTGGCTGCCCTGGGTGATCCTGATCCTTTGCTGTGCCATCTGGGGCATGCCAGAGTTCAAGAAGTACCTGAATAACCTTTTCTCCTCGGTCACGTTCTCTACGACATTGCTCGGCTCACCTTTCTCAGGGACGCTCTCGCTACCCGTCTGGGACATGCCTGCGCTGCACAACCTGGTGCAGAGGATGCCGCCGGTGGCGCCAGTCAATGCCAAGCCGGAGGTGGCAAGGTTCACCATCAACTGGCTCTCTGCCGCCGGGACCGGGGTGTTCGTCGCGGCGATCCTGTCCGGCCTGGTCCTCGGGCTCAGTGCGGCACAATGGAAGGCGGCCTTCCGCCAGACCCTCCAGCGCATGAAGATTCCAGTCCTGGTGATCGCACAAGTCCTCGGACTCGGGTTCCTGACGCGGTACGCCGGTACGGACGCCGTGCTCGGCCTCGCGTTCACCGGCGCCGGCTTCCTGTATCCCTTCTTTGCCGCCTACCTTGGCTGGCTCGGCGTCTTCCTGACGGGCTCCGACACGGCTTCCAATGCCCTATTCGGCAGCCTGCAGCGAATCACTGCCCAGCAACTCAACTTGAACCCGATCCTGATCGTTGCCACGAACTCGACCGGCGGCGTGATGGGGAAAATGATCGACGCGCAGTCCATCATGGTGGCCTGCGCGGCATGCTATGACGAACCAGAGGAGAGGTCGCATGCGCTTGGACCAATCTTCCGCACCATTTTCTGGCACTCCATCGTCGGAGCCGCGGTGATTGGCCTGATAGCGCTTCTGCAAGCCTATATCTTCCCAGGGATTATTCCGGTAGCACCACTCGGCAAATGAAACGTAAGGAGCAGATTCGGCAAAGGCCAGCCCGCGCCCCGTTATCGGGTCGCATTCACATTTTCGGAAGTAACCTGCCGACGAGCGGGCGCGGCCAGTCTCGGGCATCGCCCGCCGCCGGCGTCAGCCCTTCCCCAGGATTGTCACTGCCTTGTTCGCATCGTCGAGCGAGTCCACCGACACGTAGGCGACAAGCAGATCGAATCGGCCGCGCTGCTGGTGCCAGAAGTCGCCGAGGCAGCGGTGGTGCCAGTGGCCGACGAAGTCAAGGGGAAGGTTCCCGACCTCTATGTCTCGCTCAAGCCGGGACTGGCGCCCTCCCAAAAGATCGCGAACAAGGTCGCGGCCTCGGTGTCCCAGATCGGCGCGATTGCGCGTCCGCATCGCGTCGTCATTGTTCCTGACATGCCCAAGACACGCTCAGGCAAGATCATGCGCCGCGTGCTGGCGGCGATCTCCAACCACCAGGATCCAGGTGACGTGTCAACGCTTGCCAATCCGGAGATTGTAGAGAAGATCAGGGACCTGACGACCTTGTCGTAGAACGGAAGCACATGAAGACCGTGGCGAGGAGTACGCATGGACGCACCTCCTATCGGCTGGCTGAGTACGGCCATCTTCTGCCGGTCACCAAAGAACTGAGTTGGACATTCAACAGTCGGCTTCGATCGGTAAGCGGACGTCCGGTGGCCGGGCATGTATCTCAAGGGATCGGCCTTTGCGGTTGTTCGCCCTCGATGGGCCCCCGACCACGGAGAATGTCTGCTTCCAGGTCAGCTCATTGCTCGCGAGATGACCGATCCATGGAATCGCAATTCGATGCGACCACCGTTTGCTGGATTGCCTACTGTATAACCCGATCCGCGCGCTTGAGCACCTCAGGCGAAACCGTCACGCCGATTTCGCGCGCCGTTTTCAGGTTCACGATGAGCTCATAGCGCTTCACCGTCTCCACGGATAGAGCGCCAGGTTTGGCGCCCTTCAGCACCTTGTCCACGTAAGCTGCCATGTGCCGGATTGCCTCGGTTTGGCTTGCTCCATAGGAGACGAGTCCCCCAGCCGCTACCCTAGACGGGGCAAATAGGGTGGGGAGTCGATTCTTCGCTGCCAGATCCACGACTTCCTTCGCGTGAACGCCCAGTATCGGTTCCTCAAGTACCAGCAAAGCATCCGCATGTTGCTGCTTGATGGCGGCGAACGCTCCTTCCAGATCCGGATTCGGTCCTGCCACTCTGAGTCGCTGCGGCTGCAACTCGAGCGTCCGTGCTTGTCCCTCGGCCGCGTTAATCAAAGCCTCGGAGACGCCTTGATCTCCCAGGATCGCCACACGCTTGAGCCCGGGGACAACTTGCTTTAGAAGTTCGAGCTGTTTCGTAGCTTGCTGCGGGTCAAAGGATGTAACGCCGGTGAGATTTCCGCCAGGTCGCTCCAGATTTGGTACGAGGTGGTCCGCCACCGGATCGACTACGACCGAGAACACTATTGGGATGTCGGTAACCGATTTCTTGGCCGCGCGCGCCGTTACGGCACCTGTCACGGCAAGGACATCGATTTTAAGGCCCACCAGCTCGGAAAAAATTTCAGGGAACCGCTCATAGTGCCCCTCAGCGAATCGCGGCTCGATGACGATGTTCTTCCCGTCGATGTAGCCTAAATCGGCAAGACCTTGCCGGAATGCGTCGAAGAGGGGTAGGGAACGGCCCTGGGGTGCGAGAAACCCAACTCGCGGGATTTTAGCGGGCTGCTGTGCTTCCGAAGGTGGGAGTACGAAACTCAAACTCAGCGTAAGAACCGTGAGCATTCGCTTCAACATTCGAACCTCCTTGTCGAAGGAATTGCCAGCAAAGGCGAGTCGCCGCAAACGACGTCGCGGCGGCAGGAGGAACAAGAGACCATGAAACGATACGCCTGAGTTTGGTCTGCGGTCAATGCGAGGGTAGGTTTCATCCGCGTGAACCGAGTCAGCGGCGGTCGCACGGTTTGATAGGACTTTCCGCTTTCCGCTACCCCACCCATCAATTGCTGTCGGTACTTGGCAGCAGAGTTCGCTGCATCGGAATAATGCTGCTTATGAGGAGGTTTTCATTCTCATCGAAAAAGGTTTGCCGACACGAGTTTCACTCAAAACCTGTCATCGCTGCCATGAGTGGCCAAAGGACTGCAGAGGATCGACTCCGGGCATAGGGCGCTCAACCGGTTGAATCCACACCGACGACTTGCCGCCGGGCAGGAAGCCATGGACGACCGTTGGACGCCGCAAGCCGCCGTTAATGTGGAGGAGGCTGGAACGGCGGTCGTGGGTCGGACTCTGCCCCTCGCCATCTATTGACGACACCCTCCCGCGCAAATCGTGAGGGCGCGTACTATCAAGCTATTTACTTCCCCGCCAACGCGGGGAATTGCGGGTTCGTCACAACCTGCTTGAGCAGTTCCTGCACGGCGGGGCCGAAGGCATCTGCCACGTTCTTGCACGCGCCGGCAGCGGTCCAACTCGTGTCGAACGGATACTTGACAGAGACCTTATAGCCCTTGTCGGCAGTCGACTTCACGGCCATCGTGATCTGCCAGTACGCCGGGGACACCGAGCTGAAACTCAGTTCTTCGATGCGCCCGTCGATCGGCGCACCTTTCACGTCATAGGCTTGAGCCATCAGGAGTTCTTCCTGGAACGCATCCTTGATGTACTGCGATGGTGTCTTGCCCGGCGCCACCTTTACCGGACCATTCAGGCGGCACAAGGGGCTCTCATCGACGCCCGGCGCAAGACCGACCTCGGCGACGCTGACCTTCTTCGGCTGAAGGCTTTGCTGGATGGCAATGACATTGGCGGCGGACGCCTTGTAGGGAATCGAGTTCGTGGTCTCGCAACCAGTCAATACGATGCCACTGGCGAGAATGGTAGCAACCAGCGCAATTCTGCTTTGATTCATATATCCCTTCGCATGTGTTAAAGGCTCGACGGTATGCGTGCCCGCTACGATAAACGGATAGCAGCCAGGATTCCCTAATCCCACCTTAGAGGGGGCGACGCTGCATTCTTCGTATGCCGAAGCCTGGAGCGCCGCAATGCGAAGTTTCCTATCGACGCTTTCCAAACCGATAGCCAAACTTCCCCAGTCATCGCATCACCGATGACCGGGTGTGGCAACCCGAACCGCTCCGATCGACGCCTATCGTGTATGGTTTTTTCGTACACGCTCGCCTCATCAATCCATGGCGGGCCGGATGGGGCAGCCGCAAGGCTGGCCGGTTTTTCGATCGGAGCACCGGCATTGCCACCCCCGTTATCAGGCCCGCCACCCCTCATGTCGCAATGACGGGATGGCCTCTCAACTGCATTTCAGGAGGTCACAATGTCCACCGGCAATACCACAGCGCGCAGTCATCTCACCCCAACCCCAGCGTCGACTTCCCTCGACCTCTCGTCCGCCCTGAACCGCCTCAGCGCCAGCCTCTCCAGCATCCTCTTCCTTCTCGAAGTCCAAAGCGATCACTCGGAAGAAATCCACGGCACCCACTGCCTGCTGGTCATGGTCAAATCCCAGCTCGATCAGCTCTCGGCCGAAGTTTGCTTGGTTGACTGATTTGGCAGTGCGAACCATCGGCACAATTCGCACTGCCGATGGTTCGCCCGATGCGGTTGCAGCCGGGTCCCGATCCGGTCATCCCGTCGCCAGCTTCTTCCCGTTCACCGCAATCTCCTTCCTGAACAACTCCGCCATAGTCTCCGCCGCCAACGACAGCGGCGTATCCCGCAGCGTCAGAATCCCCAGCGTGATCGGCGGCAACGGCATCCGCAACGGCACCCGACTGACTTGCTGCGCATAGGGTTCCACGCCGAGCAGGCCGGCCGGACAGGAAAGCAGCGCATCGCTGCGCGTCATCAGGTTCCAGCTCACGCCAAAGGTATTGGCCTTGATGATGCGTGTCGGCACCGGAATACCCGCCTCCCGCAACTGGTCGAGCATATAGGTGTGGTGACTGCCCGGCGACAAGTGCATCAACCATTCGCAATCGAGCAGTTCTTCCCATTCGGTCGCGTGTTCGAGCGGATGGCCACGGCGGCAGGCGACCATGATCTCCAGCGTCTGCAGCGGCTCGAAGGTGAACTCGCTGCCGATGGCCTGCTGTCCCGGCGCGGCGACGGCAAAGTCGACGGTGCCATCGCGCAGCGCGGGCAGTACCAGCGGCATCATGCCTTCTTCCAGCGTGAGCTCGGCCAGCGGCATGCGCTTGCGGAAGGCGCGGATCACGTCGGGCAGCAGGCTCAGGAAGACCATCGGCGTGACCGCTACCGATACGTGCGCCTGCTTGCCGCCCTGCAACTGGCGGATGTCCTGCCGTGCCAGGGCAAGCTGCGCCTGCGCCAGCCGCGCCCGCAGGGTGAGTTGGTGACCGCATTCGGTCAGCGTCACGCCGCGCGAGCTGCGCACGATCAGCGGCGCATCCAGGTCCTGTTCCAGTTCCCGGATGGCCTTGGTAATGGCGGCCTGGCTCAGGTACAGGCTGCGTGCCGCGCCGCGGATGCTGCCGGTCTCCACCAGGCTCAGCCATGCCTTCAGGTGATGGTCCTTCACGTTGTCTCCCTCGCTTCCCGTTCCGTGAGCCGGGATGTCTTGCGCTTGCTGGCGATGTGACGACAACCCTGAGTTGTCACCATCAAGAATTTAGCGTCTTTTGGCTTTCATTCTATCTGCGTAGCCTTGTTGCGAAACCCATGCCAATGCAAAGAAAACAGCGAGGAGACACATGGAGAAGACGCGCACCCCGACAGAACGACCGGTCGTCACCCGTTTCGCAGTACGGGCAATGGCCGCCCTGGCGATATCAGCCCTATGCACCGCGCCGCTGCTGGCCCGGGCCGAGT
Source organism: Cupriavidus sp. WKF15 (assembly GCF_029278605.1). Taxonomy (NCBI): domain Bacteria; kingdom Pseudomonadati; phylum Pseudomonadota; class Betaproteobacteria; order Burkholderiales; family Burkholderiaceae; genus Cupriavidus; species Cupriavidus sp. WKF15. The sequence continues at coordinate 852,105 of NZ_CP119573.1, forward strand.
GGCCGGAGCGGCCGCTCAAGATGGTGGTGCCCTACGCGGCCGGCGCGGGCGCGGACGTGGCGCTGCGCCCGATCGCCGAGGCGATGGGCCGCGAACTGGGCAAGCCGGTGGTGGTCGACAACCGGCCCAGCGCCGGCGGTATCGTCGGGACCCAGCTGGTGGCCACGTCCGCTGCCGACGGTTACACCATCGGCTACGGCAATATGGTCACGCTGGCCGTCAACCGCACCTTTTACACCAAGCTTCCCTACGATCCGGAAAGGGATCTCGCGCCGATTGGCCTGGCCATCGGCAACGCCTATGTGCTGGTGGCGCGCAAGGACCTGCCGGCCAACAACCTTGCCGAGCTAATCGCATACGCGAAGCAACGCCCCGGCAAGGTGGTGATGGGGTCGCTGGGCATCGGCTCGGGCGCTCACCTGGCGGGTGAGCTGGTGCAGGGCAGTACCGGCATCAAGATGCTGCACGTGCCCTACAAGAGCGGCGCGCAGGCACTGGGCGACATGGTCAACGGCCAGGTCGATGTGATGTTCGACAACGTCTCGGGCATCCAGCAGTTCATTGCCGGCAAGCAGATCAAGGCGCTGGCCGTGACCAGCCTGCAGCGCGTGCCGGTGCTGCCGCAGGTGCCCACCATGGACGAGAGCGGCATCAAGGGCTTCGATGTGGTGGCCTGGGGCGGGCTGGTGGCGCCGGCGGGCACGCCCATGCCCGTCATCCGCAAGCTCAACGCCGCGCTCAACAGGGCCCTGGCAGATCCCGCCGTGGTCAAGGCGAATGCCGCGCTGTCGATCGAGGCCATGCCCTCGACGCCCGAGGCGTTCACCAGCCTGATCCGCAGCGAGGTGCCCCGCTGGGGCGCCACCGTCAAGCGCGCCGGCATCAAGGCCGACTGATTGCACGCTTGCCGCCGCGCCGGACCGGCGCAGGCGTCATCGAATCCATCACATCCACAACCACAACGGACCATTCATGAGCAACGAACTGTGGCGCCTGAGCGCCGTCGATCTCGCCCGGCATATCGCCTCCCGTGAAATCTCGTGCCGCGAGGCGGCGGCAAGCTGCCTGGCGCGGCTGGACGACGTCAACCCCCGCCTCAACGCGGTGGTCGAGGTGCTGGCCGACGAAGCCCTGCACGCCGCCGCCGAGGCTGATGCCATGCTGGCACGCGGCGAGCCGGTGGGCCCGCTGCACGGCGTGCCCGTGACGATCAAGGTGAACGTGGACCAGGCGGGGCGCGCCACGACCAATGGCGTAGCGGCCTACCGCAGCACCGTGGCCACTGCCGACAGCCCGGTGGTCGCCAACCTGCGCAAGGCGGGAGCCATCATCATCGGCCGCAACAATACGCCGGCGTTCTCGATGCGCTGGTTCACCGACAACGCCCCGCACGGCCGCACGCTCAATCCCTACGACGCCACGCGTACGCCCGGCGGCTCCAGCGGCGGCGCGGCGGCAGCGGTGGCGGCCGGCATCGGCCCGCTCGCGCACGGCAACGACCAGGGCGGATCGATCCGCTATCCCGCCTATGCCTGCGGCGTGGCAGGCCTGCGGCCGAGCTTCGGGCGGGTGCCGGCGTTCAACCCGTCCCAGTCGCGGGAGCGCACCATCGGCATGCACATGACCTCGGTGCAGGGGCCGCTCGCGCGCAGCGTGGCGGACCTGCGCCTGGCGCTGGCGGCGATGTCCGCGGGCGATGCCAGGGACCCATGGTGGACGCCCGCGCCGCTGGATGCCGCGCAGCCGGCCAATGCCCATCAGGCGGGTACAAGAGTCGCAGTATGCACCTCGCTGCCGGGCTACCGCGCCGACCCCGAGGTCGCCGCGGCGGTCGCGCAGGCGGCACGGTGGCTGGAACAGGCCGGTTATACGGTCGAGGAAGCCGCCCCGCCGCGCTTCACCGAGGTAACGGAGCTGTGGCTGGCACTCACCATGAACGAGACCAAGGCCAGCGTACGGCAAGCCGTAGAGAACGATGGCGATGACGCGATCTGCCGTGCCTTCGGCAGCATGTACCGGCTGGCCCCGGATCTGGATCTCGTGGGCTATATGGACGCGCTGGCCCTGCGCTCCAATCTGCTGCGCGACTGGCAACTCTTTCTTGCGCAATATCCGCTGCTGCTGATGCCGGTCTCGTGGCAGCGCCCGTTCGCGGTCGACGCGGACCAGCAGGGCGATGCCGCCATGCGCGAAATCCTGGATGCGCAAAGCCCGCTGCTGGCGCCGGCCATGCTCGGCCTGCCGGGCTTGTCGGTGCCGACCGGCATGGCAGGCAGCACGCCGATGGGTGTGCAACTGGTGGCGGGGCGCTTCCAGGAGGCGCTTTGCCTGGCGGCTGGCGAGGCCATCGAACGGCGCGCAGGCTGGTCCGGGCTGGCTGAGATGCGGGCGTAACCGGTCCTGATCGAGGGAGCGCTCTGTGTTCGGGCGGCATCGGATGTGTTGATGGGGATGCGGCGCAGCCATTGATCGGGCGCTTGGCTCCGCCGCGGCCTTCTCCTATACATTCAGATGTTGCCGCGCAGGAGGTGCCCATGCCGCTCGTTGTCCGACCTGCAAACGCTGATGAACTGGTACGCGCCGAGGAGCTTGTTACCCGCAGCATCAACGACCTGACCGTCCGCCACGGTTTCGGGCCGATTGCCACGTCGCGGTCTCCGGATTTCCAGGCGTTCTGTCTCAGGGACGATCCACGCGGCGTGTGGCTGGCCGAGGACGATGGCGAGATTGCCGGCTTTGCGCTGAGCTGGGTTTCCGATCGGCTCTGGTTCCTGGCCGAACTGTTCGTTGCTCCCGGCAGGCAAGGACAGGGAGTCGGCAACGCGCTGCTGGACCGCACCATGCAGCATGCGAGCCAGGCCGGCGCGACCGAAAAGTGCCTGATCACCTTCGCCTTCAACGTTGTGTCCCAGGGCCTGTACGTGCGGCACGGCTTGCTGCCGCGCGTGTCCATCCTTTTGTGCACCGCCGAACGTGAGTCATTGGTGCGCCACGCGCAGGATCCCGCGCTTCGCACGACGCCCATCCAAAACACGGCTGCCGATTTCGAGATGCTGCGCGGTCTCGATTTTGCAACGCTGGGTGTTTCGCGAGAGAAGCACCACCGGTACCTGCTCGCTAATCCCATGGTGGAAGGCATATTCTTCGAAGACGGCGGCGAGCGCGTCGGCTACGCATACGTTGCCGCGACGGGCCACATCGGCCCGTTGGCGGTCATGCATGCGCCCGCGATGCCCGGCGCGTTCCGGGCGGCGCTGGCGATGGCCATCGCCAAGGGTGCCCCGCAGATCTCCGTGTTCGTTCCCGGGACGAGCGAAGCCCTGGCGATCGCAGCGAGCCAGGGAATGCGATTCACGCTGCCGATGGTGCTGATGTCGTGGCGCGAATTCGGCGACTGGACGCGCTATCTCCCGCGGAACCCCGGCTTCATGTGAGGCGGCATTAGCAGCAACTACAGAGCAGGAGTGGCGCGTCGGTCGTCGAACGTCTCTCGAGCAGTTCAACTCGCAACCCGTGGGAGTAACAGGCATGGTCGCAGTCAAATTCGACGATCTTTCCATGGCTTTGGACTTCGTTAGTTCTGCTGCGCCAATGGATCACAACGCGTATGTCTCACTCGATACCGGTCAAGTCTATTGGACTTCCGATTTCGACGACGACTTCGACGACGAGATTCCTGACGACCTTGAAACTTCGGACCGCTACCTTCGCATAAAAACGAGCTCGATCTTGGAAGAAATCTCGCCCTCCGATTTGTCGCACAAGAGTTGCCTGAGTGTTATGAACAGGTTGAAGCATTCTTCCGACGGTCACGCGCTTACGCTTGCTTCAAAGATATGCTGGCGCGCAAAGGCATTCTCGAACGCTGGTATTCGTTTGAAGCCGACTCTGTCGAAAGAGCGCTGAGGCAATGGTGTGCTGAGAACGGTCTGGAGATTCTGGAGTCGTAGCGCCAGTTAGACATAACGCAATGCGGAGCACGCACGCGCCGCCCAGTACGCACCTACTTTAAGCCAAGCGTGAACGGAAGCAGCAGCGCATTCACCAAGAGCAAGCCATAGGCGATCACCATGGCCGCCGGGATGGCGGATTTTGGTCCATCATATGTGCGAGCGCTACGGCGCGTCCACAGGAATCCCGCGCCCATGCCCAGGATGGCAAGGCCGGAAAACAGACTCTCCAGCACAAGCGTGGCCGGACGCAGATTGCCCGGGCTACTGTCGACGCTCTTTGCAGAGCGGCGGGCATCCGCTCCCCAGTCAGCCGGTCTTTCAGAGACGGCGGCGGCGATCGGGCGAGCGGGCTCGATGGGCACTGGCTTGACCGGCGTGACAAGCGGCTCAGTCAACGTCGGCGCTTCCTGGGCGTGCTGTGTCGGCGTAGTAGCCGGCGCCGGCTCACGCCTGACCGGGTCTGGTGTAGCCGTAGCGGCGGGGTGCGGTGAGGCCGGCCGGCCCGGTGTGTTCCGCATTGCATCCCGGTCCCGCCAGAACTTGGCGAACATGCTTTCCAGGCAGCGTGCCGAGTCGCAGGCATCACGCCGCGCGCGCCATGCCGCAATGTCAGCGTCCTGAAGGGTGCCTTTGCGCAACATCCGCTGCTGCTCGGCGTAGATACGCTCGTAGCGCCCCGACAGCGTGGCAGAGTCGCAGATCAGGTGGTGCTGCTGGCGCGTGCGCGGGCGGGCGCCGTCGGTGGCAAGCGTGCATCTTGTTCCGGCGCCTTCCGGGTCCTCGCAGTGAACCGAAGATCCCCCGGCAGGTGACTTACAGGCAATGTCCGAGGCCCGCGCGCCGCTGACAGCGGCAAGGCCAATGGCGAAGCCAATGGCAACCATCGCGGCCACGCGCGCTATGACCCTCTTCATGTTGATTCCCCATCGAAGCGGCCCGAGGCTTCCAAGCTAGTCAAAAGTCGTCGGCTACCCAAGTACGCATTGCAATGCGCGTGGGGTAGGACACTTACTGCTGGTTCATCGAGGGAAAAATGCTCGCTGTCCGTCTCTTGCCGGCGCAATCCGGCATGTGTGGCGGGCCTGTCGATGTGACGTCCAGGCTGGCCATGGACTTACCCGCATTTAGTGCAGAGTAATCCTTGCCCGCAGTGAGCAGGAATGTTCGGATCACTTGGCCAGCCAACCGGGGACTTTGATCGCGCAGGCAAATTGGTCCTGCGCGTACTAGCTTCTACGGATCTCGTTAATCTCTGCGGCCTCGAGCTCCGCGCTGAATTCCCCATCCCTGGTAGCAATCAATGCCTTCGGCGCCAGGGGAATCAGCGGCAGGATCAGCGCGTACACCACCGTGGTTGCGATCACGCAGTAGGTAAATCCGTGCGTCGCGTCGCTATTGTAGATCCAGGATCCCAACAGATCGCCGGCGCGCGCCGAGAGCGCCAGAACGCCATCCACCAGCATCATCAGGGTTCCTTGCAGGCCCGGCGGACAGGACCGGATCGCTAGATCGAAGTACGCCGCCGTGGCGATACCGCCCATCAATCCTATCGGCGCCGCCAGGACAAGGGCGAGATCGGCCGAATGAATGAATGCCAGCGGAATCATCTGTGGTATCGCGATGATCGTTCCCCACCACAGCAGCTTGTCCAGCGATACCCGCTTGCACAGATAGCCATACAGCAAGAACGTTGGAACGAAGGCGGCGGCAAAGATGCCGTTGTAGTACGAGTAAATCGCATCCGACGCATGCAGCGTATTGCTCAGGTAGAACTGCAGCGGCGTGGCCGCGCCCGGCGCAAAATTCCATAGAAGGCAGATGAGAACCGCCGGGTAGACGGCCTTATGCTTTGCCAGCCGCCTGACATTCCCCAAGAAATCCGTGCTGCTGGCCTGCGGCTTCTCATAGAGATGGCCGAAGACCGAAGCGGGCTTCCATAGTGCCAGCACGGCAATCAACAGATTGAGCGACGCGACAAGGAAGAAGGCGTCCTTCGCGGCAAGATGGTCGGACACATAGCCGGAGGCCAACGCGCCAGCAACAACCGGAACGGAGCTGATCACATTCAACAGGGCGCTCAGGCGTCCGGACATGAGCTTTTCCTGGCCAACCAGGGCGACCAGCCCCTGGTACGCCGCGGCGACAAACCTGGACGAGACCATGGCCAGCATCATGCCGGCGAGCAGTCCGGCATATGAGAAGCCTGAAAACGCCATCCAGGCGAGTGCGGCCGCGGTCGCGGGAGCGAAGATCAGGAAGAAGCCGCGATCCCGCAATCCCAGCGGGTTCCATTGGTCACGCGCCAGGCCAAAGGCGAATGCCACGTACACGGGGATGCCCGTCAGCAGGCGGAATGTGGAGATCTGCGTCGCCGTCGCATGCAACTGGTTCTTGAGTATGTAAGAAGCCTGAATATCGATCAGGGCGCCGCCCGGCGTAGCCAGATAGATGAACAGGGTCATCCAGCCGAAGTACTGCAGGGTCCGGTAGCTGCCTTCAGCACCATTGCGACCGGAATCTGCGGGCATGTTCATATTCTCCGGACTGTCGGCGTGCCGGCCCGTGCTAGGCGAGCCACCCCAAGGCATCGGCGAGCGAGAGCACGGTTGTGCGTGAATCGAATGCCGTTGAAAAAAGATGATCGTGCACGACCTGGTCCGGGTCGTAGCAGCAGTCCTTGACGGTGAGCAAGCGGAAGTCCGCATCACTCGCATACGCGACCGACGACAGCACAACACCGGTCGACGCAATGCCCGCCATGATCAGCGTATCGATCCCCTGGGCGGAGAGCCTCACCTGCAGGTCGGTGCCAAAGAACACGCTGGCACGATGCGCGATGATGAGAGGCTCCGTGGCCTGCCGGCCGAGTTCCGGCGAGATCTGGTCGTCGACGAAAAGCCCCAGCTCCTTGATCCCCTGTCCGTTCCGGTTCAACGGGCTGACTTCCGGGTAGCCCGGACTGAAGTGGATCTTGGCGAAATAGACGCTGACGCCCCTTGCCCGTGCGGCGTCGCACAGTCTGCGCGTATTGGAGAGCAGGGTGGGGGCGACTGACGGGAATAGCGCCATGATGTCGGTCTGGTAGTGCATGACCACCAGGGCGGTTTGCGCCGGAACCAATGCCGGCAGCTGCGTGGTCACACCGCGCGTATCGGCGGCGCTTTCCATGTCCTGTTGATGGGCTGCCGAATCGACGGGGCGAAGTTCAACGGGTGGCGACATAGGGCTTCCGATGAAGAGTGACGATCGACTCTACCATGGCGTGACCCCGGCTCTCCGTCTGTTCGGAAAATAGTGCCGCGGCGCGGCATTGGAATACTCCGGCCCCTTGCAAAGGACTTCTTGCCATCCGGCCAGTTAGGGAGGGCCTTGCACTGCAGCCACTGCGCGCCGTGGCATAGCCTTTGTTGGCCTGGAGCTGGCGCGTTCGATCCGCCTCAACGCCGAGCTGTGGGCGAGGGAGATGACCCCTAATGCAAATGCCGCAACTTCTCCGGATTGCGCACCACATAAATCGCCGCGATCTTGCCGTCCTCAATCTCCAGCGCCGTCGTTTGCAACTCTCCATCCGACTCCAGCGTGACAAAGCCAGGCAGGCCATTGATAAACACCGCGCGCACGAAGGTCGAGCCCAGCTTCTGAAAGAGCTTCGACAGCTGCGCATGCACGCGCATCACCTCGTCGAAGCCAAGCACAGGGTGGCCGATTGCCGGGCGCTTGCCGCCGCCGTCCGCATGCAGGCTCACGTCGGCGGCCAGCATGGCGCCGAGCGCGCTCATGTCGCCGCTGCGTGATGCGTCGAAGAACGCCTTGGCGAGTTCGAGACCACGCTCCTTTTCGACCTGGAAACGCGGGCGCGATTCCCGTACATGGGTACGCGCCCGCGCCGCGAGCTGGCGGCACGCGGCCGGCTCGCGCTGGATGGTCTTGGCGACTTCGTCGAACTCCAGCCCGAAGACATCGTGCAGCAGGAACGCCGCGCGCTCGAGCGGCGACAGGCGTTCGAGCGCTAGCATCAGCGGCAGCGTGACGTCTTCCTGCTCGTCTTCCTCGAGCACGGGATCGGGCAGCCACGGCCCGATGTAGGTCTCGCGCTGGTGCCGCGCGGACTTGAGCTGGTCCAGGCACATCCGCATGACCATGCGGCGCAGGAACGCCTCGGCCACGCGCACCTCGGCGCGTTCGGCGTTCACCCAGCGGATATAGGCGTCCTGCACGATGTCCTCGGCATCCGCGACGGAACCGAGCATCCGGTACGCGACCCGGATCAGCTTGCGCCGCAGCGGCTCGAAGCTCGCCGCGGCATCCGTGAGGTTGGCGTCCGTCATCCGGCAAAGGCCTTGGCCGCCGCCTTCGCCGCCGCCGGATCGACCCACAGGCCGAAGCCGACCGCGAGGCGGTTCCAGCCGTTGATGACATTGATCATGAGCGTGAGCTTCACCTGCTCTTCCCTGGAAAAATGGTCATTGAGCGCCGTGCGGGCGCTGTCGAGCGCATGGCCTTCGGACAAGCGGGTCAGCGCCTCTGTCCAGCCGAGCGCCGCACGTTCGCGGTCGGTGTAGCAAGGCGCCTCGCGCCAGGCGGACAGCAGGTAAAGGCGCTGCTCGGTTTCGCCCCTCTCGCGGGCGTCCGCGGCATGCATGTTAATGCAGTTCGCGCAGGCGTTTATCTGCGAGGCGCGCACTTCGACCAGCGAGACAAGGCTCGGCTCAAGGCTGCCCGCCACGGCGAGCGATGTGCCCATCCAGGACTTCATCTGGGCGGGGGCGGCGGCAAACGGGTCGAGCTTGGCAGTCATGTTGAATCTCCTTTCAAGGGTTACGACGACATGACGAGCCAGCCCCCGCGGGTGTGACATCGGCGAAGAAATATTTTTCCGGACCCCACTTTTCCCCTCTTCAGGGCGGTCGGATTCGATGGCCGGCACCATCGGCCGTCGCGTTTTGGGCGGGAACCGGCTCGAACCGGCGCAAGACGCCGCGCGTGCCGCCAGCTAGCGGGGCAGGGACTCCTGCAAGCCAAGCAGGTTCTGCGGCGCTACGCGGATCAGCCCGCCCCGCGGGCTGTCGATATCGGCGATCAGCGCGAGCGAAAGCGCCACCGTCAGGGGCATGATCAGAAGCAGCCCGATCCGCGCCCGCGCGGTCCTGGCCCCGTAGCCCTGCATTACGCTGCTGAACACGGCGATGGCGATCATCAAGCCCCAGGCCGCCACCGGAATGCGGTTTCGCCATGCCGCTTCCGCATACCCTTGCGAGTTGATCACGTCATTCATGCCGCCGACCACCAGCCCGGTGATCGGGGTTGGCGTCTTCCGCGCGGCGTCGCGCGTGACCTTCCACATCTCGTCTTGCAGCTGGGCGGTGGCGGCGCCGATTTCCTGCAAGTCCTGTCCGCCGCGCGCCACGTAGTAGCGAATGCGTTGGTCCAGATAGCGGGCCAGCAGTTTCCTGGCCTTGTCGCCGCTTTCCGGCTCCATCAGGTCGGCCCGAAGGTATTCGGTGCCGATAGCGTTGGCTTCCTCTTCTTCCAGGTTCTTGCGTTGGTCGTAGCGCCCCACCGCCATCGACAAGGTAAAGCCGATCAGCAGGGCCAGCAGTGTCAGCGTGGCGCCCTGGACGATGCTGAAGTCTTCGCGGCTTTCGTCGGCAATGGGCCTGATGCGGCGCAGCACCAGCGCGCCGGCAGCCGTAGCCATGGCCAGCAGGACCAGCAACAGGACGAAGAGGATGGCCGGATATCGCAAGAGCTGGCTCATATCAACCCAGAAGGAGGAAGGCGTGAGCCGGACTTTCACGGCGAGGCGGGAACGAACCGGCTCCGCAATGCGGCACGGTCATTCTATGGACACTCGCTTCGGCCAGGGCGGTGCCACGAAAATTTTCAGTGTCAAAGCTAAGTTGAAATGTCCGGGCGCCAGCAAAGTTGAAATGTCCGGTTGTCCGGCGTCTTTTCAGCTTGTTTGTTCAGTCTTTTGAGGTTCCCGTAGGGCGGTGGTGCTGGCCTGACACGACGGAGTCCAGCTCAGGGTGGGGCTGTCATTCCAGCAGGGCGGATTTGAATTCCCAGGAGTAAGCGGAAATCAGTTCTCAGTTCCGTTAAGCGGCCACGGTTGCTGCTGTAAGCGTTTTAGCGCTTCCAACATGTCGTTCTGATCCAGCGAGCGCTGTGACTTCTTGCCTGGCGGTCGCCCACGCTTGCGGACAACGCCTTCGGTGGCAGGCAAAGAGAGAGATCGCGTGTTGTCGCGTTTCTCCTGAACGTACTGCGCCAGTTGCAATACGTGCCCCAGCCGCTTGTTATCCACGATTGCCCCCTGATCGACTTCCGACAGCTTGTCGTAGATGGTGTAGGGCAGGGCGACGCCATTCGCGCGTGGCTCGATCCTGCCGTCGGGGTAGTGGTAGACGTCGATATAGCGACCGGCGAGCTTGCGGTGCTCGGGTGTATCTGCCAGCAGGTAGAGCATCTTGTCGTACTGGATCGTCAGGCTCTTCGAGACGCAGCGTGGTTCGCGCCAGGCGAAGATCAGATCCAGGTTCTCATCCGGTCGCAGCGGACGATGCGCGTTATGGCTGTTACGCGGGACCTTGGCGAAGCGCGCGTTGTAGTCCGCGATGAATTCGGGCATGAAGGCGTTGGCAGCTTCCATGGTGCTGATATTGCGAAGGCGCAGCTCCTTGACCAAGCGGTCCTGCAACGTCAGGTGGGTCCGTTCGACGCGGCCCTTGGCCTGGCTGCTGTTGGCGCAGATGCCCTCGATGTTCAGCTCGAACAAGGCCCGGGAAAACTGGGTATGGCCATCGCCGCCGGTGGCATTCGGCTTGTTGACCCGGAAGACGCTGGCCTTGTCGCTGTAAAACGCCACCGGCTTGCCATGGCGCTCCAGGTAGGCGCGAGTTGCAGCGAAGTATGTGAACGTGGCCTCGGAATGGGTAAAGCGCAGTTCCATGATCCGGCTGGTGGCGTCGTCGACATAGACCAGCAGCGTGCAGGCCGCAGCGCGCTCCTCAAACCAGCGGTGATCGCAGCCGTCGATCTGAATCAGCTCGCCATAGCAGGCACGGCGGTTGCGCGGCTGGTAGACCTTCGGCGGCCGCTGTTTGCGCGGTATCCAAAGCCCAGATGCCGTCATCAGGCGGCGGATCGTTTCCTTGGACAACGTGAGTCCATGGCGTTCGCGGAGCTTCTCGCAGGCCAGCGTCGGCCCGAAGTCGGCGTAGTGTTCCCGGATCAGGCCCAGCGCCGCGGCTTCGCGGTCGGCCGACAGCCGGTTGTTGCTCGGACGGCCGCGCTTGCGGGTCACGAGTCCCGACGGACCTTCTTGCCGGTAGCGCTCCAGCAACCGCCGCAACTGCCGGTCCGTGATCTCCAATCGTTCTGCGGCCACACCGGGCCGTAACTGACCATCCACAACCGCCTGGACGGTCTTGAGCCTGTCTAACTCATGCATGCTGACTGTAATGACCTCGGATTTAGCCATCCTCTGGCGTCTCCATCGTGTTCAACCGGGGCAGGCTAAATAACACGAATGGACCGCTCAGGCGGACATTTGAACTTTGCCAAAACCGGACATTACAACTTTGCCGCTACATTCAGTCCTTGGAAAAAATCATTTATGTCCACGACGCATGCTCGGTCGAGCGGTCTGCCGGCGCGCAGGGCGGTAAAGAGTCTGGCGTGCTACTGCCCGGCACCGGCGATTGCGGCAGCGGTGGCCGAGCAGCTTCGCTGTCGATAGTGGCGATCCGCGCCTCTATCAGGCGAAATCCGGCGGACGAAACCGGGTCATTGCAACCCGGCCACGCACAGGCAGCGCCATCAACGCTACGTCGGGCTGCGTCCCGCGCGGGCCGCCTCGATCGCGGCGATGTCGATCTTGGTCATGCTCATCATCGCTTCAAACGCGCGCTTGGCCGCGGCGCGATCGGGGTCGGTGTAGGCCGCGGTGAGCGCGCGCGGGGTGATCTGCCACGACAGTCCCCACCGGTCCTTGCACCAGCCACAGGCACTCTCCTGGCCACCGTTGCCGACGATCGCATTCCACAGGCGATCGGTTTCAGCCTGGTCGTCGGTGGCGATCTGGAACGAGAATGCCTCGGAGTGCTTGAAATGCGGGCCGCCGTTCAGCCCCAGGCAGGGAATGCCGGCGACGGTGAACTCGACGGTCAGCACATCGCCCTCCTTGCCGTCGGGATAGTCGCCCGGGGCACGGTGCACAGCCTGGACCGCACTGTCTGGAAATGTCTTGGCGTAGAAGTTCGCGGCGTCGAGCGCATCACCGTCATACCACAGGCAGATCGTGTTCTTGCTGGTCATCTGTGTCTCCTGAAGGGTCGAATACCGGCATCGCAGCCGTCCGACAATGCGGATTGTCCACTTTCCGACGGGCCCGGTCAGCCGGATATGGCGGATGCAGCCGAAGGGTCCGGGTCTACATAGGGCAGGCCGGGAACGTTTCAGTTCCGCGTTGATTGCGGCCCGACCCGGATGACGTGCAGCTTTCTTCCCTTGCAGGGGTCGGAGACCGCGCGCAGTACTGCGAGCGCGCGCTGGAAGGGGGACGGGCGCGGCGTCATGTCCTGGCGCTTAAGCGGGGATCCGGTCAGCCATGCTGCTTCGCCCCGAGCGTGTCGCGCTTGATCTTCTTCGCGAGCGACCACTTGTGGACTTCGGTGGGGCCGTCATAGATGCGGAACGCGCGCAGTTCACGGAAGGCCTGCTCGACGATCGTGTCGCGCGCCACGCCGTTGCCGCCCAGGATCTGCACGCAGCGGTCGGCGACGCGGAACAGCGCTTCCGACACGGCCACCTTGGCCATCGAACTTTCGCTGGTGCCCGCCGATCCCGTGTCGAGCACGCCCGCGCACCAGTCGATCATCAGCGCCGCCTGCTGCAGGTCGATCAGGTTCTCCGCGAGCATGAAGCCGACGCCCTCGTGGTCGATCAGCAGCTTGCCGAACGCCTTGCGCGTGGTGGCGTAGGCCCGTGCGATCTCGTCCGCGCGCGTGACCGTACCGAACCAGCGCATGCAATGCGACAGCCGCGCCGGCGACAACCGTACCTGCGCATAGCGGAAGCCTTCGTCGACTTCGCCGAGCACCTGGCTGGCCGGCACGCGCAGGTTGTCGATCACGACCAGCGCATGGCCGCCCGGCATCGAGCTGTCGATGGTGTCGAGGATGCGCTCGGTGCGAATGGCGGGGTGGGGCAGGTCGACCAGGAACATCGTCGCCTGCGCGCGCTCGCCGTCGCCGGTACGCGCCATGATGATGCCGACCTTTGCGCCTTCCGCGCCGGTAATGAACTTCTTGCGGCCATTGAGCACCCAGTCGTCGCCGTCGCGAACCGCGGTGGTACTCAGCATCGACGGATCCGATCCTGCGCCGCCTTCCTCCGCGGGTTCGGTCATGAAGAACGCCGAGCGCGCGTCGCCGCGCACGATCGGGTCAAGGAAGCGCGCCTTCTGCGCGGCGGATGCCACCTTGCCGAGCAGGAACATATTGCCCTCGTCGGGCGCCATGGTATTGACGGCGACCGGGCCGAGCGGCGACAGGCCCGAGCGCTTGAGCACGGCGGCCGTTTCGCGCTGGTCCAGGTGGCTGCCGTCGGCCAGGATATGCGGCGTCATGACGCCTGCCGCGCGGGCCTTGGCGCGCAGTTCCTCGACCAGTTCGGCGGTGGGGCCATGCGCGGTGCAGCGCGGATCCCGCTCGTAAGGCGCCACGACATCGCGCACGAATCGCTCGACGCGGTCCGCGATCTGCTCGCTTCGTTCGGTGGGACAGGGTGTAAACATGGGTGCCATTCCCTCAGAGTGTGTTGACCAGGTGGCCGCCGTCGACGGCCAGTACGGCGCCCGTCATGTAGCGCGAGGCATCGGACGCGAGCAGCAGCAGCGGCCCGTCCAGGTCCTCGAGCTGTCCGAGACGGCGCTGCGGAATGCGGCGGATCAGCGCCTTGCCGGCGTCGGTCTGCCAGAAGTCGCGGTTGAGTTCGGTATCGATGTACCCGGGGGCGATGGCATTCACGCGAATGCCATGGCGCGCCCATTCCAGTGCGAGCGTCTTCGTCAGTTGCACGACGCCCGCCTTGGACACCGCATAGGACACCACGCCACCAGCCTGCCGCAGCCCCAGGATCGACGCCACGTTGATGATGCTGCCGCCACCGCGTTCGCGCATGCCCGGGGCCAGTGCCTGCGCCAGGAAGAACATGCCTTTGAGGTTGGTGTCGAGCACCGCATCCCAGTCTTCCTCGGTATGCGTGAAGGCCGGCGCTTCACGTACCAGCCCCGCGTTGTTGACCAGGATGTCGATGGGCCCCGCGGTGTCCACCAGTGCGGCGCGGGAAGCGGCGCTGGTCACGTCGAGCGCCACGCAGTGCGCGCGCCCGAATTGTTCCACCTGCTTCGCCACCGCTTGCAGCGCATCGGTGCGCCGTGCCGCCAGCACCACTTCGACGCCGTGCGCGGCCAGCCGTTGCGCAAAGTGCGCTCCCAGCCCGCTCGATGCCCCCGTGACCAGCGCCCGCTTGCCAGCCAGGCCAGGCAACGTCTCCCCCATCGGTATCTCCATCCGTTTGCATAACAGGACCGGATTGTAGGATGATTTCATCCCATGTCAACGGTGTCGAACCCTGATGTCCGGCCAATCCATTAGAATCGCGCCCGTGCCAAGAACGACCTCTCCCTCCCCTGAAATGTCCAGCGATACGTCCGTTGCGTCCGGCCTGGCGGGCCGCAGTGCGTCCGACACGGTGTTCTTCGGGATCGTGAACGGCCTGGAGCTGGGCGGTTTCGCGCCCGGCCAGCGGCTGGTCGAAACCGACCTGGTGGCGCATTTCGGCGTCGGCCGCAATTCCGTGCGCGAGGCGCTGCAGCGGCTGGCTGCCGAGGGCATCGTCGACCTCCCGCGCCATCGCGGCGCGATCATCCGCCGGCTGAGCCTGCAGGAAACCCTGGACGTGCTGGATGTCGCGGAGCGCATGACCGGACTGCTCGCGCGCGCCGCCACGCGCGGCCGCGGCAACCGCGGACTGGCGCAGGCGTTGCGCGCTTCGGTACAGGGACTGGTCGCGGCGGAGAAGGCCCATGACGTGGAGGCCTTTTCGAGCACTCGGCGGCACTTCTATCGGACGCTGCTTGAAATGGGCGACAACCGCGAATTACGGCGTCTGTTTCCGACCATCCACATGCCGATCGTGCACGCGCAGCACCGGCTCGCTTCGCTGCCGCGCATGCGCCTGGACGACTACCGCCGCATCGCCACGGCCGTGCTTGCCGGCGACCCCGATGCGGCCGAGGCGGCCGGCGCGGCGCACGTGCAGAACGTGCGCAGTGCGATCCTGGAGAGGCAGCCGGCTGAGATGGCCGGCCAGGACTGAATGCTTCGGGTTGAAGCGAGCCGGCTTCATTAACCTTGATGAGTTATGGGCAAGGCCAGGCGCAGCCCGCATACTAGCCCCGCATCCAGGAAGCGCCCACGGGCGCGCTCTTGTCCAACACGAGAGACATTCGCTGCAACTTCAGTCATCCGACGGCAGCCGGTACGAAGGCAGTGTGGACCGCGCCGCCGCACGTTTCCGCGGGGGAGGGTTATGTTTATCGGATTCAAGGCAGTGCCGGGCATCATGGTGCCGTTCCAGTACGACACGCTGCTGGTGGCGCTGTCTTTCCTGATCTCGGTGTGCGGCGCCTACGTCGGGCTGCGCTGGTCGCGCCGCGTGCGGGGGCCGGACGGCCGGCTCGACATCGACCGCCTGTTGTGCGCCACAGCCAGCCTTGGCGGCGGCGCGGTCTGGTCGATGCACTTCATCGGCATGGCGGCCTACCAGACGCCGACCAACCGCGAGTTCGACATGCTGCTGACCCTGCTGTCGCTGCTGGCCGTGACGGTGCCGGTAGGTGCCGGGCTTGCCATCGCTTCACTGCCATACGGCAACCGCGCCGACAACGCCGTCAAAGGCGGCGTGCTGACCGGTCTCGGTGTCGTCGCCATGCACTACACCGGCATGGCGGCCATTCACTCGAATACACAGTTCGACTGGAATCCCTTCCTTGTCGCGCTGTCCGTCCTGATTGCCGTGGTGGTGTCGGTGATCGGCCTCTGGCTGGCAACCACGGTCAGGACCGGGCCGCTGCAATTCGGCGCCGCCCTGGTGATGGGCCTTGCTGTGTGCGGCATGCACTATACGGGCATGTCGGCCGGCAACATGATCTGCACCAGCCCGTCGTACTCGCCGGATCTCTTCGCGATCGAGGGCGGAAACGTCGGTTACGTGGTATTCGCCATGGCACTGGTGCTGCTGATGATCACGCTGGTCATGGAAGCCACCCGCAGCGGCCGCATCGCACGTGCCGTGCAGGCGCGGTCGCGCTGAGGAACGGCCTGGCTGCTGCCCCTGCATACCCTCCGGCTAGACCAGCGTGACGTCGGCGTCGCCCGACGCGACCTCGATCACCTGCACGCTGGCCGTGGCCGGCTGTGCCGGCGCCGTGGTGCCTTCCAGGGGCTTCATCACGTGGAAGGCGCAACTGAGCCTGGCGGGGGTGAGCGTTACCAGGGCATAGCCTTCGGCATTGGTTTCCACGTGCCGCAGCCACGGATTGAACGTGCGCAGTGTGGCATTGAGGGCGTTCACCAGGGTGCTGCCGGCGTTGCTGTAGATGAGCTCGTGCAGCGCCGCGAACGCCTGGTCGTTGTCGACCCTGGCGCGCAGCCGGCTCAGCAGCGTGTTGCTCGACACCCCGGCCGTGACGAGGTCGACCATCACCGGCGCCGGGCTCGCGGCATCGTAGTCGTCCATCACCTGGCCGGCGAAGAAGGCATGGATGTCGCCACTCAGCGTGACGACGTTGCGTACGCTGTTGGCCTTCAGGAAGGCCATCAGGTTCTTGCGCTCGGCGTTGTAGCCGTCCCACTGGTCCGCGTTGATGATGATGCGGTCAAGCAGTTCGATCGACGGCAGCCGCTTGTCGATGAAGGGCTTGATGGTGGCGTCGAAGGTGGCATCGTTGATGCCCACGCGCGACACCACGTTGCGCAGTGCGGGGTATGTGAGCCCGGCAAGCGTGCCCGCCGCCCTGGCGCCGCGCAGGTCGCTGATCAGCGCGTTGGTCATGTCCGTCACCAGCGGCGCCAGCACGCCGTTGAGCTGCGCGAGCCCCTTGGCGATCAGGTCGGCAAGCGCCTTCACGACATCCACCTGCATACGCAGCATCGCCAGTTCGTTGCCCCACAGCTTCCATGTGGTATTCGCGCCGCCGACGCGGTCCTGCCACCAGGCGCGCTGGGTGTCGCCCAGCATGGACACGGGCGTCAGCGTATTGCCGGCGGCGGCGATCTTGGCGGCTTCGGCCGCGGCCAGTTTGTCGGCCGGCACGAAGGAGCGCGCGCCTACGGCACCGCCCGTCGACTGCTCGGGAATGATATGGTCGGCGCGGTACAGGCGTTCGTCGGTCATCAGCAGCGTGGCCAGGTTGCCGAACGTGAACGACCGGTAGATCTGGATGTTCTGGAACGACGGATTGTTCAGGTCGATCGTGACGTCGGCTGGCAGGAACTCGAACCACGCCTGGTTGGCGCTGCGCCGCCGCGCGGTGCGCGGTGTCGCGTCGTCGTCGGCGCTGTACGTCTGGCGGTCCTGCCAGCAGTTGTCGGAGAACTCATGGTCGTCCCAGATGGCGATCACCGGGAAGGCCGCGTGCAGCGCCTGCAGGCGCGGATCGCTGCGATAACTGCGGTACAGGTAGCGGTAGTCGGCCAGGGTGGTCGCGTAGATCGAACCGTCCGGCAGTACGGTGCCATCCGGCAGTTTCAGTACGCCATGCCGGTCCTCCACGTTGCCGTTGCGCGAGCCGCCGGGCACGGTCTCGTAGATGTAGTCGCCAACGTGGACGATGAAGTCCAGGTCCTGCCGGACCAGCTCTTCCATGCCGGCCCAGTGATTGACGTTCCAGTCCTGGCAACAGATAAAGGCAAAGCGCAGTTGCGACAACGGCGTGCCGGCGGCCGCGGCGGTGCGCGTGCGGCCGACCGTGCTTGGGCGGTTGCCGAGCAGGAAGCGGTAGTAGTACTGCGTGGACGCCGACAGGCCTGTGACCTTGTTGCGCAAGGTGTAGTCCCAGTCGGGCAGCGCGGAAAGGTGCTGGTTCACCAGCAGCGTGCTGAAGTCCTGCTGCAGCGACACCTGGAGCCGGACCTGCACCGGCCGCTGGCCGTTGCTGCCGTCCACTCGCGTCCATACCACCACGCTGTCGGGCTTCGGGTCTCCGGAGGCGACGCCATGCAAGAAGTTGAAGTTCTCGGGACTGCCGGTGTCGGCGGGTTCCGAGTCGGAGCCACCGCCGCCGCACGCGGCGAGCCCGCCCGCAGCCACGGAAACAGTCATGAAACTTCCCCACTTGAGGAACTGGCGGCGGTCCATGGCGCTTCTCCTTATTGATCCCGCATGGGTGGCATCTGGATACTAGGAACCGATTGGCAGAGCCGCTGTCGGCGCGCCGCCGACATCGCTATAGGAAAAGGATGACGCAGGCGCATGGTATGTCCCGAATGCCAGGTTTAGCGCGGCTCCGCTGTGCAATATCGCGTCATTCCGGACACGAGGCGGGATGGTGTCTGCGCCACGCCACGGCGGCAGTTGCCCGGGAACGCGAAGGACTATAGTAGCCATACTGATTCCGATGGCGAATGCGGCATGCAATCTCCTGGTCACAGCCCCGGAGCCCCCGGAGCCCCCGGAGCCCCCGGAGCCCCCGGAGCCCCCGGAGCCCCCGGAGCCTCCGGAGCCTTAACTCATTTCACTCATGGCATTCCTCCACACGGTCGGCCAGCACCGCCACGTCTTCGCCGACCTGCGCACGCTGCTGGCCAAGGCCAGTCCCGCCCGTTCAGGCGATTGCCTTGCCGGCATTGCCGCCGCGAGCGAGGAAGAGCGCATGGCGGCGCGCATGGCGCTTGCCGACGTGCCGCTTTCGCAGTTCCTGTCCGAGGCGCTGGTCCCCTATGAGAACGACGAGGTGACCCGCCTGATCGTCGACAGCCACGACGCCGGCGCGTTCGCGGAGATCGCATCCCTCACGGTCGGCGACTTCCGCAACTGGCTGTTGCTGCACGAGACCGACGGCGCTGCGCTCGCCCGCGTGGCGGCCGGCATCACGCCGGAGATGGCCGCGGCGGTGAGCAAGCTCATGCGCAACCAGGACCTGGTCGCGGTCGCGCGCAAGTGCCGCGTGGTGACGCGCTTTCGCAGCACCGTGGGGCTGCCCGGCCGCCTTTCGGTGCGGCTGCAGCCGAACCATCCCACCGACGACCCCAAGGGCATTGCGGCCTCGATCATCGACGGCCTCATGTATGGCTGCGGCGATGCGACCATTGGCGTCAATCCGGCCTCGGACAGCCTCGGCGCGATCGTGTCGCTGCTGCGCATGATCGACGACCTGCGCTGCCGCTTTGACATTCCCACGCAGTCCTGCGTGCTCACGCACGTCACCCACACGCTGCGGGCGATGGAGCAGGGCGCGCCGGTGGACCTCGTGTTCCAGTCGGTGGCTGGCAGCGAGCGCGCCAACGCGGCGTTTGGCATCAGCTTGCCGCTGCTGGCCGAGGCGCATGACGCCGCGCAAGCGCTGGCACGCGGCACCGTGGGCAACAACGTGATGTACTTCGAGACCGGGCAGGGCAGCGCGCTGTCGGCCAACGCCCACCATGGCGTGGACCAGCAGACCATGGAGGCGCGCGCCTATGCCGTGGCGCGGCGGTTCTCGCCGCTGCTGGTCAATACGGTGGTGGGCTTTATCGGCCCCGAGTACCTGTATGACGGCAAGCAGATCATCCGCGCGGGGCTCGAAGACCATTTCTGCGGCAAGCTGCTCGGCGTGCCGATGGGCTGCGACGTCTGCTATACCAACCATGCCGAGGCCGACCAGGACGACATGGATACGCTGCTGACGCTGTTCGGCGTGGCCGGCATCAACTTCATCATGGGCGTGCCGGGGGCCGACGACATCATGCTGAACTACCAGAGCACGTCGTTCCACGATGCGCTGTATCTGCGCGAGGTACTCGGCCTGCGGCCCGCACCGGAGTTCGAGGCCTGGCTGCGGCGCATGGGCATCGCCGATGACAGCGGACGCCTGCTGGAGCCCGCGGATCGTCAGCCGCTGCTTGAACTGGCGCATTCGCTGTAGCCGCCGACACGACCGCCGCCATGACCAGGCTCCCGTCCCCCCCGTCTCCCCCGTTTCCCGTCATGCAGGACAACCCCTGGCAGCAGTTGCGCCAGTTCACGCGCGCGCGCATTGCGCTTGGCCGCGCCGGGCACGGCCAGACCACCGATACCGTGCTGGCATTCGGACTGGCCCATGCACAGGCGCGCGACGCGGTGCACCTGCCGCTGGACTGTGCGGCGGTCGAAGCCGCACTCGGCCAGGCGGGGTTTGCCAGCGTGCCCGTCCACAGCGCGGCACCGGACCGCGCGCACTACCTGCGCCGGCCGGACCTGGGCCGCAGGCTCGACGAGGCCAGCCGCGCGCGCCTGTCCGGCGCACGTCCCGGTGCTGCGCCCGATGTGGTGTTCGTGATTGCCGACGGCCTGTCCGCGCTGGCCGCGCAGCGCCATGGCGTGCCGCTGCTGTGCGCCGTGCGCGAACGGTTGCCGCAAGGCTGGACCGTGGCGCCGGTCGTGGTCGCCGAACAATCGCGCGTGGCGCTTGGCGATGAAGTGGGCGAGTCGATGGGCGCGCGCCAGGTCGTGATGCTGATCGGCGAAAGGCCGGGGCTGAGTTCGCCCGACAGCCTGGGCATCTACCTGACCTATGCACCGCGCATCGGCCGCACGGATGCGGAGCGCA
This sequence comes from Cupriavidus sp. WKF15, assembly GCF_029278605.1. Lineage (NCBI taxonomy): Bacteria > Pseudomonadati > Pseudomonadota > Betaproteobacteria > Burkholderiales > Burkholderiaceae > Cupriavidus > Cupriavidus sp. WKF15. The sequence goes on from NZ_CP119573.1 coordinate 872,913, forward strand.
ACTGCATCTCGAATGTGCGGCCCGAAGGGCTGTCCTATGCGCGGGCGGCCGAGCGGCTGGTATTCCTGCTGCACGGCGCCGCCGCGCTTGGCGGCTCCGGCGTGGCGCTCAAGGATGACAGCGCGCATGCGCTGCCGGGCGATGCGGACGGCTAGCGCGACGCGCCACGGAATGGCTGAGCGCAACGGCAACGTCATGACACGGAGAGCGACATGCAAGCCGACACCAACCTGCAGGCCTGGCTGGAAGCGCACGCCGCCAATGGCGTGACGACGATTGCCGCCTACGTCAGCGCGGCCCGTGAGGCGGATCTGCAGTACGACATCCGCCTGCGCAGCAGCGGGCGGGGCAATTCGTCGGCTGTCGCGCAGAGCGGCACGGTGCACGTGACGCAGAACCAGCCCAGCCAGGTGTCGTCGATGGCGGTGACGCCCGTATCGGGCGGCAAGTGCGAAGTGGACCTGACGGTGCGCGAGGGCAATGCGGTGGTGGGCCGCTACACGCTCGACTGCAGCGCAAAATGACCACGGCCGGCGCATGGCCGGCCGTTGCGGTCGCCAGGTTCGCGGCTACATCATGCGCCGCGAGAAATGCCCCTGTTCGGCATCCGACATCAGTTTCGAGAACTGGTCCATGCTCATGTGCACCAGTTCCTGGTGGTCGCCCGCTTCGAAGTAGACGTCGGGGTGTTTCATCAGGCTGTCGTCGACATAGGTCTGCATGCCATACGCCATGGCCACGGGCGGGATCGCGCCGAGGTCGCAGTCCTTGAAGACTTCGCGGATCTCGTCTTCATGCGCCAGCACCAGCTTGCGGCCGGTCTGCTCGCACAGCGCGGCCATGTGCAGGTGATGGCTCGACGGGATCACGGCAGCGACGTAGCCGTTCTCGTCTTCCAGCAACAGGGTCTTGGCCAGGCGGTCTCCGGGTATGTGCGCAGCCTCTGCAGTGGCCATGCTGCTGAGGGTGTAGGGGTGGTGGACGATGTCGTACTGCGAATTCTTGCTGCTCATGCAGCTCGCCAGCGTACTTGCGAGGGCCATGATTGCTCCTCTGGATGCGAAGGCCGGCACCCCCCGGGCACCGGCAGGACCAAGGGTTTTCCTTGTGTACCTACTATAGACCGTGAGGTCAGCCCTGGCGTGGCGCGGGGGTATCGTGCAGCCGCGGCCACACGGCCTGGAGCTCGGTCTTCAGGAAGGTCAGCAGGCAGCGCGTGGCCAGGGTCTGGTAGCGGTTGGGCATGGTCAGCATATAGAGCTTGCTGCCGAACACGCTGATGCGGTAGCCGTCCAGCAGCGAAGTGAGCGTGCCGTTGGCCAGTTCATCGCCGATGGCGTAGATCGGGAAGAGGCCAATGCCCAGCCCGGCCATCACGGCGTCTTTCAGGAAGGCGAAGTTATCGGAACTCAGCGTGAGCTCCAGCACCACCTGCTCGCGCGTGGTGCCGCCTTGCGGTGGCGTGCCGGACACCTTGAGCTTCTGGCCGACCGGTGATGCGCACACGACGGCGTGTCCATCGAGCTCGGCCAGCACCCGCGGCGCGGGATGCGCGGCCAGGTAGGCCGGTGCGCCGCAGACCACCCAGTCGACCTCGCCGATCTCGGTGGCCACCACCGAGTCGGGTGGCGTGGAGATGATGCGCAAGGCCACGTCGACGTCTTCCGACACCAGGTTGTGCACGCGGTTGTCGAACACTACGTCGAGCAGGATGTCGGGATAGCGCTGCTTGAACTGCACCAGCAGCGGCGACAGCATGGTATGCCCGAGCCCGGTCGGCACCGACAGGCGCACATGGCCCTGCAGGCTCTTGCCCATATTGCTGATCAGCGCATTGGCCGCCGCGACTTCCCCCAGGATGTTGCGCCCGTGCTCGTAGAGCCCGGCGCCCACGGGCGTGGGTTCGACGTGCCGCGTGGTCCGCCGCAGCAGCTGCACGCCAAGCTCTTCCTCCAGCGCCTTGAGGTGGTAGCTGACGTTGGCCCGCGTCATCTTGAGCTTGCGCGCGGCGGCGCTGAGGTTGCCGGCGTCGACGATATCGACGAACAGGCGCAGGGCGTTGAGATCCATGGGGGAGACAGGCAGTTCAGGGCGCGGGCCGCCGGCGGCGGCATCCGCACCCGTATATTGCCACGCGCCGGCGGCGGCACCCGCCGCGGGGGCCGCGCTCAGTGCTCGTGATGGAGGTATTTGGCCTGGCGCGGCAGGCGCAGGCTGACCAGGAAGGCGATCACCATCATCGCGGTGACATACCAGTAGAACGCGGTTTCGTGGCCGATCGACTTGAGGCCCAGCGCGACATACTCGGCCGAGCCGCCGAAGGCCGCGTTGGCGATCGCATAGGCCAGGCCAACGCCCAGCGCCCGTACTTCAGTGGGGAACATCTCCGCCTTCACGATGCCGCTGATCGACGTATAGAAGCTGACGATGGCCAGCGCCACGCAGATCAGCACGAACGCCAGTTCGGGGCTCGATACCGTGCGCAGCGCGGTCAGGACCGGCACCGTGGCGAGCGCACCCAGCGCGCCGAACAGCAGCATGTTGTTGCGCCGGCCGATGCGGTCGGACAGGGCGCCGAACACGGGCTGCATGCACATATACAGGAACAGGCATCCTGTCATCACGTAGCTGGCGGTCTTGATCGACATGCCGGCGGTGTTGACCAGGTACTTCTGCATGTACGTGGTGAAGGTGTAGAAAATCAGCGAACCGCCGGCGGTATAGCCGAGTACGGTGAAGAAGGCGGCCTTGTGGTTGCGGAAGATCTCCGCCACGCTGCCCGCCTCCTTGCTGCCGCGCGTGGCCGCGGACGAGGTCTCTTGCAGCGTGCGGCGCAGGAACAGTGCCACCACCGCCGTGATGGCGCCGACCACGAACGGAATGCGCCAGCCCCAGGCCTTGAGTTCCGCTTCATCGAGCAGCTGCTGCAGGATCACCACGACCAGCACGGCCAGCAACTGGCCGCCGATCAGCGTGACGTACTGGAACGACGAAAAGAAGCCGCGCCGCCCGCGCAGTGCCACCTCGCTCATGTAGGTCGCGGTGGTGCCGTACTCGCCGCCCACCGAAAGGCCTTGTATCAGGCGTGCCAGCAGCAGTAGCGCCGGTGCCCAGTTGCCAATGCTGCCATAGGTCGGCAGGCTCGCGATCAGCAGCGAGCCGAAGCACATCATCAGCACCGAGATCAGCATGGAGTTCTTGCGGCCGTGGCGGTCGGCAATGGTGCCGAACAGCCAGCCGCCGATCGGCCGCATCAGGAAGCCGGCCGCGAACACGCCCGCGGTGTTCAGCAGTTGCGCGGTGGGGTCGGCCTTGGGGAAGAACGAGGGCGCGAAGTAGATGGCGCAGAAGGCGTAGACGTAGAAGTCGAACCATTCGACGAGGTTGCCGGAAGAGGCGGCAACGATGGCGAAGACGCGCTTGCGCACCTCTTCGGGCGAAGGCGCGGCGGCCTGGTTGGGCGTGGCTGTGAGATCGGTCATTGTTGTGTTTTGCTATCAGGGGGCGGCGATGCAAGGGGGCTGGCCGCAATCAGCACTGGCAGCAGGATGGCTCGCGCCGGTTGGAATGCCGCCGGGTTCCGGGGTGGGGCGGCAGGGGAGGAGGGCGAGGGCATCTGGCCCGTGCTGACGGCGTGAATCCGCGCAACTGCGGCGCGTTAAAGGCTGAGAGCCTACCCCGATCAGGGGCTGCTGCACACCCCGGCATGTCGCGGCAATCTATTGCATTGCAACATTTGTTACGTGGCGATGAGGGCTCGCGGGCGATTGTCCCGCTGGCTGGACACACTGTCTTGGCGCAAGCGCCCCCCGGGGAATGGTGATGACCGACTTGAAAGCCGCGTGCCAGTGGACAATGATGGGCCTGAGCGTCCCCAACTCCCATGCCGATGACCCATTCCCCGCGCAACTGGCTGTGCCTGATCCTGCTCGTGGCAAGCGGGCCGTCATGGGCGCAGGACCTGGTCGAATGCAGGCGCATCGACAAGGACCAGCTTGCCTCCGCCAGCACCGAGACGCTGCTGTTCCTGCGCTGCCGCGCGCGCCGGATTTCCTACGAGGCACCGCGGCTCAAGGGTGTGTCGCAGCGCGTCAAGGACGACGTGATGTTCGCGTGCCTGGACCAGGCCGACGCGGTCGAGCACCAGTTGCGCGTGCGGCATGGCTATACGCGCGAGTCGCTGGCGCGCGAACGGTGTGAATAGCGGCTCGCCGCCATGACACCGCGATGCTCATGCGAACCCGCCATTGGCCCGCAGCACCTGCGCATTGACCCAGTCCGCATCGGGCCCTGCCAGGAATGACACCACGGCGGCAATGTCCTCTGGCGTGCCGAGCCGCTCCAGCGGCGGCAGCTTCGCCATCTGCTCGATCTGCGCCTGGCTTTTGCCTTCCAGGAACAACTCCGTCGCCACTGGGCCCGGCGCCACCGCATTCACCGTGATACCGCGTCCGCGCAGTTCATTGGCCAGCACGCGCACCAATCCTTCCACGCCGGCCTTGGACGCGATGTACGGGCCATAGCCAGGGAACGAGCGAGCGATCACGCTGGTCGACAGCGCGATGATGTGCCCGCCGGCGCCGAGGCGGCTCGCTGCCTGTGACAGCACCAGGAACGTGCCGCGCAGGTTGGTGGCAATCACGCGGTCGAACGCTTCCAGGTTTTCCATCGAGATGTTCGCCATGGGCAGCACGCCGGCGCAGTTGACCACGACATCGACACGGCCGAACGCTGCCTGCGCGGCATCGAACATGCGCGTCACGTCGTCGGGCCGCGCCACGTCCGCCCGCACGGCGATCGCGTTGCCGCCGCCTTCCCGGATGCCGGCGACAGTGGCCTGCGCCTGCGCGGTGTTGCCTGCATAACCCACCGCCACGTCAAAGCCGTCGGCGGCCAGGCGCAGCGCGATGGCGCGTCCGATGCCGCGCGAGGCGCCGGTGACGATGGCCGCCTTGCGGCCGGTGGTGGAATGGCTTGCGTCCATGATGCCCTCCGTGGGGGCCGGGGAATGCCCCAGCGTGGTTTCGATGGAGCTATGATGGACGTTGATGCTGGCTGGATAAATACCAGGAAACCGAAAGGATTCTCCAACCAGCGCCAACAATTCCGGCCCGATGGGCGGCCATTTGTGCCGACTAATGCTCCTTATGGATCGACTCGACACCCTGCGCCTGTTCACCCGCATCGTCGAACTGGGCAGTTTCACGCGGGCAGCCGGCGCGCTGGATATCCCGCGGGCGACGGCCACGCATGCGATCAAGGAAATGGAAGCTTCGCTGGGCGCGCGCTTGCTGGAGCGCACCACGCGCCAGGTACGCCCGACGGCCGATGGCCAGGCGTTCTATGAACGCTGCCGGCGCATCCTGACCGAACTCGAAGATGCCGAGGCGGCGCTGAGCACGTCCACGGCCAATCCGCGCGGCACGCTGCGGCTGGACCTGCATGGCGTGCATGCGCGCGAGATCATCCTGCCGCGCATCGCGCAGTTCCGGCAACGCTATCCGCAAGTCGCGCTGGTGATCAGTTCCGGCGACCGGCTGGTCGACCTTGTACGGGAAGGCATCGACTGCGTGGTGCGCGCGGGGCAGCCGCGCGACTCCTCGCTCGTGGTGAAGCGGCTCGCGCTGATGCCGGAAGTGATTTGCGCCAGTCCGGACTACCTGGCGCGCTTCGGCACGCCGCGCCATCCGGACGAACTCGCCGCGCATCGGGCGGTCGGGTTCTTCTCGGCGAGCCACGATGTCCGCTACCCGCTGACACTGACCGTGGATGGCGCCGTCACCGAGTACAAGCTGGACAGCGAGGTATCGGTCAATGACGCCGAGAACTACACCGTGTGCGCGTTGTCTGGTTGCGGCCTGATCCAGGTGCCGCGTTTTCGCGTGCAGCCCCATCTCGATGCGGGCCGGCTGGTGCAGGTGCTGGCCGACTGGCCATGCCCGGACCTGCCGGTGTCCGTGCTTTACCCATACCACCGGCAGCTGTCGCCGCGCGTGAGGGTTTTTGTCGACTGGGTCCGGCAGGTGTATGCGGAGGTGTTTGGGTAACGGCGCAGCCAATATCTACGCGATCTACCAGCAGCGCCACCAGCTTTCGTCGCGTATCCGGCTGTTCGTGGAATTCCTGGCGCTGAAGTCCAGCGAGTTTGAAAAGTAGGGCGCGATCACGCGATCACGCCAGTTCGCTGCCGCAGGCTGGCTGCCCTGCGTACAATGCGGGGCTCGACTCCTGGGATGATGTCCGTGAAGAAAACCGACCTGGAAAAAAACAAGGGCCTGAAGATTGCCAACAACATGAAGCAGGCAGGCGCCAATCGTGCCGGCTCCCTGCCGAAGACGAAGGGCCAGCAGAATGCCGGCAAGACCGGATTGCTCGGCAAGCTGTTGGGCAAGGCGCTGCCGCCGGAGAAGGCGGAGGACTGAAGTGCAGGCTTCGGCGCGTGGGCGTGGATGCGCGGCGGGCCGTACTCAGATTACTCAGACCGGCCCGGCGCCGCGTGCAGCCCGGGCCAGCGCCAGCGCAAGCCGGGCGCCGACTTCGGCATTGTGTTTCACCAGCGCGATATTGGTCGCCAGGCTGCGGCCGCCCGTGAGCGCCTTGATGCGCGCCAGCAGGAATGGCGTCACGGCCTTGCCCGTGATGCCTTGCGCCTGCGCCTCATCGAGCGCCTGCTGCGTCCATGCGTCGATGTCCGCTGACGGCATCGCCGCCGCTTCCGGCACCGGCGTGCTCAGCAGCACGCCGCCCGCTAGCCCGAGATCCCATTTTGCGCGGATAAAGCGCGCCTGTCCGGCGGGATCATCCAGCCGGTAGTCCGCGCGAAAGCCGCTGTCGCGCGTGTAGAACGCCGCGACATTGTCCTGTTCGCAACTGAGCACGGGCACGCCATGGGTTTCGAGATATTCGAGCGTGAGCCCGATATCGAGGATCGACTTGGCGCCCGCGCACACCACGGCCACCGAGGTCCGCGCGAGTTCCTGCAGGTCGGCCGAGATATCGAAGGTCTCCTGCGCGCCGCGGTGCACGCCGCCGATGCCGCCGGTCACGAATACCTCGATGCCGGCCAGCGCCGCGCAGATCATCGCGCCCGCCACGGTGGTGGCGCCAAGCTCGCCGCTGGCCAGTACGGCCGGCAAGTCGCGGCGGCTCACCTTGTGCGCTTCACCGGAACGGCCGAGCCGTTCGAGTTCATCGTCCGACAGGCCAATGCGGATGCGCCCGTCGATCAGCGCGATCGTCGCGGGCTCGGCACCCAGAGCGCGGATCACCGCTTCGACCTCGCGTGCCGTGCGCACGTTTTCCGGGTAAGGCATGCCGTGCGCGATGATGGTCGATTCCAGCGCGACCAGCGGGCGCCCGGCGGCACGCGCGGCGGCCACGGGCGCGCTGAAGGTCAGCCAGGAATGGGCGAGGTTGGAATCCATGTCGGTGTAGCTTCACCGGGTTGCGGGGGATGGGTGATTATGGGGGTTGTCTTGCCTGCCAGGCACGTTGCAACAAGAATCTGGCCTCCGTTGCATAAATCCGTCCGCGTAATCGACATGGACATGGTGATCCAGCCTACGGCACCGACCTGTCGACCGCACCGGCTTTCATACTGCCCTGCGATGCCTTGCGAAACTGCGCATAAGGCACTCCCCGCTCCGGATGCGCAGTTGTTTCATCGATGACGCGCTCGACATCGGGAACCTCGCGTAACGCGGCCATGAACTGCGCCATCGGAAAGTCCGGTGCCACGCAGCCCTGGACCAGCATCCAACGCTGCCACACCGTCACCCACAAGGTACTCTGTCGCCATCCCGGCAGGTTGGCCGACAGCCATTGCAGCCGGCGGCGCGTGCTGTCGGCAATCTCCTCGTCGTAAGCGAAAGCGTTTGGCAGGCGGCAGCGCCCTTCCAGCCAACAGTGGTTGCCGTGTTCGACGCGGTGATGGGATTCTCGCTTCCACTCGGCTTCATTCACGCGCGGGCCGGCGGGTTCCGGGCAATCGGGAATTGCAGCGGAGACCTGGAAGAACGGGTCATGACCACGGTTCTGCAGGTCGTCCTCGGCATGAATGCCCGGCGTCACCAGCATCAGTGCGCACAGCATGCCGCAGTAGTCGAACTTCATCGATGTCCTCCTGACCGCCGGTGCTCTCGCATTCCGCCACTGTTCAGCGACCGCGGGGAAAGAATGGGCCTACTTGCCGCTGCGCTTGCCACCGATTCCGACCTTGCCGCGTCCGACCTTCCGATGCGGTACACAGGGGCGCAGCCTCTTTCTGGAGCCAGCCGTCAACGTGACGTGCTCCGCAGGGTAGCGGGTTGTTCTATGCAGCGCGACCTGATAAGCAGGATGGCCCGGATCTATGCGCTTGATAGCTGGCATGGTTGGCGCCTCCTCAAAGAACTCTGGTTCGAAAAGGTACGGAGTGAAAGAGATAGTCAGAGGTAGCCGCCCTGAAGGCACAGGGCGTGATCTGATGGCGGATGGGACATCGCATCGTCGGGTGCGATGCCCGTCTCCATGCCCTACACCTCCCTGGTCATACCCTTCAGGTCAATCCACGCGGCAAACTGTTCCTCAGTCACGTGACCGGACGCGATCGCCGCCTCGCGCAGCGACAGGTTGCGCTTGACCGCCAGCTTGGCGATCTCGGCGGCCTTGTCGTAGCCGATATGCGGGTTGAGTGCGGTCACGGGCATGAGCGAGCGTTCAAGCAGCTCGGCAATGCGCTCGCGGTCTGCTTCCACGCCTTCGACCATGTGTTCGGCGAAGCTCGACGCGGCATCGGCCAGCAGGGTCACCGACTGCAGCAGGCTGTAGACGATCACCGGCTTGTACGCATTGAGTTCGAGCGTACCCAGCGCATTGGCCAGCGTGACCGTGGTGTGGTTACCGATCACGCGGCAGCACACCATCGCCAGCGCTTCAGCCTGCGTCGGGTTGACCTTGCCGGGCATGATCGACGAGCCCGGTTCGTTGGCCGGCAGCTGCAGCTCGGCAAAGCCGGCGCGCGGGCCGGAGCCGAGCAGCATGAAGTCGCGCGCGATCTTCAGGAACGAGGATGCCGTCGTGTTGAGCGCGCCGGACAGGTCGGCCAGCGCATCGTGCGCGGCCTGCAGCGCATAGCGGTTGGGCGCCGGCTCGAACGGCAGGCCGGTGTAGTCGGCCAGCGCCCGCGCGAAGGCAGCGGCAAACCCGGGCGGCGCGTTCAGGCCGGTGCCCACTGCCGTGCCGCCCTGCGCGACGGGCATCGCGCGCAGCATGGCCTGCTGCAAGCGCGACTGCGCGTCGGCCACCTGCGTCATGTAGCCCGAGAATTCCTGGCCCAGGGTCAGCGGCACTGCGTCCTGCAGGTGCGTGCGGCCGACCTTGACGATGTCGGCGAACGCATCCACCTTGCGCGCGAAGGTCTGCTGCAGCAGCTCCAGCGCGGGCAGCAGCTTCTGCTGGATCGCGCGCGTGGCGGCGATGTGCATGGCCGTGGGGAAGCTGTCGTTGGACGACTGGCTGGCGTTGACGTGGTCGTTCGGGTGCACCGGCTTCTTGCTGCCTACCTGGCCGCCCAGCAGCTGGATGGCACGGTTGGAGATGACCTCGTTGAGATTCATATTGGTCTGCGTGCCCGAACCGGTCTGCCAGACCGACAGCGGAAACTCGTCGGGCCACTGGCCTTCGATCACTTCGCTGGCGGCGTGTTCGATGGCGCCGGCCAGTTCTTGCGGCAATACGCCCAGCTCGCGGTTGGCGCGCGCGGCGCATAGCTTGAGGACGGCGAACGCTTCAATCAGCGCGGGTGGCATCTTTTCATTGCCGATGCGGAAATTCTGGCGCGAGCGTTCGGTCTGCGCCCCCCACAGGTGATCGGCGGGGACTGGCACATCGCCGAGACTGTCTTTTTCAATGCGGGTGGCGGAGGAAGACGGTGCGGACATTGACAAGCTCCTGGCAACGGGGAGAGAGGGAGACCGGTCATGACGCGGCATGGCCGCCTATGGCCGTCCTCTAGGATAGTGCTTCATGGTTTCCGGCAGTTTCGCCATTCCCCTGCCGCCAGCATGCTTATCGCCCGGCTCGGGTTCTTCTTCATGGTGGCGCGCATGGGCAGCCTGACCCCGGCCGCCAGGCGCCCGGGCCTGTCGCAGCCGATCATTCACGGCGCAGATCCGCGCACCGGAAGAGGCCGATGGCGTCGAGCCGGCCGGTTGGAAAGCGCCGGGCCCGCTAGCAGAGATCGCGTGATGCGGCCGGCCCGTTCCTGGCGCCGGCCCGTGGCATGCGACGGCTAGGCCGTCATCTTCAGGCAGGCTTCCATGCAAGCCGCGCAGGCGCGCGCGCACTCCTGGCAATGATCGGCGTCGTGCCGCTCGCACTCTTCCTTGCACCACTTGCAGACTTCGGCGCAGTCCTCGCAGACGAGCGGGGCGAATTCGCTGTTGCGCAGCATATAGGACGCGGCCAGTTGCGCAATGCCGGCGCAGTCCATGTCCAGCGCGATGCAGCGCGCCATCTTGCGCACGTCGGGCTCTTCCAGGCATGCCGCGGCGCACTTGAGCGCGGCGGCGGCACAGGCATTGCAGGCGGCAATGCAGTCGGCGTAGCGGCGGGCGTTTTCCTGCACGGTGGGTCGGATCATGGGAGCGTCCTCCTTGGGGGGATCGGTGACGGGGACAGGTACAGACCCGCGGCGGTGACGGCAACGGCGGTCGCGGGCAACCGTTATCCACAATAGCAGGCGCGCACGCGTCCTGCCGGGAAGGGTTTGCTGCACAGCAGTGATCTACAATGCCGCCTGCGCCGCACAACCGATTACGGGAATGGTCATGGCGGTGGCACTTGCCCCCCTTGGCCGTGCTCTAATCGGAAAGACGGCATTCCACAAGCGGCAGGAAAGGACGGACATCATGGGCGAGGCAAAACGACGGGGTACGCCCCAGCAGCGGGCTGAAGAAGCGCGTGCGAAGAAAGAGGCCTTGCGCCCGGCGCAACTGGTCTGCGGCCACTGCAAGACTGCTTTCCAGGAATTTGACGAGCTGGACGTGCCCGGGCTGCCCGGCATCGACGCCGTTTTCGGCGGGCAGTGCCCGGCCTGCGGCAACGACGTGGTCGTCTTCAAGGGCGAGTCGAACGCCGTGGCCGAGGCGATGATCGCCTGGCAGAAGATGCTCGGCGCCGACGCGCAGCTGGGCTACCAGTCCAGCGACGGCCGCCATGTGTCGTATGAGCCGGGCAGCGATGGCGGCGAAGATCCCGGTGGCGCGGGCGGCACACCGCGCGGCACGGTTCACTGAGCGCTGTCGACGGTGACCAGTTCCGGCGGGCCGATCTCGTAGCGGCCCCGTCCGGCGCCCTTGGCGCGGTACAGCAGCACGTCGGCCAGGCGCATCAGTTCGCGGTCCTGGGTCGGGCCGCCGTCGTACAGCGCCACGCCGATGCTGACGTCGATGTCGGCGAAGGTGCCTTCGAAGTGAAAGCGCTGGCCCACCGCGCACAGGATCGCGGTGGCCACGCTGCGGGCGGCGGCCGCGTTGCCGACGCCTTCCAGGATCACCGCGAATTCATCGCCGCCAAGGCGCGCCACCGCGTCCTGCTTGCGCACGCAGCCCAGCACGCGCTTGGCAAAGGCCTGCAGCAGCAAGTCGCCGGCGGCATGCCCGTGGATGTCGTTGACGGCCTTGAAGCGGTCCATGTCCAGGTACAGCAGCGCCATCCTGCCGCCGGTTTCGCGGCAGTTCGCCATGGCATGCTGGAGCCGGCTTTCGAACGCGCTGCGGTTCAATAGCTGCGTCAGGTGGTCCGTGCTGGAAATATGCGACAGGCGCATGGTCTCGAGCTTGCGTGGCGTAATGTCCTGCACGTGGATATGCACGCCGACCACTTCGCTGCCGTCCGCGCTCCATTCGGGGCGGTAGCTGGTTTCCATGCAGCGGTACTCGGGATCGTTGTCTTCGGACTCGAATGTCACCACGGCCCCGGCCAGTGCGCGTTGCAGATAGGGCTGGGCCCTGGCATAGCGCGTTTCGCCCAGCACCTCGCGCACGGTCTTGCCGCGCAGTTCCTCCGGTGTCAGGCCGAAGGTGTGTTCATAGGCGATGTTGTTGAACACATAGCGCTCGTCCGTATCGATAAAGGCCAGCAGCGACGGCAGCGTGTCGGTCACGGCGCGCAGGCGCCGCTCGCTGCGGCCCAGTTCCTGGCGCCGGTCGCGCACGTCGCGCATGAGGCGGGTGAACGCGCGCGCCAGGTCGCCGATCTCGTCGCGGTGCTGCCGCGACGGCAGGCGTTCGAACGCGGACAGGTCCGAAGCACTGTCCCTGACCACCTCATGCAGCCGCGTGAGCGGCGTCAGCAGGTAACGCACGGCCAGCCAGATGGAGGCGGCCACCAGGACCAGCGCCAGGCCGGCCAGCATCAGCAGGCGCTCCTGCATGCGGTGCAGCGGTGCGTAGGCCTCGCGCGCGGGCAGCAGCGCCACGAGTTCCCAGCCCGTGGTCGACATCAGGTAGCGCGAGACCACCGGGCGCGTGGGCGTCAGGAATTCGAACAGCGCGGCGCGGTCGTCCTGGCCGCAGGTATCGCCGATGGCGCGGGCGGGCTGGCGCGCCTGCGCCGGGTCGGGATGCTGCACGTAGACGGGGCGGCTGCCCGCCGAGACAAGGCAGTAGAAGCCAGTGGTTCCCAGCCGGTTGTGCAGTACCTCCACGAGGAAGTTCGAGCTCGACAGGTCGAGCCAGCCGCCCACCAGGCCGGCAAACTGCCCTTGCGCCGAAATGACCGGCACCGCCACCATCACGCCAAGGCGGTCATTGATGCGCCCCCGGATCGGTGGGCTGACCACCGGCGTGCGCGTGCGTGCCGCTTCGCGGAAATAGCCGCGGTCGCCGACCTCGGCGAACACCCCGCCGTCGCCCAGCGCGGTGCCGCGCGCGTCGACCACCATCAGCGCGTTGAACGCGCCGGGAACCGGGACGGCGCGCCGGACCTGCATCATTGCCTGGGCCAGTGCGGCGTGCCCCTGCGCGCCGCGCGCCGTGGCAAGCAGGCCGCCAAGCTGCCCCGCCTGCTGCGTCAGCAGCATGATGCGGTCTTCCATGGCGGTGTCGAGCTGGTCCGCGGACAGCTTGACGATCGAGTCCTGCTCGTCCTGGAGCACGTCATGCAGGTCGCGGTGCGCCGCGTGCAACGACGTGAGCACGATGCCGGTGCCGAACACCGCGGCCAGGACCGTGGTGATCAGCGCGATACGCGCTTTCAGCGTGGGCAAGAAGACGGGCATGCGGGGGCGAGGTTCGGAAATCGGCTTGCCGCGCGGGGCCGGGTCCGGGCAGGCGGGGCGCTCGGCGGAACGCCAGCGGCACAACCCTACCATACCCGGCGCGGTCACGGCAGGCAGGCAATGTGCGGGGATTGACATAGCCGGCACGCTGGACTTGCGGACGGCTGTCCTTCTTCATGGCGGGATGCGTGTGGATCCGGACTGTGCGCGCAGGGGCGCGCCAAGGTATAGTGCCCCGTTGCCTGCAAGGCGCGGGCGTGCGCCGCGCGGCCTTCCACGAACTCCGTCCGCCATGAAACTGCGTTTGCCATCGTCCGCCGTGCCCGGCTTGCTCGCGTTGCTGGTTGCCGCGGGTGGCACGCTGTTGACGGCCACCGCCTGGCAGCAGGCGGCGCAACCGGAGCAGCACCTGGCGCAGCAGCGCTTCGACGCGCTGCTGGCCGATACCACGGCCGCGCTGCGCGCGCGGCTGCAGGAGAACGACCAGTTGCTGCGTGGCGTGGCCGCGCTGATGACGGCCAACCCGGCCACGTCGCGATCCCAGTGGCGCAACTACCTGTATGCGGCGCAGTTCGACGAGTTGCCGCCCGGCACGCAAGCCGTCGGCTATGCACCGGTGGTCCGGCGCGACGGCGTCGCTCGCCTGGCCGCCGCCGCCCATCGCGACGGCCTGTCCGATTTCAGCATTGCGCCCGCGGAGGTGCGCGATGTCTACGTGCCCGTCTTCTATATCGAGCCGTTGGCCGGGCGCAACGCCCGGATGCTGGGTTTCGACATGCTGTCCGAGCCGGCGCGCCGTGCCGCGCTGGAGGCCGCGCGCGACAGCGGCGAGCCGCGCGCCACCGCGGGGCTGGAGCCGATGCGCGAGGCCGAGTCCGCGACGCACCAGCTGGGCGCGCTGGTGGTCCTGCCCGTGTATGGCAGCGGCGAGGCGCTCAACAGTGTCGAAGACCGGCGTGCGGCGGTCATTGGCTATGTCTATGCGTCGCTGCGCCTGGGCGACCTGATGCGCAGCGTAACGGGGCGCGCCGCCGACGAGCTGGTGCTGTCGCTCCATGAAGGCCCCGCCAGCGCGCACGGCAAGCTCGTGTCGGGCGATCTCACCGATGGCGAGCGCCGTGACGACGGCCATCTTCCGATGCTCGCCACCGACCGGCAGTTCGACTACGGCGGACGGACGTGGACCTTGCGGGCGGCATCCCGCCCCGCGTTTGAAGCGGTCCACGGCACCGACCGTGCCCGCATGACTGCCGCCGCTGGCGCGCTGGCCACGCTGCTCATGACGCTGCTGACCTTCATGCTGGCGCGCCAGCGCGCGGCCGCCAGGCAGGACGCCCTGGCAGCCGACAGCCGCCGCGCCGCCGACCATGCCATGCTGCAGGCATGCATGGCGTTGGCTTCGGACGGATTCCTGGTGACCGATGCCGAGGGCAAGGTGATGAGCGCGAGCGAACGCGCGGCGCATTGCTTTGGCACGAGTGCCGACGAACTGCGTGGCCGGGCGCTGGCCGATCTGGTGCCGGGGGTTGCCGGCATTGCCATGGCGTCGGTAGCGCCGTCCGGGCAGGCCACGGCCCAGCGCGAGCTCGAGGGCGTGCGCGCCGACGGCAGCCGCTTCCCGCTGCGGGCCGGCATGGCGCGACTGTCCGGCAAGGGGTCCGGCGAGCCCGCCCGCTCGCTCTGGATCCTGACCGACCTCGATGAACTGTGGCGCGCGCGCCAGCAGGCCGCCGTGCAGGCCGGCCGCTACGCGAGCCTGGCCGACCACGCGCCCATGTGTGTCATCACCTTCGATGAGGACGGGTGCATCACCGGCATCAACCGCGCGGGCCGGCACATGCTCTGGTATCCGGAAACCGATCCTGGCGCCGGTATGCGCTACGTCGACCTGTACGTGGCCGACGAACTGGCCGAGCGCGCGCGCGAACTCTCGCGCGAGCTCGGGGAATCCGTCGCGCCGGGGCTGCCGGCGCTGGTGGCGAAGGCGCGCCTCGGGCTGGTGGACGAGCGCGAATGGACGTGGCTGCGCAAGGGCGGCTCGCGCCTGCCGGTACAGGTGACGTTGCGCACCTTGCCCGCCGAAGAAGGCCAGCCGCGCGAGTACCAGGCCATCGCCTGCGACCTGACCGAACGCCACCGCGTGGACGAGTACATCCGCCACCTGGCGCTGCATGACGCGCTGACGGGCCTGCCCAACCGCGCCGAACTGACCGAGCGCTGCGAAGCGCTGCTGCTGCACGGGCGCCGCCACGGCGAGCGCGTGGCCCTGCTGCTGCTCGATCTCGATCACTTCAAGCACATCAACGAATCGCTGGGCCATCCGGTCGGCGACGACGTGCTGCGCACCATCGCCGACCGCCTCAAGGCCGCGGTGCGCCAGGGCGACCTGGTCGCGCGCATGGGCGGCGACGAGTTCGCCGTGGTGCTGAGCGGGCTGCGCCAGGACAGCGAGGCCGAACTGGCTGCCTCGAAGATCCTTGCGCGGGTGTCCGAGGAGCTCGAGATCCACGGGCAGCGGCTGCGGGTGACGCCGTCGCTAGGCATCGCGATGTTCCCGACCGACGGCGAATCGCTGACCGACCTGCTCAAGTCGGCCGATGCCGCCCTGTACGCCGCCAAGCAGGGCGGCCGGGCGCAACAGCGCCGCTTTTCCAGCGAGATGGGCGAAGCGGCGCTGGCCCGTCTCACCATCGAGGGGCTGCTGCGCCGGGCGCTCGACGAAGACGAGTTCACGCTGCGCTACCAGCCCATCGTCGACGCCACCACGCTGGCCGTGGCCGGCGTGGAGGCGCTGATCGCCTGGCAGACGCCGGAGCGCGGCACGATGTCGCCGTCCGAGTTCATCCCGATTGCCGAGCAGTGCGGCCTGATTGGGGCGCTGGGCGAATGGGCGCTGGCCACGGCCTGCCGCGAGATCCAGGCGCTGCGCGTAGCGCTGGGCCGCGATATCGAGGTGGCCGTGAACATCTCGCCGCTGCAGTTGCGCCAGGCCGGGTTTCCCGACGTGGTCGCGCGCTGCCTGCAGCAGACCGGACTGCCGCCGGCCAGCCTGGTCATCGAGGTCACGGAGGGCATCCTGGTCGATGGCGGCGAGACCACCATCGACACTTTCCACCGGCTGCGCGAACTGGGCGTGCAGCTGTCGATCGACGACTTCGGCACCGGTTACTCGGGCCTGCACTACCTGACGCGGCTGCCGATCAACCGGCTCAAGATCGACAAGTCCTTCGTCGATGACGTCGCCACACCCGGGCATGACCAGGTCGTGGCGGCGGCGATCATCACGCTCGGCCACCAGCTGCACCTCAAGGTCGTGGCCGAAGGCGTGGAGACCATGGCGCAGTTCGAGTTCCTGCGTGCGCAGGGCTGCGATGCGCTGCAGGGCTATCTGTTCTGCCGCGCGGTGGGACCCGACACGCTGCGCGAGGTGCTCGACAGCGGCTTCGAGCGCATGCTGCCGGCCGATGCCTGGCGCGACGGCGCTGCGGAGCCCGCCGGACGCGCCACCCACCCAAGAATCAGCCGGTAGCCGGGCGTCTTCAAGAGCACGCAGAAACGGGTACGCCGTGGTGGCAAGGAAACGCCGCAATGGCGGCGCAAGGGAAATCAGGCCTGAGTCGTAGAGGGATTGCCGACGGCTTCCGCGCCGGGCGAGTGCAGTCGACGGTAGAGGTCGTCGATGCGTTCACGGCTGGCGCGCAATTCTTCGCGGCCCTGCTCGGTGAGCAGGTAGACGCGGCCGATGCCGTCGCGCAGCACACTCTGCAGGTAGCCTTCCATCTGCAAGGCCCGCAGCAGCGGCCGCACCGTGCCGATATCGACCTGGAAGCCATATTCCATCAACATTTCTGCAAGCATGGCCACGGTAGCCGGGACTTCCATGGCGAACTGCAGGACGTAAACGCGGGCGAGCAAGCCCAGGAACTGTCGTTTCATGTGGCAGGCAACGCGGGACGGGGAAGGCCGGTTGACGCAAGGTTGGCAATGTGAAGCATGCGCGGCCGCACGGACGTCACAACAACTTGCTGGCATGCCGGCATGGCAAGCTTGCGCCTGCTTCCGGCAAAAAAGAAGCCGCCAGTTGCCTGGCGGCTTGTCGGGAATGCGTCGGAGGGGTCAATTAACTCTGGCGCAGACCAGATTTTAATTTGATCGAAGTCCGCTTGTCACGCGCCTGTCGCATATTCCCCCCTAGCGAGGGGTATGACTGAAAGCCAGCTGCAAGGTCATGTAACGAACTCGCCACCAGATCGACCAATTTCCGCGACGAACCGGGGTGATGATCGAATTTTGTGATCATTTTGCCGCATCTCGGCCATCGGCCAATGCCTGGTGCGCCGCCATGGACAGGTCCGAAAACGGCTTGCGGCAGAGCCGGCGCGGACGTCTAATCCGCCCATGCCATGGCAAGTCACCCAACCATGAAACCCGCCGATCTCATTCGCCTGCTTTCGCTGGCCGCTCTCTGGGGCGCCAGCTTCCTGTTTATCCGCATCGGGGCGCCTGTCCTGGGACCCTTGCCGACCGCCTTCGTGCGGGTGCTGATTGGCGCGGTCACGCTTGCCGCCTGCCTGCCCATGCTCGGCTTGCGCTGGGATATGCGCGGCAAGTGGCGGGCCGTGCTCACGCTGGGAGCGGTGAACTCCGGCATCCCGTTCGTCATGTACGCCATCGCGGCGCTGTGGCTGCCGGCCGGATACTCGGCCGTGTTCAATGCGATGACGCCGCTGATGGGTGTGCTGATTGGCGCGCTTTTCTTTGCGGAGCGCCTGACGCGCGCCAAGGCGGCCGGCGTGGTACTGGGCATTGCTGGCGTGGCAGTGCTCACGCGCACCGGGCCTGTGGCGTTTTCTGTGCAGGTGCTGTTTGGTGCAGTGGCCTGCCTCGTGGCGACGGCTTGCTATGGTCTGGCCGGCTTCCTGACCCGACGCTGGATCACGGAACGTGGCGGGCTGGACAGCCGCCTTGTGGCCGCCGGCAGCCTGGTCGGGGCCACGTTGTTCCTGCTGCCGTTCAGCCTTGGCGCGCTGGTCCGGCACAATACGCTGCCCGATGCCGGGACCGGGGTCTGGGCCGCCATGCTGGGGCTCGGCGTGGTCTGCACGGCGCTGGCCTACATTCTTTATTACCGGCTGATCGCCGACCTGGGCCCGGTGCGTTCCCTGACGGTCACCTTCCTGATCCCGCCCTTCGGCATGGTATGGGGCGCCTTGTTCCTGCACGAATCGCTATCGTGGGCGCACCTGGCGGGCAGCGCCTTGATCGGTGCCGCCGTTTGGATGGTGCTGCGCCCGCCTCGGCCGGTGCCGCGGCCGGAGCCGGCGCGCGGCTGAGCTTCAGCTGCCGGGAACGACGTTGTAGCGCTCGCGCGCCAGCATCACCACGCGCCGCGCCTGGCGCAGGTTGCGCACGGCATCGGCTTCGGTGCGCTCGGGGAAATCCACCTCGGCGCTCCAGTTGCAGCCGGTGTGGTCCGGCCGGTGCACGCACATGGCGCGCAGCTGGCAGTCCTGGCAACCCGGTTCCTGCCGCAGGCAGAGGTTGAGCAGGCGCTTCAGTTCGGACAGGGGCTTGGTCAGTCGCTCCACGGTCGGCTCTGCTAACGGCGCGCCACGCGTGTCAGCCGGCCGGCTGCTCGGCCCGGCATTGCGGGCAGATGCCATACAGCACCAGCATGTGCTCGCGCAGCGCGAAATCGTTGTCGGCGGCGACCTGGCGCTGGCGCTGCTCGATCCGTTCGTCGCGGAATTCCTCTACGCGTCCGCAGTTCATGCAGATCAGGTGATCGTGGTGGCCGCCTTCATTGAGTTCGAACACGGCGTGGTCCGACTCGAAGCTGTGGCGCAGCAGGATATCGGCCTGGACGAGCTGGTTGAGCACGCGGTACACGGTCGAAAGCCCGGCGTCGTCGTCCTGGGCGAGCAGGATACGGTAGACATCTTCGGCGCTCAGGTGGCGCCGCTCGCAGGTACGGAACACGTCCAGGATACGCACGCGGGGCGACGTAGCCTTGAGGCCGGCGCGCTTGAGGTGGGCAGGATCGGACTTCACGGTTGGCATGGCATGCGGCTGCGAGCGCCGTCGGCGCACGGCGTTGGGAAATCTGCGGAAATCGGGCTGGAAGACGTCCGGAACGCCCTTGCGGTGCGTCCCGGACGTGGCGCCGTATCTGCACGGCGCGCGGAATAAAAAGGCGGCCTGGCTTGTCGACGGATGACGCGATCGGGAAAGCGGGGTCTGGTTGCTTTCCCGACCATCCGGCGACTGGCTACTGCCAAACGCTCCGCGTTACGGAGCGGTCCCCACAAAAGTCGGTAACAGGATGCCGCCAGGTGGCGACGATCCGGAAATTCTCTCCGGCGGGCCTGCTCGTTCCACCGCGTACCGCGGCGGTGCCAGGCTGGCCGGCTGGTCTGGACGGCGTTGCTGTGTCGTCAGACAGTGATGTGATAGTAAATGGGAATCGATCTCATTACAAGGGGAATTTTGAGTTTTTTGCCGAGGAGGATTTTCAGGCAGGGTCGCGCTTGCCCGGTCCGACAGCGCCTGCTGTGAGCACGGGACTAGAGTGCGTGCTGCTTGTCGGGTTCGCTGACCTCGACTAGCCTCCTATCCATGTCGATTCTTCGCTGCGCTGCGATACCCATTTGATGCCACAACGCTCGACCCCCCGATATGGCAAGGCGCTGCAGCGCCTGCGCCAGGTCTTTTCCCCGTTGAACCTGGGGGCGGCGGCGTGGCTGATTGCAACATGGGCGTTTGCGGCATTTCAGCTCGTGAGCGAGCGGGACCGCTTGCTGCACGACGCCGCGCAGCGTACCCAGGCGGAGGCCCAGGCGTTCGGCGCGTACTCGAAATCCAGCATCCTGCGGCTGTCCGAATTCCTTCTCGACCTGCGGGCCAGCTGGCTGGCCGGCCAGCCGGGGTTTATCGACATGGTGCATGAGCGGGAGAACCTGGTGGTGGACCTCTCGTTCCAGGTGTCGGTGATCGACAAGCATGGCCTGCTCATCTATTCGTCCATCGCCCCGCCCGTTCCTGGCGAGAAGGTCGACCTGAGCGGGCGCGAGCATTTCCGGGTCCATCAGGACGCGGGCGGGCGCGACATGCTGTTCATCAGCGACCCGGTGAAGGGCAAGGTCTCGCGCAAATGGTCGATCCAGTTCACGCGCCCCATCCTGCGCGCGGGCAGCTTCGACGGGGTCATCGTGGTTTCGGTCAGTCCGGAGCAGTTCGCCAGCTTTGCGCAGACGTTCACCAACCGCGGTGGCGAAGTGGCGTCGGTCATCAAGACTTCTGGCCAGGTCATTGCGCGTGTGCCGGCGTTGGAGGGCACGCTGGCCAGGGCAGTCAGTAACCGGCCGTACCTTGCCAGCGGGTCGCCCCCGTCCGGTAGCTACCGGGCGATGTCGGGCTCCGAAGGCGTGGAGCGGGTCTTCGGCTATTACCGTGTGCCGGAGTTCGGGCTTAATTTCGTAGTGGGCGAGTCGGTCGGCAAGGTGCTGGCGCCCTACGAGGTCTATCGCCGCATTGCCCTGGCCGGTGCCATGGCTTCCACGCTGCTGCTTGGCCTGCTGTACTACAGCCTGCGCCGCTCCATGGCGGAGCGACGCCGCCATATGGAGGAGATGCGGCTGGCTTCGCTGGTCTATTCGTCCAGCAGCGAAGCCATGGTGGTGACGTCGCTCGACGGCACCATCATCGACGTGAATCCGGCCTTTGCCGCCGCCACCGGCTATACAGTCGAGGAGATCAGGGGCCGCTCGGGCTATAGCGTCAGTGGGTCAGGCAATGCGACAGGGCTGGTCGAACGCCTGCGGGCCACCGTGGCAGCCAAGGGCAGCTGGAGCGGCGAACTCTCGATCCGCCGCAAGGACGGCAGCGAGTTTCCCGCCTACCTGACCGTGGATACCTACCTGGCCCACGCGTATGGCGAGCGCCGCCGCGTTGCGCTGATCCATGACATGACCGAGAAGCGCCAGGCGGAGGAAGTCATCCGGCACCAGGCGAATTTCGATGCGCTCACGGACCTGCCCAACCGCCGCCTGTTCTTCGACCGGCTGGAGCAGGAAATCGAGCGTTCGCGCGCCAAGCAGGATGAGCTGGCGCTCCTGTTCATCGACCTGGATCGCTTCAAGGAGGTGAACGACACCCTCGGCCACGACCAGGGCGACCTGTTGTTGCTGGAGGCGGCGCAGCGCATTGCGGCATCGGTGCGCGCGTCGGATATCGTGGCGCGGCTGGCCGGCGACGAGTTCACCGTGATCCTGCCCGCGGTGGGCGATGCCGGCGTTGCCGGGGACATTGCCCAGGCGATCCTGGAGCGGATTGCCGCGCCTTACCGCCTGGCCGGCGAACTGGTGGTGGTGTCGGCCAGCATCGGCGTGGCGACCTGGCCCAAGGACGCCGACAACGCCGAGGCCCTGCTGGTGTGCGCCGACCAGGCGATGTTTGCCGCCAAGGAGGAGGGCCGCAATCGCTGGAAGGTCTTCACCCAGGCGCTGCTGCAGGCGGAGCGGGAGCGCCTGCGCATCACGCAGGACCTGCGCACGGCGCTGGCGTCCGGGCAGTTCGCGCTGCACTACCAGCCCATTGTCAATCTGCGCACGGGCAAGGTCTGCAAGGCCGAGGCCCTGATCCGCTGGGACCATCCGGTGCGCGGGCCGATCCACCCGGCCGATTTCATTGCCGTTGCGGAGGAATCCGGCCTCATCATCGACATCGGCCGCTGGGTGCTGACGGAAGCGCTGGACCAGCTTGCGCGCTGGCAGGTGGTGTTTGGCAAGGACTTCCAGATCTCGGTCAACAAATCACCCGTGGAGTTCTGCGCGCCCGCGAACGGGCCCGAGTCCTGGTCCAGCATGATCGAGCGCAGGAACGTGCCGGTGGGCAGCCTTGTCATCGAGATCACCGAAGGCTCGCTGATGGAACAGAACGCCGATGTCATGGACCAGCTCTCCCGCTTCCAGGCGGCCGGCATCGAGATCGCGCTCGACGACTTCGGCACCGGCTACTCGTCCTTGTCGTACCTGCGGCGCCTGGACATTGACTACATCAAGATCGACCAGTCCTTCATCCGCTCGCTGACGCGGGGCCCGGACGACGTGGCCTTGTGCCGCGCCATCATCAGCATGGCGCATGCACTGCGCATCCGCGTGATAGCAGAGGGCGTCGAGACCGAGTCGCAGCGCGACATCCTGGTGGCTGCCGGCTGCGACTACGGCCAAGGCCACTTCTTCTGTC
Source organism: Cupriavidus sp. WKF15 (assembly GCF_029278605.1). NCBI lineage: Bacteria > Pseudomonadati > Pseudomonadota > Betaproteobacteria > Burkholderiales > Burkholderiaceae > Cupriavidus > Cupriavidus sp. WKF15. Next base: position 895,417 of record NZ_CP119573.1, read on the forward strand.
CGCCGGTGGATGCCAGCGCGTTCGAGGCCTTCATGAGCGCTGTGACTTGAGGCGGGCGGCGTTGTTCGGTGCTTGTACTGGGGTTGCTCGATCCTGCGGCTAGGCGGCTGCCGGCGTCTCGCGCGGCAGTCCCAGGATCCATTCGCGAAACGTCTCGAGCGCTTCCGACGGTGGCTGGCCCTCCGGGTAGGCAAAGTAATAGCCCTGCTGTTCATCGAGCACGCCTTCCACGGGTACCACGAGTTCTCCACTGCGCAGTTCGCGTTCGACCAGCAACCGCGGCGCCAGGCCGATGCCGAGCCCGGCCGCTGCGGCGGCGGTCATCATGGTGAACAGTTCGTAGCGCGGCCCGCGCGAGGCGGCAATGCTGTAGTCCCAGCCTTGCGCCGCATACCAGTCGCGCCACGCGTGGGCACGCGTGCTCAGGTGCAGGTGGCGGCAGCGCGCCAACGTGGCTGCGTCGGGGACGGGGTTCTCCTCGAGGAAGGCCGGGCTGCAGACGGGCACCACGCCGCCTTCGCGGAAGATCATGCCGCCGCGCGTGCCGGGCCAGAACTGGTCGCCGAAGTAGATCGCGGCGTCATAGGCGCACTCCTGGAATGCAAACGGCTGCGAGCGCGCGCTCAGGTTGACCGTGATGTTCGGGTGCCGGCGGGCAAAGTCGGGCAGGCGCGGGATCAGCCACTGCGTGGCGAAGGTCGGCACCACCGCCAGTTCCAGCGTGTAGCCCATGACGCGGCCCACGGTGATTTCCAGCGTGTCGCGCTGCAAATGGTCGAGATGGCGGCGGATGCGCGCCGCGTACTCGCGGCCCGTGTCGGTCAGCACCAGGCGCCGGCGCACGCGCGTGAACAGCGCCACGCCCAGGCGCTGCTCCAGCATCGCCACCTGGCGGCCCACGGCGCTTTGCGTCAGCGCGAGTTCGCCGGCCGCGCGCGTGAAGCTGCCCAGCCGCGCCGAAGCCTCGAAGGCCTGCAGCGCGCCGAGGTTGGGGATGTCGTTTCTCATGGGGATTGATGCGGGGATGACAGCGGGCGGCGCGGGGGGCGACCAGTATAGCGCCCGCGCCGGAGCGGGTCTTCGTGCGCCGCACGCACAATGTTGTGCGGATTCCGCGCTTGTCCGCGCCACCGCGGCGCCACTATCCTGCCCCGGCCACTCACGCATCCCGCAACGTTCCCATGCATCCAAATATCGCCACACTGCTGTCCGCCAACCTTGGCGAAGCCCGTAGCCGCCACCTCCTGTCGCTCGTCAGCGTGCCCGATGGCCTGCCGGCCGATGCCGAAGGCCGCGCCACGCGCGCCCAGATTGCACAGGCCCTGAACATGGTGCTGTTCTCGGGCATCCTCGACCGGGTGCCCGCCGGCCGCGCCTACACCGACGATGTCGCCGCCGCCGGCGGCAAGGTGGTCTTCGACCACGGCGCGCTGCGCACCGTCAAGTGGCGCGACAATGGCGCGCTGCCCGAAGGCGAGGCCGCGTTCACGCGCCTCCTGCGTCCGCTGGGCTACCGCCTGAACGGCACCTATCCGCTCGACCGCATCGGCATGACGGGGCGCTCCTATGCCCACGCCGACGCGCCCGAAGGAATCGCCCAGTTCTTTGTCAGCGAGTTCCATCCGGAGCGCTTCAGCGAAGCCTTCCGCCAGGCGGTCAGCGGCGTGACCGGCAGCTCGGCCGATCCGCTCACGGCGCGCGCCCAGACGCTGCTGTGGCAACTGGAGCGCGATGGCGTGCTGGCGGTTGCCGATGGCGCCGAACTGATTGGCCTGCTGGTGCCGTGCTTCGAGCGCCAGCACGACGTGCCGCGCCTGGCCGACTTTGAGACCCTGCTGCGCGAATCGGCCGAGATGGCGTGGATCGCCACTGAAGGCAATGCCTTCAACCACGCCACCGACCGCGTCGACGACGTGTTCGCGCTGGCCGAGCAGCAGAAGGCGCTGGGCCGGCCGATGAAGGAGAAGGTGGAAGTCTCGGGCAGCGGCCGCGTGAAGCAGACCGCGTTCCGGGCCGGCACCGTGCGCCGCCGTTTCATCGGCGCGCAGGGCGAGAGCGTCGAACGCGACGTGCCGGGGTCGTTCTATGAATTCATCACGCGCGACCGCTTTGCCGACACGCCCGCGGACAGCGCGCGTTATGACCTGGGGTTTGACGCCGGCAATGCGCAGGGCATTTTCAAGATGACAGCGGCGGCCTGACGGTGAGATGGGAAGGGTTCTTTGCTGGATTGCGGGGAGTGGGTAAGGATGGGGGGTGTCGTGCTTGGCATGCGCCGCTGTTTCGCCGGCGTAGCCGGCGAGTCACTTTTTGTCCGAGCGACAAAAAGTAACCAAAAAGCGCGTTTACTTGCCCTAGCGGGCGAATATTGATCGTAGTGTGCTGCGGGTGTTGTACGGGTATGAGCTTCAGAGTGTGCCTGGCTGCCTGCCGCGTGGTGCGCGTCCGCCGGTAGGCTTTCAAGCAATGATTGAACGAGCCCCGAAACTGTCCGTGGCCCCTGCTGCTACCGCCATCGTGTAATCGCCTTCGGCTGCGCTACGCGCAGAGCCCTAGTCTGGGCACCCAGGCCGCAGGCAAACCGCGCCACAGCGAAGCAGGGAAACCGAACCGTTGGCACTGGCGACGATGATGCCCCGCGCACACCGACTAGGGCGCGCGCGCAGCGCAGCCGTAGGCGTCCCATCACTGACGCTATTGGAACGCTGTACCCGAGCCCTACATGGGGATCGTACAAGAGCAGGTTATCGCAGGCACTGGTTCTGAATCACTATGCGTAGCAGGTCGAACGAGCAACCAAGCATCGCGAGACCAAAGCCGCTTGAAAACAAGGAGCGCATCGTTGATGGCCAGCCGCCAGGCGACGCGCTTCTTGCCTACTTCTTGTCGCTCGGACAAGAAGTAGGTCGCCGGCTACGCCGGCGAACCAGCGGCGCCCGCCAAGCACGCCAGCGCTGCCATCGCGGCCTTTGTCCTTGGCGTAGCCATACCAGCCACTACGCCACCCGCTTCGCATTAATCACCGCCTCCGCCACATTGCCCGGCGCTTCGGCGTAATGCTTGAACTCCATCGTAAACGTCGCGCGGCCCTGCGTGAGCGAGCGCAGCGACGTGGAGTAGCCGAACATCGTCGCCAGCGGCACCTCGGCGCGCACGACCTTGCCGCCGCCGCCAGCGATCTCTTCCATGCCGTGCACCATGCCGCGCCGTGACGAGAGGTCGCCCATCACATTGCCGGTGAATTCTTCAGGCGTTTCCACTTCCACCGCCATCATCGGCTCGAGCAGGATTGGCCTGGCGCGCTTCATGGCCTCGCGGAAAGCCATCGAGCCGGCCATGCGGAAGGCATTCTCGTTCGAATCCACGTCGTGGTACGAACCGAACACCAGTGTGGCCTTCACATCGACGACCGGATAGCCGGCCAGCACGCCGGCAGTCAGCGTTTCACGAATGCCCTTGTCCACCGCCGGAATGAACTCGCGCGGGACCACGCCGCCCTTGATGGCGTCGACGAACTCATAGCCGCCGCCGTGCGGCATGGGCTCGACGTTGAGCACCACGTGGCCGTACTGGCCGCGTCCGCCGGACTGCTTGATGAACTTGCCCTCGACATCCTTCACCGCCTGGCGGATGGTTTCGCGGTAGGCCACCTGCGGCTTGCCCACCGAGGCCTCCACGCCGAACTCGCGCCGCATGCGGTCCACCAGGATCTCCAGGTGCAGTTCGCCCATGCCGGAAATGATGGTCTGTCCGGATTCCTCGTCGGTCGTCACGCGGAAGGACGGGTCTTCCTGCGCCAGCCGGTTCAGGGCGATGCCCATCTTCTCCTGGTCCGCCTTGGTCTTCGGCTCCACTGCCTGCGAGATCACCGGTTCCGGGAAGCTCATGCGTTCCAGGATGATGACCTTGTTCGGGTCGCACAGCGTGTCGCCGGTGGTGGCTTCCTTCAGCCCGACCGCCGCGGCGATATCGCCGGCGCGCACTTCCTTGATCTCCTGGCGCACGTTGGCATGCATCTGCAGGATGCGCCCCAGCCGCTCGCGCTTGGCCTTGACCGGGTTGTAGACCGTGTCGCCGGAATTGACCACGCCCGAGTACACGCGGAAGAAGATCAGCTGGCCGACGAACGGGTCGGTCATGATCTTGAACGCGAGCGCCGAGAATGGCTCGTCGTCGCTCGGATGGCGCTCGGCCTGGCGGTCGTCCTCGGTATGGCCGAGAATGGCGGGCACGTCGGCGGGCGAGGGCAGGTAGTCGATCACCGCGTCCAGCATGCTCTGCACGCCCTTGTTCTTGAAGGCGCTGCCGCACAGCATGGGCACGATTTCGTTGGCGATGGTGCGCTTGCGCAGGCCCTGCTTGATCTGCGCCTCGGAGAGCGGCTCGCCGGCCAGGTATTGCTCGAGCAGCTTCTCGTCGGCCTCGGCGGCGGCCTCGATCATCTTGTCGCGCCATTCCTGGGCGATCGGCAGCAACTCGGCCGGGATGTCCCGGTACTCGAAGCGCACGCCCTGGCTCGCATCGTCCCAGACCACGGCCCTCATCTTGACCAGGTCGACCACGCCCTGGAAATGGTCTTCCGCGCCAACCGGGATCTGGATCGGCACGGCGCGGCCCTTGAGCCGGTCGGCGATCTGGGTCTGCACGCGGAAGAAATCCGCGCCGACGCGGTCCATCTTGTTGACGAACGCGATGCGCGGCACGTTGTACTTGTTGGCCTGGCGCCAGACCGTCTCGGACTGCGGCTGCACGCCGCCGACCGCGTCATAGACCATGCACGCGCCGTCCAGCACGCGCATGGAACGCTCGACCTCGATGGTGAAGTCGACGTGCCCCGGCGTGTCGATGATGTTGATGCGGTGCTCGGGGTAGTTGCCGGCCATGCCCTTCCAGAACGCCGTGGTGGCCGCCGACGTGATGGTGATGCCGCGCTCCTGCTCCTGCTCCATCCAGTCCATGGTCGCGGCGCCGTCGTGCACTTCCCCCAGCTTGTGGTTGACGCCGGTATAGAACAGGATGCGCTCCGTCGTCGTCGTCTTGCCGGCGTCGATATGGGCACTGATGCCGATGTTGCGGTAGCGCTCGATTGGGGTTTTGCGGGACACGGTGAACTCTCCGGGATGACACCAATGAAATAGAGTAGCACCTGCCGCGGAACCCCGTTTGTCCCTGCGCGCGGAAGGGGCAGCCGTCGGGGGCCATGCATGCGTGTTGTCGCCAGCAGGCGGCAAGCCGATGAATCCGAAGCCCTGGCGGCCTATAAAAGCAAGGAAATTGCTGCGTCGGCAGGAGATTCATCTGCATTGCGGTCCCACCGCATATCGGCGCCGGAGCGCCTGCCTATACTTGCCCGCTCGTGCCCCGCGTCTATCTCCTGCGGGTGACAGTCTTCCGGCGCCCGTACGCCTTCCTGACCGATGCCGACCCAGAGAGACAGACACGCAAGCATGGCTACCGTCCTGATCGTTGATGATCATCCTGCATTGCGGCTGGTGATGAGATCGCAGCTTTCCCAACTGCTCGGCATGGAGCATATCCTTGAAGCCGACAATGGCCAGTGCGCGATCGAAGCCGTGCGCCGGCACAAGCCGGACCTGGTGATACTTGACCTCGACATTCCGCGCATCGGCGGCCTCGATGTGGCCACCCGGGTGCGCGACATCCATCCGGCGGCGCGCATCCTCGTGGTGACGGCGCTGGATCCGGCCGTGTTCGTGCCGCGCGCGTGGCAGGCCGGCGCGCAGGGCTTTGTCAGCAAGACGCAGGACATCCGCGAGATCCTGCGCGCGGTGGAGTCGGTGATGGCGGGCTATACGGTCTTCCCGGCGCTGGCACGGCGCAATGCCTTCGGGCCGGCCTTGTGCGGCGACGATGAAAGCCTGCGACGCCTTTCCGACAAGGAACTGGTGGTGCTGAAAATGCTGGCGCGCGGCATGTCGTACAAGGACATCGGCCGCGAACTCTTCATCAGCAACAAGACGGTCAGCAGCTACAAGGCACGCATCATGGCCAAGCTGCGGGTCGGTTCGCTGGTGGAACTGGTCGACTTTGCCCGACGTTGCCGGCTCGTCCAGTAAGGCGGGGACCAAGCTCAAGGAATTTGAACGTCCCATGCAGCCACGGGGCGTGCACGTTGGCGCCGCCGCTGGCAAACTGTCGCTCTGACCAATGTTCGAGATCAAGGCGGGGAGACGGCTGTGGGCGAGTTGCAGACCATGCTGGAAAACCATGGGCTGATGCTGGTGTTCCTGAACGTGCTGGCGGAACAGGCGGGCCTGCCGATTCCGGCGTATCCGATGCTGTTCGTGGCTGGCGCGCTGGGGGTGCAGGAGACCGGTCCGTCGATCGGCGCGGTGCTGGCGGTCGTCATCGCGGCCTGCCTGATCGCGGATACGGCCTGGTATTTTGCCGGCCGCAAGCTGGGCCAGCCCATGCTGCGCACGATCTGCAAGGTGTCGATTTCGCCAGATACCTGCATCCGGCAGACCCAGTCGATCTACCTGCGCGTGGGGCCGCGCTCGCTGGTGTTCACCAAGCTGCTGCCCGGCGCCGGCGCGCTGTCCACTGCCATGGCCGGCATGACGGCTACGCCGCTGCCGGTGTTCCTGTTCTACGACGCCATCGGCGCGCTGGTCTGGTCCGGCTCCGCCGTGCTGGTGGGCGTGGTGTTCAGTGATTTCGTCGACGCCATCCTCGCGGCATTCAGCGCCTATGGCCACGTGGCGGTGCTGGTCTGCGTAGGCGCCCTCGCACTGTTCGTGGCCTGGCGCTGGTGGTGGCGCTTCCGCCTGCTGCGCCGCACGCGACGGGTGCCGCGCATGACGGTGGATGAACTCGAGGCCCGCCGCCGCGCCGGCACGTTGCCGCTGGTGCTGGATGTCCGCGCGCACGGCGCCGCGCCCATCGAGCGCATTCCGGGTGCCCTGGTCGTCGATATGCACGGTTCGCTCGACGCCTTGGGCAGCCAGCTCGAATCGAAGGATATTGTCGTCTACTGCGCCTGTCCGCACGAGATTTCGGCGGCCATCCTGGCCGAGCGGCTCAGGGCCGCCGGCTACCGACAGACCTGGGCCCTGGCGGGCGGCTTCGACGAGTGGAAGCGCCTGCATGGCACCGAATCGCCGCCACACGCGGAGGAAGCCGCCAACGACGCGGCGGCCGGCTGAGCCGCCGCGCCCCGGGGCGTCCTAGCGCGTGCCGGCGGTCTGGAACACCGACAGGTCCGGGTAGACCGCGCGGATCTTTTCCCACTCGGCGGCGTTGAAGAACTGGCACTTGCCTGCGCCAAAACGCTTGCCCACTTCCACGCAGAAGCGCACGGCCTCCCCAATGTCGATTTCGTGGTTGGCCGAGGTGGCGCTGCCCGATACCACCGATTGTGCCGTCACCGCCACGCCGACCACCGGCGCGCGCGTGGCCACGTGGGGCTGCATGATGCTGTTGAAGTGGTACAGGCCGTTGTGGTACGGCGTGATGTCCTGCTGCGAGATCGGGAACGTGACGGCCGGGCAGCCGGTGGTCGATTCCATTGTCGCAACCAGGTCCGGGCTCACGCGCAGGATGTAGCCCTGCATGGCCGTCGGCGAAATGGCGAAGCCGCGGTGCTTGATGATGCTGTTGCCCTTGGAGGCATCGATCGACAGGATCGCGTCCATTTCCGGCAGCACCTGGTAGTTATTCATGGTGTCGGATGACACCGGCATGCCCATGAACGGCACCGGGTCGTGTGGCTGCATCGAGACATTGGTCGACAGGTGCGTGGTCACGATGACGTCGCCGGCCAGGTGATCGCCACGCGCCTTCATCTGTGCGAGCTTGAGCGCGACGGCCAGGCAGCCGATCGGGCCGTCCGCGTCCGAGACCAGCCCGACCAGTTCAGGCCGTGCGCCAATGGCGCCGTTGCGGCCGATCACGCCCAGCGTGGGCGCCTGGCCGCCGCCGCGCTTGCCGGCGGTGCCCGGAATCACGATGGTGATGAAGTCGCTGGTATTGGCGGTATTCTCGGGCGGGGCGTTGTGCACCGTGGTCACTTCGACCGTCACGCCGGCTTCGGCGTAGGGCGCGAACAGGTCCCGGACCACAGCGCCGTTGGCGTTAGGGCTGTCCAGGGCTTCATGAATGACCAGCGTCTGCTGCAGGGCCATGGTTTTCTCCAAGTGAAATTCGAGGGATGGCGCGCACGCGAGCGCACGCGGCGTGGGTGAATCCGTCAGAACTGATGGCGCAGTCCGACCATGACGGTGGTCTGGTTGTCGCGGCCGTCGAGGCGGCGGCCGCTGTCGCCGGTCCAGCTGGTGGTGGTGTTGCCGAACAGGCCGGACCAGTCGCCGTGCACCCAGTCATAGGCCACGGCCAGGTAGGCGTCGGTACGCTTGCTGAACGCGTAGTCGGCCACGCCATAGGCGGTGGTGCGGTTGCCGCTGAAGTTGTCGGCGCGGGTGCGGTTGTGCATCACGCTGCCGGTCAGCGTCACGTTGCCGGTGATGGGGTAGCTCGCGCCGACGGTGAAGAAGTCGTCGCGGCGGCTGCCATTGAAGACCGAGTTGATGGCCGCGCGGTTGGTCGGCGTGGGCGCGGTCGACATGCTCGTGATGGTCGCCGTGTCGGTGCCGCCGCGCGAGGAATCGAAGCCGCCGTCGCGGTCGCTGTAGATATAGGTGGCGAACAGGTTGCCGCGGCCCACCGTGCCTTTGAGGCCGGCCATGTAGATGCGCGCGGCGCGGCTCTGGACGTCGCGCGTCTGCTGGAAGTCGCCGATCGCGGTGATCGGGCCGGCCGCGTACCTGAGGCCCAGCGACACCGACGAGCTGGCCGAGCCCTTGCCGGCGGTTTCGCCCAGCGCGTACTCGGCGATTACCGAGACCGGGCCGAAGTTGCCGGTGTAGCTGACCGCGTTGTCGTAGCGCTGGCCGGTCAGGTAGACCATCCACGAGTTGGAGGGCGCTGCGCCGACGCCGAGCGGGTCGACGTAGTACAGCATGGTGTTGGCCGTGGTGTACTGCCGGCCCATGGCCAGCTCGCCCCACTGGTTGCCGATCTTGACGTAGGCCTGGCGCCCGAACAGCTGGCCTTGCTGGTCAAGCTTGCCGGTGTCTGCCAGGAAGCCGTTCTCCAGCACGAAGCCGGCCTTGAGACCGCCGCCGAGGTCCTCGCTGCCGCGCAGGCCGAAACGGCTGCCCGACAGGAAGCCTTCGCCGCCCTGCTGCAGGCCCAGTACTGCGTCGCCAGCCGGGTTGGAATGCGTCTGGTACGTCAGCGCGCTGTCGACGACGCCATACAGCGTCAGGCCGGACTGCGCCATGGCGGCGGCGGGCAGGCTCAGCAACAGCGGCAGGGCCGCGCGGGTGGCGCGGCGGATCGGTTGGCTCATTGTGGTTTCTCCTCCAGAGGGTAAAAGGGTGTCCGCGCAGGCGGCGGATCACCGCGGCCGGCGTCGGTAGTCGTCTTGTTCGAATTGGCCGGGCACCGACTGCCCGGCAGGTTCAGCGAGGCGTGCGCTTGGCGCTCAGCAGGCAAAGCCCGGCCAGTCCTGCATGCCGGCCGGACCGGTGATGCGCGACAGCGGGAACGTCTCGCCTTCGCGGATGGTCTCGACCTGGCCTTCGGCCGGGAACCACAGCGCATGGCGCTCGCCCAGCACGGTGCCGCTGGTGCCGTCGCTGTACAGCGCCGAGCCCTCAGGCAATGCGAACACCTGCTCCGGCGCGTTGATATGCAGGAACTCGGCCAGCCGCTCTTCGCGGCTTTCGCCGTTATGGCCAGCCGGCTTGCCGCCGATGAAGTGCGGGTTGATCTGGAACGGCACCAGGCCCAGCGCGCGCAGCGACGGCGGCTGCACGATCGGCATGTCGTTGGTGGTGCGGATGGTCGGGCAGGCGACGTTGCTGCCGGCGCTCCAGCCCACGTACGGCGTACCGGCGCGGACCCTGGCGCGGATCGCCTCGACGATGCCGGCGTCGTACATGCGCTTGAGCAGCGCGAAGGTGTTGCCGCCGCCCACGGCGATGGCCTCGGCCTCGTTCACGGCGCGCAGCGGGTCGGCGCTGTGGTGGATCGATTCGAGCGCGTAGCCGAGCCGCTCGAACACAGGCTTGACCATGCCTTCGTAGGTATCGAAGCTGAACGTCACGCCCGCGAACGGCACGAACAGCACCTTGCGCGCTTCCTTGCGCAGCAGCGTGTGGATCTGCTCGCCGGCATGCTCGAGGTAGCCGAGGTTGTCCTTGCGCGAGCTGCTCATCAAGAGGATGCGTTGGGTCATGTCTGTTTTCCTTGAGGGATTCGGTTCGGGGTTCAGGCCAAGGCAGCGCGGATCAGCGCGGCGACGCGGTCGATTTCCTCGTGGGTATTGAAGTAGTGCAGCGACACGCGCGCCATGGTCGATACGCCATAGCGCGCCAGGATCGCGTCGGCCATGAAGTTGCCGGCTTCGATGATGCATTGCTGCGCTTCAAGCGCGGCGACGATGCGGGCCGGGTCCACGCCGCGCACGTTGAACGGCACGATGCCGATGCGGTTGGCCACGTTGGCCGGGCCGTACAGCTCGAAGCCCGGGATCGACGAGAACTTCGCCACCGCGTATTCGGTCAGGTCGCGCACGCGTGCCTCGATCGCGTCGATGCCGATCTGCATCGCGTAGTCGATGGCCGTGCCCAGGCCCAGGATTGCCGGCACGATCGGGCAGCCCGCCTCGAAGCGGCGCGCACCGGCGACGAAGGACAGCGCGCCGGTGGCGCGGTCATAGGCGCCGTTCCACCAGCCGGCCAGGGCCGGCTCGAGCTGCCCGATCAGCGCGCGGCGCACGTAGAGGAAGCCCGAGCCCTCGGTCGCGCGCAGCGCCTTGCGGCCGCAGCCAGCCAGGAAATCGCAATCGAGTTCGGCCACGTCCGAGCGCAGCATGCCGACACTTTGCGCGGCATTGACCAGCGACAGCACGCCGTGCCGGCGCGCCACGGCGCAGATCTGCGTGGCGGGCTGCACCGCGCCGGTGGAGTTGGGCAGGTGCGAGAACGTCAGCAGGCGCGTGCGCGGCGTGATGGCCGCGTCAAAAGCTTCCGGCGACAGCAGCCCTTCGGCATTGGCCGCCACCATCTTCACCACGATGCCGTGGGTTTGCTCCAGGCGGCGCCACGGCAGCAGGTTGCTGAGCATTTCAGTGTCGGCCACCAGCACTTCGTCGCCGGCTTGCCAGGCGATGCCGCGCGCGACCAGCGAGATGCTTTCGGTCGCATTCTTGGTGAAGGCGATCTCGTCGGCCGCCGCGGTCAGCAGCGCGGCCAGCTTGCCGCGCACGGCGTCCACGCGTGCATAGGTTTCCTTGCGGAACGCCGGCAGGTAGATGCCCACGTGGCCGGTATCGAGCAGGTAGCTGCGCACGGTGTCGAGCACCGCATCGGGCGGCAGCGATGCCGCGGCCGTGTCGAGGTAGATGGTGGAAGCCGTCAGCGGGGTGCCGGCGCGGATCGCTTGGATATCCATGGAACGTCTCAGGTAATGCAGGGGGAGTGGTGTTACTTGCGCAGCTTGGTGACCGAGCCGATGAAGCTGAACAGTGCGTCGCCCGCGATCACGCCGCCGGCAAAGGCGCTCATCTCGGCGATGTGCTGGTCGCCGCGCAGGCGCTGCAGCACGAAGCGGATCAGCAGGCCGGCCAGTACCGCCCAGCCGGCCAGCGGCGAGGCGATCAGCATGCCGGTCGAGAGCAGGATGCCGAGCTGGCGCCTGGAGCCGCCGATCAGTTGCAGCAGCGCGCCGGGAATCGCCCAGATCACGAGGTTGCGCGCGATTTCCGCCGAAGAGCCGGCCTTGATCGACGCCGCATAGACACGGTCCACCGGCGGGATCAGGTTCTGCGCGAAGAAGCTGCCGTGGAATACGAGCACCACGACCGCGGCCACGGCGAAGCCGATCATCGCGGCCAGGAACTGCTGCTTGCGGCCAGCCAGTTCGGCTTCCATGTCGCGGCCTTCGCCACGCAGCAGGTAGCCGGTCTTGAGGTCATAGCCCATGTCGGCAAAGGCCGGGCCGGTGGCGGCCGAGAAGCCCACCAGCACGGCCAGGGCCGTCGGCGGGAAGCCGATCAGGATGCCGATGGTCAGCGTGATCAGCGCCACGGCGAAGGCCGGGAACCAGCCCGAGTGCATCGCGGCGATGCCGACGATCAGCTCGTGCACGTAGGCGGCGAACGCGGCGTACAGCACGAACACGACCAGCATGCCCAGCGACATGTCGGACACGTGGCCGGCCAGCAACGAGATCAGCAGAGCGATGGCCAGGTAGACCAGGAAGCCGCCCGACAGGATGCGGCTGGCGCGCGAGGCGGGCACTTCGATCGTACGTGCGCCGGCGGCCGGCGCATGGCGCGCACGGCGGATCTCCATGGCCACCTGGAACAGCGCCACGATACCGGCGCCGATCATCAGGCCGTGCGGGATATACGCCTTGGCAATGTCGACGCCGGTCAGCGCTACCGAATAGCCGCGCACCAGCAGGCCGATGCCGAACATGGTCAGCGCCGCCAGGTTGCCGAGGAAGGCCGCGCCGAACGCGGACATCGGCACGCCGAGCCACGCGCCGCCCACGCCCACGGCAATGCCCAGGCCCAGGAACGCCGCCTTGCGTCCGCCGCGGTCGCCAGCCCAGATGGCTTCAGCGGTGGCAATGCCGGCGGGCCAGGTGCCCGTGGCCGGGAAGATCTTGCTGCCGAACAGGAAGTACAGCATGGCGCCGTCGACGAACATCGCGACCACCGCGCCGATCAGCATCGGCGTGGCCAGCTCGGGCATGCCCATGGCGTACGGCACGCCGATCGGGATCATCAGCGAGTTGGCCGCGCCGAACGTGGCCGACGAGATCGCCGTCTGCACCAGGTTCTGGCGCTCCAGCACGCGGAAGCGCCGCGTGACCTCGAGCGGGATGCGCGAGAACACGATGGCGATCAGCGCGCCGATGATCGAGGTGTTGGCCGAGATGCCCAGCGACACGATCAGCTGCATGCCGATCATCGCGCCGAAGACGGACAGCACCACGGAGACCAGCAGCAGGAACGGCTCCGTGAAGCGCGATCTTGCCGCTGGTTGCGCCGCCCCCGGCGCGTTCAGTTCTGTTTGCATAGGCGTCATGTCCACCTTCCTCCCTAGTGTTGTCTCGTTTCGCGCGCCTCGCCAGTTCCGCTGGCAGCCCGCCATGTGTTGTCAGCGCAGGAACCCTGTCACCGGCCCGATGGTGTCGCGTGCGGCCCGCAGCGCATCGAGCAGGCGCGGCAGGGCGTGTTCGTCGAGCCGCTGCAGCGGTCCGGCAATCGCGAGCGAGCCGATCACGGCACGCGTATCGCGGCTGTACAGGGGCACCGCGAGCCCGGCGACGGTGGCCGCCGATTCCTCGCAGGTGTAGGCCCAGCCTTCGGCACGGACCCGTACCAGGCGTGCTTCGAATTCTTCCTGCGCCAGGCCCGCGCGTTGCGCCA